>NZ_JBFAAI010000051.1:0-28119 GCF_040639655.1 Actinoplanes sp. NPDC023801 | reverse complement strand
TTGATGAGGCCGACGGTGGCGGTCTGGATGAGGTCGTCGGTGGGTTCGCCGCGGCCGGAGTAGCGGTGGGCGAGGTGGCGGGCGAGAGGCAGCCACGCCTCGATCGCCCGGTCCCGCAGCCGCGAGTACCGCGGTCCGGGTGGAGCGGCCGCCATCGCGGCGAGCAGTTCGGACGCACTGGCCGTGGGCACGACGTGCGCGGCGTGTCGCGAGGTTCCGGCGGCTCGCGGGGTGACCACCGCGGGCGACGGAGCGGTCGGTGATGTTACGGCGGACATGGAATCCAGCATGTTCATTAGTGGTCCTCCATCAGACGGGCAGAGAGCCGTGCCCGCACGCGGCGACCGTTCTGAAGTGCAACGCTAACCGAGAAGCCTAGCGCCGACTAGCTGAAAGTATGAGTGACATTGCGTGAACCCGGAAATCACGGAGCGAATTCATCCCATGGTGTCGCCGTAAGGCGCCCGAGGGAACGGGATTTAATGTCTGACGCACGTGGTACACAGCAACGGCGAACTACCCCTGAAGAACGGACGACGGGATGAGCATCCTCGGCATCGACATCGGTGGCTCCGGCGTGAAGGGCGCCCCGGTCGACCAGGACCGCGGCGAGCTGCTCGCCGAGCGGTTCCGCGTGCCCACCCCCCAGCCCGCCGACGTGGACAGCGTGGTGGAGGCGGTCGCCGAGGTGGCGGCCCAGTTCGACGACTTCGGCAGCATCGGCGTCACGTTCCCGGGCGTCGTCGTCGACGGCGTGACCCGCAGCGCGGCCAACGTCGACAAGTCGTGGCTCGACGCGCCCGCGGCACAGCTGTTCACCGAGCGGCTCGGCAAGCCGGTGACGGTCCTCAACGACGCCGACGCGGCCGGGGTCGCCGAGGTCGCGTTCGGCGCCGGTCGCGACCAGGCCGGCCTGATCATGATGCTGACCTTCGGCACCGGCATCGGCAGCGCCCTGTTCCTCGACGGCACGCTCCTGCCCAACACGGAGCTGGGCCACCTCGAGATCGACGGAGCCGACGCCGAGCTGCTGGCCTCGGACCGCATCCGCGAGGCCGAGGACCTGTCCTGGGAGCAGTGGGCGACGCGGGTCCAGCGTTACCTGCGCCACGTCGAGATGCTGCTGTCCCCACGCCTGTTCATCGTCGGCGGCGGGGTCAGCAAGAAATCGGAGAAGTTCTTCCCGCTCCTCGACATCCGCACCCCGATCGTCCCGGCCACCCTGCTCAACAACGCCGGCATCATCGGTGCGGCGATCGCGGCCGGCCAGGCGGCGGCCGGTTCGGGCGGTCAGGCACCCGGCGCGTTCCCGGTGGACGCGACCGCACCGAGCGGCGCAACTCCCCTGAGCGAGCGTCAGTCCTCCTGACAGCCCCGCCGTCCCCGGGCCATCGGTGGCCGGCCTGGGCTGCCCTGGCCCGGCGACCCTGGCCGGCGTTCGGCACCGCGGCCCCGGCCGGCGTTCGGCCCGGCGGCCCGGCCGGCGTTCGGCCCGGCGGCCCGGCCGGCGTTCGGCCCGGCCTCCCGGGCAGCGTTCGGCCCGGCGATCTCGGCCGGCGTTCGGCACGGCGTCTCGGGCAGCGCCCGGAGCCGGATTGCCGACGCCGGTGGTGGCGCCCGCCGGGCCGATCCGGATCATCCGCCGGTCGGGCCTGGAAAGATCTTCACCAGGCCGCCGGAAACGTTAGAGAGGACACCGACATGGCGCGGACCATCGCGACGAACACGAAGGTCACCCGGGAGGAACTCGTGGAGTTCCTGCGGCCACGGCATCACGCGATCCTGATGACCACCCGCAAGGACGGCCGGCCGCAGTCCTCCCCCAACGCGTGCGGCGTCGACGCCGAGGGCCGCATCGTCATCTCCAGCTACCCGGAACGGGCGAAGGTCGCGAACATCCGCCGCGACCCGCGGGTGACTCTCTGCATCCTGTCCGACGAGTGGAACGGCCCGTGGGTCCAGGTCGACGGGGTCGCCGAGGTCATCGACCTGCCCGACGCGGTCGAGCCGCTCGTCGACTACTTCCGGTGCATCTCCGGCGAGCACCCGAACTGGGACGAGTACCGGAAGGCCATGCGCGACCAGGGCAAGTGCCTGATCCGGGTGACCGTCGAGTCCTGGGGCCCGATCGCCACCGGCGGCTTCCCCGCCCGCCTGGCCGACTGAGACCCCACCCACACCGGCCGCTCCCCCGCCCGCCGGCCCGGTCGAGGTCCACCCACACCGACCTCGTCGAGATCCTTCAGCGCATCGGCGAAGTCCGGCATCGCGGGGCCGCCAGGCGGATGCCGCCGAGGCTCAAGGCCGGCAGGCGAATGGGCACAAGGCCGCAAGGCCAGCAGGCCAATGCAAATGAGGCCGAAGGCCGGCACGCCAATGCGAACGAGGCCGAAGGCCGGCACGCCAATGCGAACGAGGCCGCAAGGCCGGCACCCAGGAGGACTAGGCGGTGCCGGCCTTGCGGCCTCAAGGACCCTCCCGTTCCGGCGGACTGACGCGCCCGCGCGCACGCAGCCCTCGGGAGGGGAAAGCAAACAACAAACCGCGGATCCCGCCCGCCGGTGTCGACGACACCGAAACAGGCGAGGCGAAGCCGCAGCCCGGTAGAACCGAATCCACCGCGGACCATGCCCGCCGGGCGGGGACGACCCGAACAGGCAAGGCGAAGCCTCAGCCCGGTGGGACCGAACCCACCGCGGATCGCACCCGCCGGTGTCGAGGGCGCCGGAATCGGCGAGGCGAAGCCATGGTCGATTCCGGAGCCCTCGACACCGGCTCAAGGGCGCGATCCCTGCTGAGCGGAGCGAGGCCATTCAGCCCAGCCTCAAAGGGCGCGATCCCCGCCGAGCGGAGCAAGGTCATTGGATTCAGCGTCGAGCAGGTAACGAAGTGTGTCGCGGTGGATGGCCGCGATGGGCTCCAGCAGGTCCGGATGCCGCAGCAGCACGGAGGCCTCACGGTCACGGGCGTCCGGCACGAGAAGGCGGCGGAACTCGCTGGGCTGGCCGTCGCCGGGGCGGCGGGCGTGCGGGCGGGGCCGCTGGTCGGGGATGGGCATGGCCGCGATGACGGCGTCGACGCCGCGGCGGGCCAGCAGGGGGTCGGCGAGCAGGCAGGCCGCCCAGCTGACGACGACCTCGTCGACCCAGGTGCGCCAGCCTTCGCCGTCGGCGAACTCGTCGTCGGGTTCGCTGCCGGCCTTCCAGTCGAGGACGGCGGATCCGCCGGGGCCGGCGATGGCGACGAGCGCCGCGTCGATCTCGGTCGGGTAGCGCAGCCAGGCGGCGACGGTGACGGCCTGCCGGGCCTGCAGTTCGGCGAGCGTGTGTGCCACCGTGTTGGATTCGCCGCCCGGGTAGGCACGGGCCAGCCAGTGGGTGCTGGCGGCGATCACCGGGGACAATGCGGTGGACGGTCCGGCCACGTTCGATCTCCTCCCTTCGTGCGCTTGCCGGGGCGGCTCGCGTCAGGGGTATAGCTCGGTGGCTGGGAGGCCGTCTTGAGCAGGGTTCCTCGATGGCAACGCACGGCAACCGATGCACTCCCGTGATCGCGCCGGTCGCCACGGGAACGGCGGAGCCACGGCCCGATCCGGCACGGCTGGACGCTCCTGGTGGACGGCGTACCCGGCGCCCGGGCCATCGGGCTTTCCCCTAAGGTGCGGCAGATCGCGCTCGGCGTACCGGCGGGGGTGCTGCATCTCGGTGGGGGCACACCGACCGTGCCGCCTGCCGGAGGAACGGGTGGCCCTGCCGGGTCCGGTCGCGGTGGTCCGCGGCGGGCGGGCCGGAAAACGTGATACTCCTCGCTGGCGAGGGAAGCCCGGTCTCCGTGGTCCCCTCGCGACAAAGATGAACGGGTGTTGCGAGCCGGTGAAATTGTCGTGTTTTCCGGCGGTGCACGGCCGCGTCTGGATGCGCCCCGGCGAACCGCCTCCGGTAGGTTGAGAGGCGGCGGCGATCGGCCGTTTCAAAACCTCCACTGCGGAGAAGTCATAGAGACGACGGCGGTGGTTTTCCCGGTCGCCAAGCCCTCACGCGCCCCTCTGACTACGGTGGAGATCATGACCGGTCGCTTCCCCATCGAAGACGTGACACCGGCTGTGTCCGGTGGCCGCTACCCCGCGAAGGCGGTGGTCGGCGAATTGGTTCCGGTCTCGGCGGTGTCCTATCGCGAAGGTCATCACGCGCTCGGTGTGAATGTGGTATGGCGCTCACCGGACGGTGAGACCAAGCCGTTCACCCGGATGACGCCGGGTGAACCGGGCCTCGACCAGTGGCACGCCGCGCTCCGGCCCGACCAGGCCGGACGCTGGACCTTCACGGTGGAGGCCTTCGACGATCCGTACCGGACGTGGCGCGACGCCGTGGTGAAGAAGATCGGCGCCGGGCAGGGCACCGAGGACCTGGCGAACGATCTGGCCGAGGGCGCCGACGTGCTGGACCTGGCCACCAAGATCGTTCCGGCTGAGCACGAGGAGTCGGTCCGGGAGGCCGCGGCGGCGCTGCGTGACACGCAGAAGTCGCTGTTCGGCCGGGTGACCCCGGCGCTGGACCTGGAGGAGCTGCTCTGGCACAACCCGGTCCGGAACCTGGTCACCACGACCCGGTCGTTCGCGATCTGGGTGGACCGCAAGCGGGCGCTGTACTCGGCGTGGTACGAGTTCTTCCCCCGCTCGGAGGGTGCCGAGGTCGGCCCGGACGCGACGCCGATCAAGCACGGCACGTTCGCGACCGCGGCGAAGCGGCTCCCGGCGATCGCCGCGATGGGCTTCAACGTGGTCTACCTGCCGCCGATCCACCCGATCGGCAAGATCAACCGTAAGGGCCGCAACAACACCCTGGTGGCCCGGCCCGAGGACGTCGGCTCGCCGTGGGCGATCGGCTCGGACGAGGGCGGCCACGACGCGATCCATCCGCAGCTGGGCACCCTCGACGACTTCCGCGAGTTCGTCCGGCGGACCGAGGAGCTCGGCATGGAGGTGGCGCTGGACCTGGCACTGCAGGCCGCGCCCGACCATCCGTGGGTGAAGAAGTTCCCGCAGTTCTTCACCACCAAGGCCGACGGCACGATCGCGTACGCCGAGAACCCGCCCAAGAAGTACCAGGACATCTACCCGATCAACTGGGACAACGACTACCGCACACTGCGCGACGAGGTCTACCGCGTGGTGATGCACTGGGTGAACAACGGCGTCAAGATCTTCCGGGTCGACAACCCGCACACGAAGGCGATCAACTTCTGGCAGTGGTTGATCGCCAAGGTCAAGGAGACCGACCCGGACGTGCTGTTCCTGGCCGAGGCGTTCACCCGGCCGGCCATGATGAACGGGCTCGGCAAGATCGGCTTCACCCAGTCGTACACGTATTTCACCTGGCGCAACACCGCCGCCGAGATGCGTCAGTACATGCAGGAGCTGCTGGCCTCGATCGACTGGATGCGGCCGAACTTCTGGCCGAACACACCGGACATCCTGCACGAGTCGCTGCAGAACGGCGGCCCGCCGATGTTCAAGATCCGGGCGGTGCTGGCGTCGATGCTGACGCCGTCCTGGGGGATGTACTCGGGGTACGAGCTGTTCGAGCACGTGCCGAGGCCGGGCGCCGAGGAGTACATCGACAACGAGAAGTTCGAGCTGAAGCCGCGGGACTGGGAAGGCGCCGAGCGTGCCGGCCGGTCGCTCGCGCCGTACCTGACCAAGCTCAACCGCATCCGGGACGAGAACCCGGCCCTGCACTGGCTGCGCAACCTGCGCTTCCACGAGATCGACAACGGCGCGATGCTCTGCTTCTCCAAACGGGATCCCGACACCGGCAACACCATCCTGGTGATCTGCTCGTTCGACTCCAGCAACGTCCAGTGGGGCAACACGGCTCTGGACATGCAGGCGCTCGGCCTGGACTGGCACGAGCGGTTCACGGTCGTCGACCAGATCAGCGGGGCGACGTACGAGTGGGGTCAGCACAATGCGGTCCGGATCGACCCGTTCGTCGAGCCGGCGCACATTTTCGTCATCAAGGCGAGGTAGCGGGGTAGGGGGAGCAACCTGATGGAGCTGTCGAGCGAGCACGATCCGGCCGAGGGAAGTCACACCGAGGGCGGGGTCGTCGAACACCCCACCTCCGACGACTTCGGGCACGCCCGGGCGCTTCCGGCGGACCGGACCTGGTTCCAGCGGGCCGTGTTCTACGAGGTGCTGGTCCGGGCGTTCTACGACTCGGGCTCGGACGGCGGCGGCGACCTGCGCGGACTCATCGAGCGGCTCGACTATCTGCAGTGGCTCGGGGTCGACTGTCTGTGGCTGCCGCCGTTCTACGACTCGCCGCTGCGTGACGGCGGCTACGACATCCGCGACTTCTACAAGGTCCTGCCGGAGTTCGGCACGGTCGAAGACTTCGTGGCCCTGCTGGACGCGGCGCACAAGCGTGGCATCCGGGTCATCACCGACCTGGTCATGAACCACACGTCCGACTCGCACCCGTGGTTCCAGGCGTCGAGGCACGACCCGGAGGGGCCGTACGGCGACTTCTACGTCTGGAACGACACCAGCGAGAAGTACCAGGACGCGCGGATCATCTTCGTCGACACCGAGGAGTCGAACTGGACGTTCGACCCGGTGCGCCGGCAGTTCTACTGGCACCGGTTCTTCTCGCACCAGCCGGATCTCAACTACGAGAACCCGAAGGTGCAGGAGGCGATGCTGGACGTGCTGCGGTTCTGGCTCGACCTCGGTATCGACGGGTTCCGGCTGGACGCGGTGCCGTACCTCTTCGAGGAGGAGGGTACGAACTGCGAGAACCTGCCGGCCACCCACGCGTTCCTCAAGCACTGCCGCAAGGTGATCGACGACGAGTTCCCGGGCCGGGTGCTGCTGGCCGAGGCGAACCAGTGGCCGGCCGACGTGGTGGAGTACTTCGGCGACGCGCGCAGCGGTGGCGACGAGTGCCACATGGCGTTCCACTTCCCGCTCATGCCACGGATCTTCATGGCCGTACGCCGGGAGTCGCGTTTCCCGATCTCGGAGATCCTCGCGCAGACGCCGTCCATCCCGGACAACTGCCAGTGGGGCATCTTCCTGCGTAACCATGACGAGCTGACGCTCGAGATGGTGACCGACGAAGAACGCGACTACATGTACTCGGAGTACGCCAAGGATCCGCGGATGAAGGCGAACGTCGGCATCCGGCGCCGGCTCGCCCCACTGCTGGAGAACGACCGCAACCAGATCGAGCTGTTCACCGCGCTGCTGCTGTCGCTGCCCGGATCACCGGTGCTCTACTACGGTGACGAGATCGGCATGGGCGACAACATCTGGCTCGGTGACCGCGACGGTGTGCGCACCCCGATGCAGTGGACGCCGGACCGTAACGCGGGTTTCTCCACGGCCACGCCGGGCCGCCTCTACCTACCGGTCAACCAGGACCCGGTGTACGGCTACCAGGCGGTCAACGTGGAGGCGCAACGGGACAGCGCGACCTCCCTGCTGAACTGGACGCGCACCATGCTGGCGGTACGCCGGAGGCACGAGGCGTTCGCCGTCGGCACCTTCCGGGAACTGGGCGGCTCCAATCCTTCGGTGCTCGCCTACCTGCGTGAACTCGGCGACGACGTGGTGCTCTGCGTCAACAACCTGTCACGCTTCCCGCAACCGATCGAGCTGAACCTGCAGCACTGGAACGGTTACACCCCGGTGGAACTGACCGGGCACGTGAACTTCCCCCGGATCGGGCAGCTTCCTTACCTGCTGACGCTCCCGGGGCACGGGTTCTACTGGTTCCAGTTGTGCGGGTCGGAGGAGAAGCAATGACGCTGCCTTTCGCCGAGTGGTTACCGAAACAGCGCTGGTACGCCGGGCGCAGCCGGGTCCTTGCCTCGGTCAAACAGGCGTCCGCCACCGGTCTCGGCGAGGACCTGGAACTGATCCTCGTCGACGTCGAGTACACCGACGGCAGCTCGGAGCGCTATCAGGTCCTGGTGGGCTGGGGCGAGGGGCCGATTCCCGAGTACAGCGCGGTGGCCACCATCGGTACCGCCGACGACGGGCGGGTCGGTTACGACGCCCTCTACGATCCGGCGGCCGCGCGGCACCTGCTGACGCTCGTCGACCGGTCCGAGATCGCCGGTGACATCGTCTTCGAGAAGGAGCCCGGCGTCACGCTGCCGCTGGAGGCCTGGCCGCGGGTGTTCGACGCGGAGCAGAGCAACACCAGCGTGATCTTCGACCAGGACGCCATCCTGAAACTGTTCCGGCGGGTCACCTGCGGGATCAACCCGGACATCGAACTGAACCGGGTGCTGGGCCGGGCCGGCAACCCGCACGTGGCGCGGCTCTTCGGTTCGTTCCAGGCGGCCGACGACTGCTCACTCGGCATGGTCACCCAGTACGCGGTCAATTCGGCCGAGGGCTGGGCCATGGCGACGGCGTCGGCACGGGATCTGTTCGCCGACGCCGCCTTCGCCGCGGACGAGGTCGGCGGCGATTTCCAGGGTGAGTCGTACCGGCTCGGCGAGGCCGTCGCGTCGGTGCACCTGACTCTGGCCGAGCAGCTCGGCACCGGCCCGGCGCCGTTCCCGGTAGACGTGGTGCTGGGACGGCTGCGCACCGCCGCGAACGCGGTCCCGGAACTCCAGCCGTACGTCGCGTCGATCACCGACCGGTTCACCGCGCTGACCGGCGAACACGTCGAGGTGCAGCGCATCCACGGTGACCTGCACCTCGGGCAGGTGCTGCGCACGCCGGAGGGCTGGCTGCTGATCGACTTCGAGGGCGAGCCCGGCCAGCCGCTCGACGAACGGCGGCTGCCCGACTCGCCGCTGCGTGACGTGGCGGGGGTGCTGCGCTCCTACGAGTACGCGGCCTACCAGCTGCTGGTCGACCAGGACGACGACGAACACCTGGCGGCACGAGCCCGGGAGTGGGTGGACCGCAACCGGGCCGCGTTCTGCGACGGCTACACCCACGTGGCGGGCACCGACCCGCGTACCCACCGTGCGCTGCTCGCGGCGTACGAGCTCGACAAGGCAGTCTACGAGGCCGCCTACGAAGCCCGGCACCGGCCCGGTTGGCTGCGGATCCCCCTGCGGTCGATCGCCCGGCTTGTCGGATGAATCCCGGAGGGCACCCGAATACCATGATCGGTCAGACCAGCACCTCACGGCTCGCCGCGGACAAGCGGGCCATGGACAGCGTGATCTCCGGGGACACCCACGACCCGCACGCCGTTCTCGGCGCGCATCCGCACGGCGGGCGCACCGTCGTGCGGACCCTGCGCAAGGAGGCGGCCGAGGTCGCCGTCCTGCACGAGGGCGAGCGGTACGCGATGACGAAGGTGCACCCGGACGGCATCTTCGCGGCCGAGCTGCCCGGCACGGTGCTCGACTACCGGCTGGACATCGACGGCACCCAGTGCGACGACCCGTACCGGCACGGGCCGAGCCTGGGCGAGCTGGACCTGCACCTGATCGGGGAGGGCCGGCACGAGAAGCTGTGGAAGGTGCTCGGCGCCCAGCCGCGTGGGGCCGGTGTCGCCTTCGCGGTGTGGGCGCCGGCCGCCCGCGGCGTGCAGGTGGTCGGTGACTTCGCCGGCTGGGGGCCGCACGACGGGTGGCCGATGCGGTCGCTCGGCTCGAGCGGCGTGTGGGAGCTGTACGTCCCGTCGGCGCACATCGGCACCAAGTACAAGTTCAAGATCCTCGGCCGGGACGGGGTGTGGCGCGAGCACGCCGACCCGCTCGCCCAGCACACCGAGGTCCCGCCGGCCACCGCGTCGGTCGTCTACCAGTCGTCGTACCAGTGGCACGACGAACAGTGGATGCGTGACCGGTCGCGCCGGTCGTGGCACCAGGAGCCGATCAGCGTGTACGAGGTGCACCTGGGCTCGTGGCGGCCGGGTCTCAGCTATGTCGAACTGGCCGAGCAGCTGGTCGAGTACGTCGTCGAGACCGGGTTCACCCACGTCGAGCTGATGCCGGTCATGGAGCACCCGTTCGGCGGTTCCTGGGGTTACCAGGTCACCGGTTACTACGCCCCGACGTCCCGGTTCGGCAGCCCCGACGAGTTCCGGTACCTGGTCGACAAGCTGCACCAGGCCGGCATCGGCGTGATCCTGGACTGGGTTCCGGCCCACTTCCCGAAGGACGAGTGGGCGCTGGCCCGCTTCGACGGCACGCCGTTGTACGAGCACGGCGACTGGCGGCGCGGCGAGCACCCCGACTGGGGCACGTACGTCTTCGACTTCGGCCGCAAGGAGGTCCGCAACTTCCTGGTCGCCAACGCGCTGTACTGGTGCGAGGAGTTCCACGCCGACGGCCTGCGGGTCGACGCGGTGGCCTCGATGCTGTACCTCGACTACTCCCGCAAGGAGGGCGAGTGGACGCCGAACCAGTACGGCGGCCGGGAGAACCTGGACGCGATCAGCTTCCTGCAGGAGATGAACGCGACCGTCTACAAGCACCACCCCGGCGTCATGACGATCGCCGAGGAGTCCACCGCGTGGCCCGGCGTCACCCGTCCCACCCACCTGGGCGGTCTCGGTTTCGGTTTCAAATGGAACATGGGCTGGATGAACGACACCCTCTCCTACATGGAGAAGGAGCCGGTCCACCGGCAGTGGCACCACCACCAGATGACCTTCGCCACCGTGTACGCCTGGAGCGAGAACTACGCCCTGCCGATCAGCCACGACGAGGTCGTGCACGGCAAGGGTTCGCTGACCGGCAAGATGCCCGGCGACCTGTGGCAGAAGCTCGCCAACACGCGGGCGCTGCTCGGTTTCATGTGGGCCTTCACCGGCAAGCAGCTGCTGTTCATGGGTTCCGAGATGGGCGACGAGCGGGAGTGGAACGAGAGCGGTGGCCTGCACTGGCACCTGCTCGAGGACCCGCAGCACAACGGTGTGAAGCGCCTCGTGAGCGACCTGAACCGGGTTTACCGGGAGACGCCGGCGATCTGGACGCAGGACACCTCGCCGTCCGGTTTCCGGTGGATCACGAGTGAGGACTCGCAGCACAACACGTTCTCCTTCGTCCGCTTCGCACCGAACGGCGACACCCTGGCGTGCGTCGTCAACTTCGCCGCCATCCCGCACGAGGGTTACCGCATCGGCCTGCCGCGGGCCGGCCGCTGGACCGAGGTGATCAACACCGACAGCGAGCTGTACGGCGGCTCCGGTGTCGGCAACATGGGCGCCGTCGAGGCGGAGCACCTGGCCTGGCACGGTTTCGACGCCTCCGTCTCACTGCGGGTGCCGCCGCTCGGCGCCGTGTGGCTCAAGCACGACGCCCAGCACGGCTGACAGCACACCCAGGGGCTGCGACCCGGGTCGCCGGGATTGTCAGCCCCTGGTGTGGTGGCGTGGGAACAGCTCGCGCAGACGAGGGAAGTGGTACTCACGGCTCCAGTCCGGCTCGAGCGGGTCGGCCCGCAGGTCGACGCCTCGCGCCGCCACCGCCTCGTCCAGCTCGGAGCCGTCGTCGTCGGCGTAGGCCCGGCCGGCGACATAGTCGAGGCTCTCCCACTCGGGCCACACCTCGTCGTCCCAGGTCTCGTAGGGCCGGGCGGCAAGAATCCGCACCGCCGGCAGATCAGCCAGCGTGTCCGGATCGGCGGCGGCCCGCTCGAACGCCTCCCGGCCCAGCCCGATCAGCCAGCACTGGAAATACCAGAAGCTGTCGGTGGAGCAGCCGTCGAGGATCACCTCGGCGGCGCTCCACATGCGGGCGTCGTCGACACGGTCACGCGCCTCCTGCAGGCGGATCGCGAAATCCTCGATCTCGGCGCGGTCCCGCCCGCTCAGGGTTGTGATCAGCCAGTCCTCGCGCGCGTCCTTGGTGTCGCTGCCGGCCGTGCTGCGCTCGATCAAGCTCCAGAAGTCTTCGATGTCCACGGCGCAGATCCGACCACGGGGGTACGACAGTTTCCCGGCGATCGAGTTCTCAGCGATCGAGCCACTCGGGGGCGAGCAGCCCGTACAGCAGATCGTCGGTCCACTCGCCCTTGATGAAGGTCTGCTGCCGGAGCAGTCCTTCGCGCTGGAAACCGAGCCGCTCCAGCAGCGCCGCCGACCGCGTGTTGCGCGCGTCGCACTCCCCCGTCACCCGGTGCAGCCCCTGGACGCGGAAGAGGCGGTCCAGCACAGCGCTCACCGCCTCGAAGGCAAAACCCCTCCTCTGGTACGCCGGGTCGAGCGTGAACCCGATCTCCGCCTGCCTGAGGTTGTCGTGCAGCCGCACATACACGTCGCCGATCAGCCGCCGCTCCCCGGTGAGCTCGACCGCGTACTGGAAGTGCCCGGCCTCGTCCGGCGAGCTCGCCGCGAAGTTGCGGACCGCGGTCTCCGCCTTCTCCCGGTCGAACGGGGCGTCCCAGGACTGGTAGCGGGCCACGTCGGGGTCGGACCGGTAGGCCGCCAGCACGGGCGCGTCCGACGCCCGGAAACGCCGCAGGATCAGCCGGTCGGTCGCCATCAGCACCCGCCGAGAATATGTTGCGGGGTATGGACACCACCGAGCGGCTCCGTGAGATGTGCCTGCGCCTGCCCGAGGCGACCGAGCGTCCCAGCCACGGTGCGCCCGCCTTCTTCGTCCGCGGGAAGAAGCAGTCCGTCATGCTGTGGCCCACCGGCCACCACGACCACGAGTTCCCGCACCTGTGGTGTGCCGCGCCGCCCGGCTCCCAGGCCGAGCTGATCGCCGCCGACCCGGACCGGTTCTTCCGGCCGCCGTACGTGGGCCATCGCGGCTGGGTCGGCGTCCGCCTCGACCGCGACCCGGACTGGTCGGAGATCGCCGAACTGTGCGAGGACGCGTTCCGGACGGTGGCCCCGAAGACCCTGGCCGACCGCCTCGACGGCGAGTAGCCGCCGGCCGCCGACCGGTCAGGATCCGGCCGGTGGGACACCGCAGTTGCGGCGCAGCATGGTGTCGAGAGCCTTCTTGTCGTCCTCGTCGACCGGCACGGTCGTGTAGAGCTGCTTCCCGCCGTCCAGCGAGATCCGTACCGGGAACTCGAAGGGCTTCTTGACCTCCGCGAAGGCGTGCAGGTCGCAGCGCAGCGGGGTGACCGTGACGGGCAGCGTCGCCACCGGCGCCGCGGCGGTGACCTCGGCCAGCGGGGTGGCCCGCCGGTAGGCGAGCCGGTACATCACGTTGCCGTCGAAGGAGTGCAGCTGAGCGACGCCCACCGTGGCGGCGGCCGTCCGTTCCACGATCAGGCTGCCGCGGACCCCGTCGGCGCCGAGGTCGGTCCAGTCGCCGAACCTCAGCGCGACGCTCCGGCGGACCGTCTCGGCGGCGCAGTCGTCGGCCAGCAGCTTGTCCAGCAGCTTGTTGGGGTGCGGCAGCGCGAGCCGGACCCGCTGCGTCCGGGTGTCACCCTCGGCCCGCGCCACGACCGTCACGTAGGAGGCCTCAGCGGCCGTCACACAGCCTCCGGTGCCGTAGGGGACGGTGACGTCCACCCGGAGCCCGTTCGGCGGCAGGAGGGCCGGTGTGTCGACCGGCGCCTCACCCTCGAAGGAGGGCAGGTCCGGCTCCAGCCGGGAGACCCAGACCGGCTTGTCACCGTCGTTGTGCAGGGCGATCCCGAGTTGCCGTGCCACCTCGTCCTGCCGCCACTGCTCGGCGGTGGCCCGCAGCCGCAGCTGCGGGGCCGCGGGCTCCGCGGGGCCGCCGCACGCCGCCAGGGTCAGCAGCAGGGCGGCCGACGCCGCACCGGCGAGGACGCGGCGGGCCCGGATCATCGCCGTCAGGCCTCGACGACGTCGGCGACGATGACGGTCACGTTGTCGGGCGCGCCGTTCTGCAGGGTCCGGTTGACCAGTTCGGCGGCGCAGGCCTTGCGGTCGGCGACCTCGCGCAGCGTCTGCGCGATCACCGCATCCTCGACGTAGTCGGAGAGACCGTCGCTGCACAGCAGGTAACGGTCGCCGGGCCGGGCCGGGATCATCCGGCCGGCCGGACGGAACGGGCCGCCCTGCACGGCCTGGGTGACCAGCGCCCGCTGCGGGTGGCGGCGGGCGTCGTCGGGGGTGAGCACGCCCTGGTCGACCAGCGCCTGCACGTAGGTGTCGTCCCGGGTGAGCTGCTGGAACTCGCCGTCGCGGAGCAGGTAGCAGCGGGAGTCGCCGACGTTGAGGGCGGCCAGGCGGTCGCCGGAGAGCAGCAGCGCGGTCACCGTGGTGCCCATGCCGTCGCGGGCGTCGTCGTCGGCCACCGCCGCCTCGATCCGCTCGTTCGCGGTCTGCAGCGCGCTGATCAGATCCTGCAACGGCTCACCGTTGTCCGGCGCCGTGTCCACCACGCTCAAGGTCTGCACGAGGATGTCGCTCGCCAGCTCACCGGCGGGAAGTCCGCCCATGCCGTCCGCCACCACGAAGAGTCGATTACCGACGAAGACGGCGTCTTCGTTGTTGGACCGGACCAGGCCCTGATCAGTGGCGGCGACCGCCCGGACAGCAAGCGTCATGTGACAACTGTGCCAAAGGCCAATTCCGTTGTCTCTAGTACCTCCTACCAAGTGTCGCCGGATCACGGCGGGCCCCGCCGGGCCGACATTCCCGCCCAGGGCGTGATTGTGCAGGTCAGAGGCCATCTGGCGGGCTGTGGCGACGTTCCGGGCCGAATCCGGCGGCATCGGGCGGCCGGAAGACCGCAGCGACACGCGGCGGGAGACCGACGTGACATTCGCGACATCGGGGTACGGGGCGCCCCCGCCGGGCGGTTCAGCCACGAACCAGGCGTCCCTCTCCAGCGGTACCCCGGTGTCCCCCAGCGCCCCGTGCGGCATGCCCGATTGATCGCCGACGGGTGACACTGCGGGGTGGCGCGACACGACGGCGCGGGCTCGGTAACAATCGTCGACGTGACGACAGCTATCCATCAGCGCATCGCCTCGGAGCTCGGGGTACGGGAAGGGCAGGTCACCGCCGCGGTCGAGCTGCTCGACGGCGGGGCCACCGTGCCGTTCATCGCCCGCTACCGGAAGGAGGTGACGGGCACCCTCGACGACGCCCAGCTGCGCACGCTCGAGGAGCGCCTGGGCTACCTGCGGGAGCTGGAGGACCGGCGGGCCGCGGTGCTGGAGTCGATCCGCTCCCAGGGCAAGCTCGACGACGCCCTGGAGCAGCAGATCCTCGAGGCCGACACGAAGGCCCGCCTGGAGGACATCTACCTGCCGTTCAAGCCGAAGCGGCGGACCAAGGCGATGATCGCCCGTGAGGCCGGCCTGGAGCCGCTCGCCGACGGACTGCTGGGCGACCCCTCGGTCGACCCCAAAGCGGCCGCTGCGGCGTTCGTGGACCCCGAGAAGGGGGTCGCGGATCCGCAGGCCGCCCTGGACGGGGCCCGCGCCATCCTGATCGAGCGGTTCGCCGAGGACGCCGACCTGATCGGTGACCTGCGTGAGCAGATGTGGACGCGGGGCCGGCTGGTCGCCAAGGTCCGCGACGGCAAGCAGACCGACGGCGCCAAGTTCTCCGACTACTTCGACTTCGCCGAGCCGTACTCCAAGCTCCCGTCGCACCGGATCCTGGCGATGCTGCGCGGGGAGAAGGAGGACGTCCTCGACCTCACCATGGAGCCGCACCCGGAGGAGGACGAGGGATACTTCGAGGGCCGCATCGCCGGCCGCAACGGCATCAGCGACCAGGGCCGGCCCGGCGACAGGTGGCTCATCGACACGGTCCGCTGGGCGTGGCGCACCCGGATCCTGATCCACCTCGGGGCCGACCTGCGGGTCCGGCTGCGGGAGGCGGCCGAGGACGAGGCGGTCCGGATCTTCGCGGCCAACCTGCGGGACCTGCTGCTCGCGGCGCCGGCCGGTACCCGTACCACCATGGGTCTCGACCCGGGCTTCCGGACCGGGGTGAAGGTCGCCGTCGTGGACGCGACCGGCAAGGTGGTCGCGACCGACACGATCTACCCGCACGTGCCGCAGAACAAGTGGGACGAGTCGATCCACCGGCTCGCCGCGCTGGCGTCGAAGCACAACGTCGAGCTGATCGCGATCGGCAACGGCACCGCCTCGCGGGAGACCGACAAGCTCGCCACCGAACTCATCAAGCGGCACCCGGACGCGAAACTGACCAAGGTGGTCGTCTCCGAGGCGGGCGCGTCGGTCTACTCGGCGTCGGCGTACGCCTCGCAGGAACTGCCCGGCATGGACGTGTCGCTGCGCGGCGCGGTCTCGATCGCCCGCCGCCTGCAGGACCCGCTCGCCGAACTCGTGAAGATCGACCCGAAGTCGATCGGTGTCGGCCAGTACCAGCACGACATCTCCGAGGTGAAGCTGGCCCGGTCGCTCGACGCGGTGGTCGAGGACTGCGTGAACGGCGTCGGCGTCGACGTCAACACCGCCTCCGCGCCGCTGCTGACCCGGGTCTCCGGGATCACGGCGGGCCTGGCCGAGAACATCGTGCTGCACCGGGACCAGAACGGCCCGTTCCGGAACCGCAAGGAAATCAAGAACGTCGCCCGGCTCGGCCCGAAGGCGTTCGAGCAGTGCGCCGGCTTCCTCCGGATCTCGGGCGGCGAGGACCCGCTCGACTTCTCCAGCGTGCACCCGGAGTCGTACCCGCTGGTCCGGACGATCGCGGCGGCCGCCGGGTCGGACGTGAAGTCGCTGATCGGCAACAGCCCGCTGCTCAAGGGCATCCGTCCGGACAAGTTCGTCACCGACACGGTCGGCCTGCCGACCATCACCGACATCCTCAAGGAGCTGGAGAAGCCAGGCCGCGACCCGCGTCCGGCGTTCACCACGGCGACCTTCGCCGAGGGCGTCGAGAAGATCGCGGACCTTTCGCCGGGCATGATCCTCGAGGGCCAGGTGACCAACGTGGCCGCTTTCGGCGCGTTCGTCGACATCGGCGTGCACCAGGACGGTCTCGTGCACGTGTCGGCGCTGTCCGACAAGTTCGTGCAGGACCCCCGCGAGGTGGTCAAGTCCGGGGACGTGGTGAAGGTACGCGTCCTGGAGGTCGACCCGGTCCGCAAGCGGATCTCGCTGTCCATGCGTCTCAACGACGAGCCGAACAAGGGCCGGCAGCCGCGCGAGGACCGCGGCCAGGGCGGCGGACAGGCTGGGCAGGGCCGTCAGGGCGGACAGCGCCAGGGCGGCGGGCAGGGCCGTCCGGACGGACAGCGTCAGGGTGGCCAGGGCGGCGGCCAGCAGCGTCAGGGCGGTCAGAGCGGCGGCCAGCAGCGTCAGCCGCGCCAGCCGGGCGGTCAGCGTGGCGGCGGCGGAGGGGGCAACAGCTTCGGCAACAGTGCCATGGCCGACGCGCTGCGCCGGGCCGGTCTGACCCGGGACTGAACGAGGCGAGGCCCGGGCCGCCGCCCGGGCCTCGTCACTTCACGTCCCAGATCTTGATGTCGTTGAAGGCCACCTCGTACGGCCCGATGTCCGGGGTGTCCCGCCCGTTGTAGATACCGAGCAGCACGCGGCCCGCCTGGAGCCGCTCCTCGGCCAGCGGGGCCGTGCCGACGAGGATCCCGTTCCGGTACACCTCGACCGTGTCGCCCCTGGTGATCAGACCGATCCGGGCCGCGGCGGGTGCCAGCCCGATCGGCGTGTCGCCCAGCGGGAACGTCTTGAACACCGTGATCTTGCCGTCGCCGTTCCGGTTGTGCAGCGCGAGGAGGATGTCGTTCTCGCACACCCGGGCCTGGTAGCCGACCTGCCCGCTGTTGCGGAACCAGATGGCCGCGCAACTGCCCCGGGTGATGAGCCGCGTCGTCACCTCGACGTGCATGTCGGCCGGGATCTCGTCCAGCGGGCCCGAGCACTTGAAGACACCACCTCGCTCCCGGCGGGCCACCAGCCCGTCGGCGAAGTAGCACCTCGCCGTCTCCTCCGGCAGCTCCTTGGCGGTCCACAGCGCTTGCCGCAGCAGGGTGTCCTGCACCCGGGGCGGATCGGCCGGCGTGGTGATGGTGACTATCGGTGTCGGCGCCGGTGACGCCGGGGACACGGCATCGGCGCGGCGGCCGTCGTCGTTGCGCAGCTCCACGGCCACCAGGACGGCACCGGCGACCAGGGCCGTCACGAACACCGCGAGCAGGACCGGCATGGCCCATCGGCGGCCCTGCCGCGCCACCGGCCGCCGGGCGGGCTGAGGCACCGGGGCGGAGATCGGCACCGTGACGATCGAGTTCTCGTCGTAGCCGACGAGTCCCGGCGGGATGGCCAGGGTCGGCAGGCTCACCGACGGCTCGGCGGAGACCCCGGTCACCGCCTGTGCCTCCGTCGCGGCGACCCGGAGATCCGGCTGGTCGGCGAAGGCCGCGGCGGTCGCGGCCGGCCGCTGCTTGCCGGAGATCAGCAGATCGAGCAGCTCCCGGGAACTGGGGCGGTTCGCCGGATCCTTCTCCAGCGAGTGCGCCACCAGGTCGCGCAGCGGGCCGCTGAGGCCGTCCAGCTTGGGCGGCTGGGTGAGGATGCGGGCCGCCATGGCCGGCGGCGAGTCGGCATAGAACGGCGTGTGCCCGGTGCCCGCGTACGCCACCACGCTGCCCCAGGCGAACACGTCGGCGGCCGGGGTCAGCGGGACCTCGGCGTCCGATGAGAAGCGCTCCGGTGCCATGTAGGCCACCGTGCCGACCATCTGGTCGGTACGGGTGTTGGCGCTGGTCGCCTCCATGGCGCGGGCGATCCCGAAGTCGATCACCTTGGGGCTGCCCGGGGCGAGCAGCACGTTGCGCGGCTTGAGGTCGCGGTGGATCACCCCGGCGCCATGGATGGCGGTCAGCGCGGTGGCCACCCCGATCGCCACACCGTGCAGATTGGCACTGGTCAGCGGGCCGCGCTGCTCGACGACCTCGGCCAGGGTGGGGCCGTCGACAAACTCGACCACCAGGTACGGCGACTCGTGGTCGGGGTCGGCGTCGATGACCTCGGCGGTGCAGAACGGCGGAACCTGCCGGGCCCGGTCCACCTCACTGCGGAAGCGGCGCCGGAACTCGTCGTCGTGAGCCAGGTCGGCGCGCACCATCTTGACCGCGACGAGCACCCCGCCAGCGGTCCGGGCGAGGTAGACCGTGCCCATCCCGCCTTCACCGAGCCGGCCGACGAGTTCGTAGTCGCCGAGGCTGCGCGGGTCTGCCTTGCGCAGCGGTTGCGTCCGCTCACCCGGCAATGCGCCGTCGTCGACCATTCCCCCAGCCCCCCGGAAACGCCCCCTTACGTGTGCCGCTCGCACTGTATAGGGCCATGTCTCTCCACGAACAGGCCGCCGGGCTCATGGAGATCCCCGATACAAGGATCCGGGCCATGCCCGATGCACGGACCACCTCTCGCGGCACACCATGGAGTCATCACATCACCGCAAGTGAAGGCAGGGAATCGAAGATGAACGCCGTGCACGACTCGCTCGCCCGTCAGGGCCTGGTCCGCCCGCAGGACGGCCGGATGATCGCCGGCGTGTGCGCTGGCCTCGCCCGCCGGTTCGGCCTCGACCCGTGGATCGCCCGCCTGCTGTTCGTACTGGTCCTGTTCGTGGTGCCGGGCAGCCAGATCCTGATCTACCCGGTGCTGTGGCTCGTGATGCCGGCCGAGAAGCCGGCCTGGCAGACCGCGGAGCCCACCACCTTCTGATCATCCGGGCCTGGGCGGGCGGCAGTCGTCCGCTCAGGCCGTCAGCTCCTTGACCTTCCCGGTCAGCTGAAGATCGTCCAGGTAGCCCTTGTGGACCACCTTCCCGGTGCGGTCCAGCATCACGTACCAGCTCTGCTGAGCGATGCCGAACCGCTTCCACAACTTGCCGGCCTTGTCGTCGAGGTGCGGCATGCCGCCGATCGAGAAGTCGGCCACGAAGTCGTCCATCTCGGCGGCGCTGCCCAGACTCGCTATGCCGAGGACGCTCAGGCGACCGGTGTACTCCTCGTGGATGTCGGCGAGGGACTGCGCCTCACTGGCGCAGGTGGCGCACCAGGGCGCCCAGAACCACAGGATGGCCGGCTTGCCCGCCATGCTCGCGGCGTCGAACTTCTTGCCCTGCAGCGTGGTCCCGGTGAACTTCAGCGTCTTGGGGACGGTCACCGCTTGCGCGGTGACCGCCCCGGACGCCGGTGGCGCGGCGGCGGCCGGGGACGGTCCGGCGGCCGGCGTCTCCGGCGACGCGGCCGGCGAGCTGCCACAGCCGGCTGCCGCGAGGGCGGCAGCCAGTGCAAGGGGCAACAGCCGATGTCGTACGCGGGACGCGCGCATCACTGGGCCGGGACCGGTTCGGTGAGCCGCAGCGCGAGAGCCGGGCACACGTTGACCGCCTTGCGGGCGCCGTCCTCCAGCCACGGCGGCAGCGGTGTGGTCGGGAACGCCGGGAACCCGTTGTTGTCCAGCCGGATGATCTCCGGGGCGACCGCCGAGCACAACCCGTGCCCGTCGCACCGCGACCAGTCAAGGGCCAGCTTCCGGGCACCCTTCTCGGCCGTGTAGGGCAGCGGCAGGATGCCGCGGACCGGCTTGCCGCAGCCCTCGCCGTTGGCGTGCGCCCGCACGTCCTCCTGGAAGACCTCCAGCGCGGAGAGGGCGAACCGGGACGTACCGTCCGGGTGGCTGCACGCGCCGCGGCCCTTCACCATGCCGGCCGCCTGCCGCACCTGCTCCACCGCGTTGCCGCCGAGCGAGACCAGGGTGACCGCGCGGGCCAGGTCGGGCAGGCCGATCCGGCACGGGCCGCACTGTCCCGCCGACTCGCCGGCCAGGTACTGCACGACCTGGGCGACCTCACCGACCGGGCAGGTCTTGGAGCCGATCGGGATCAGTATGCCGGCCCCGAGCGTGCCGCCGACCTTGGCGAAACCCTTACGGGAGATCTTGATCGTCTTCGCCTGCTCAGCGGTGACCCACTTGCCGTGGTAACCACCGACCAGCAGGCCCGGGCCCATGTCGGCGCCGCACATCTCCAGCACCTCCATGAGCGGGGTGCCGCTGGGTGCCTCCACCACGGCCGGCGCCGTCGCGGAGCCACCGACGGTGAGCATCACCGTGCCCGGTTCCTCCGGGATGCCGACCGCGTTGTACTCCCACGGGCCGAGCCTGGCCGCGATCGCCAGCTGCGAGTACGTCTCGGCGTTGGACAGCAGGGTGGGCAGTCCCATCACGCCGTTGTCGCTGGAGCGCACCTTGCGGCCGGGCGGGATGTGCGCCTCGCCGTTGATGCCGCGGACCAGCGCGCCGCCCTCACCGGAGATGAACCGGTGGGGCACCAGCACGATCCGGGTCGGGCAGGGCATCTTCCGCTCGGCCAGGGCAGCCGCGAGCGAGTTCTGGCCGACGCCGTCGTCGGCGACGCCGATGACGATCTCCTCGGCGTCCAGGGCGGCGGCGGCCAGCGCCGCGCCGTCCAGGATCAGGTGCGGGCCGCGGGTCAGGATCGCCTTGTCCTTCCACGACGGCGGCTCGCCCTCGGTGGCGTTGACCACGATCACCGGGGGCAGATCCTGACGGCGGCAGGAGTCGACCACCGCGCGCACCTTGCGGGCGAACGGGAAGCCGGCACCGCCGCGCCCGCGCAGCTCGATCCGGTCGGCGAGGCCGATCAGCTCACCGGAGGAGAGCGCCGCGAACCCGCCGTGCACCTCCTGGTGGGCCAGCAGGTCAAGACGGCCGTACTCGTCGAACCCGGCAGTGATCCGGGGCGTGCCGACGGCCGTGACCGGGGGAACCTGTGCCGTGCTCAATTCGAATCCCTCATGTCACCACGGAGCTGGGAGAAGTAGCCGTCGTCGCCCTCGTCGAGCACGCGGCGGCCGCCACGGCCGCCCGGCTCGGCGCGACGGTTCCGGCGCGTGCCGCTGTCGACCAGGGTCGGGCTGTCGTCGGCCGGGTAACCGGTGGGGCCGCCCTCGGAGAAGTCGACGAACTCGCTGCGGCTGGGCCGCCGGGGCGGCTCCTCGTAGCGGGGTTCCTCGTACCGCTCGGCACGGCCACGCGGGGCCGGCTCCTCCTCGTACCGGGCACCACGGGCGCGGGGCACCTCGTCGTACTCGTCCTCGGCACGGCGGCGGCCGCGCACGACCGGCTCGTCGTACTCCGGTTCGCGGCGACGAGCGCGGGGAACCGGCTCGTCGTCCTCGTAGCGGCGCATCCGGGCACCGGTGGTCTCGAGCTCGTCACGGCGCATCCGGGCACCGGTCGACTCGAGCTCGTCACGGCGCAGCCGCGCACCGGTCGACTCCAGCTCGTCACGGCGCATCCGGGTGCCCGTCGGCTCGAGATCGTCACGGCGCAGCCGGGCACCGGTCGACTCGACGTCATCGCGGCGCAGCCGGGCACCGGTCGACTCGAGATCGTCGCGGCGCATCCGGGTGCCCGTCGGCTCGAGATCGTCGCGGCGCATCCGGGTGCCGGTCTGCTCGATGTCGTCACGGCGACGCGGCCGCGGAGCCGGCTCGTCGTCCTCGTAACGGCGGCCGCGGACGCGCGGCCCTTCGTCGTAGAGCTCCTGCGAGCGGCCGCCACGGGAGCGCGGGGCGGGCTCGTCGTCGTACCGGTAGCGCTCCTCCTCCAGGTCCCGGCGCGACATCCGGGTCTGGGTGTCGTAGAGCTCGTCGTCCTCGACGGAGCGGCGCTGCCGGGGGGCGGGGGCCTCCAGCTCGGGCTGACGACGGCGGGGCGGGTAGTCCTCCTCCATCGCCATCGGAGCGGGTGCCGGGCTGACCGGCCGGACCGGTGCCGGGCTGACCGGGCGGGCGGCCGGCGCCAGGGTCGGCTGGTTCCAGGTCTGCGTCATCTGGGCCGGCTCGGCGCCGGCCGGGGTGAGCAGATCGATCGCCGGCTCGGCACGGCGGACCGGGCGGCGGATCGGCGCCGAGGCGGTGGGCAGCAACGCGCCGGTCTCCTTCGCCTTGGCCGCGCCGACACCGGCCGGCGAGGCGAAGTCCTTGCGGCGGTTGAGGCTCACCGACAGGCGCACCGCGAGGCCGACGACCACACCGAGCACACAGACGACATAGCTGACGCTGACCCAGGTGGCGGCGGGCCGGCCGGCGGAGAGGCCGTGGGTGAGGGCGATCGGCCACATCAGGTACGAGATCGCGTGGATACCACGCCACATCCACGGCCGGCCGCGGCCGATGAACTTGGCGCGGGCGATGCCGGACCACATGACCAGCACCATGATCCAGCCGGAGACGGTGCCCAAACCCACGTACAGGCTGTTGGGACCGTCGGTCAGGAACGGGACGGCGATGTCGATCAGGCCGATGAAGTCCTTGGCGTACTTCGTCCACACGTGCACGAAGAGAGCGCCGACCGCGATCACGCCGGTGGTGCGGTGCGCGGACTGGAGCAGCACCCGCTGGCGGATGCTGAGCACGAGCCGATCGGTGGCGACCAGACCCACCATGATCGTGATCGAGAGCGACACCAGGGCGATGACGCCCATGTAGTAATCGGCGTAGGCGAAGAAGTAGTAGTACGCGACCCGACCCGGAGCGGTCATCATCGCGACGGCCCAGAGAGCGGCCAGGATGCTCAGGACGAGCACTACCACCGCGGTTCTCGACGCCGGACGACTACCGGTGGATTCGACGTCGACCGCCACCCGGGGGGCGGATGCCTTGTTGTTCTTCGAGCGGGCCATGGACTCCTCGTTTTCCTTGGTGCGGTCACGTCCCGTGGGCGGTGGGACGCCGGCGTCCGTGGGGAACGCCCCGCGCTCAAGCGCTGGTGCTGGACCCGGTCCTCGGCAGTGCTTTCCCCTGCGTGCTCCGGTCCGTGTCCTCCCCGGATTACGTGCCGGGCCCGGCTTCGGATGAACACCGCCCGAACTTTTTCGGTAGTCGCGTGGCCACGATCCGCGCAGGCCCGCTGAGCTGCACGGATAACCGAAAGGTTGCTCACCTAAGGAAAAAATAAGGATCGCGGGGTGGGTGACCCGGGCCACCCGGTGAACCATTCTGCCGCCCCAGGCGAACTAAGTAGTGATGACGAATCGAGGGCATGCCCTGGGAAGGGGGATCGTCATGCGTCACCGGATCATCGCGCTCGCCGGCGCGGTCGTCGCGGCCGTCGTACTGAATACGCTGGCCTGGACGCCGCCGGCCGCGGCCGACGTGCCGGGCTTCAGCGTGCGGGTGACCGCTCCGGAGAGGTTCACCGCGGGCCGCTCCGCGGCGACGGTGACGGCGGTGGCGACCTCGGAGAACCGCCGGTGCCGGAAAGTGCGGTGGGTCCTGCTCGTGCGCACGCCGGTCGACGCCGGGCAGCTGCGGGTCAACCGGGTCGAGGACGACGGCCGGTTCGCCGCCACCGCCAGCACGGAGGGTGACACCACCACGATCATCGACGACGCCCTCGACCCGGGCACGCTGTGCCGGGGCCGTACCGTCACCGGCCGCTGGCAGATCGCCTTCGACGGGCCGGACGGCGGTGACGTGCGGTTCGAGGCGCGCGCCTTCGACGCCGGGCAGACCCTGCTGACCACCGCCGGGGCGTCGGCCACGGTCCGCGGTGAGCAGGCCGGCGGCCCGTCCGCCGAGCCGAGCGAGGAGGCGGACGAGGAGGACGCACCCCGGGAGGACACCGGCCCGGTCATCCCGAGCGAGTCGGACGAATCGCAGACCGCCCTGGTCGCCGAGGAGTCGACGCTGCTCGGTCCCGGACTGATCGTCGGCGGGATCTGTGTCTTCCTCGGTGTCCTGCTGCTGCTCCGGCTGCGGACCCGGTCCCGTACCGCCCGGATCGAGTCGCAGACACTGCCGACCGGCTTCTACCGGATGCCGCCGCCCCGATAGGAGAACTTCGTCCGGGTGATTTCACGGATCAACGAGCCTTCCCGGGGCCTGCGCCGTCTAGCGTGAGGGCCCAGCGTCACCGTCCATAGGGGAGGACTCCGTGACCCCGTATGCCCGACGCCCTGCCGGCAAGATCACCGCCGCGCTCGGCGCGCTAGCTTTCCTGTCGGTCGCCGTGCCGACCGGCGTCTCGTTCGCCGGTACGGACCGCACCCCGGCCGTGCCCGCTCCGCCCGCGGCCCGGCCCGAGCAGTTCCACGGCGTCGACCCCCGCGTGCCGGCGGCACTGAACCCGCCCGCCGGGCACGTGCTCCACGCCGTCCTCAAGGCTCGTGGCGTCCAGGTCTACGAGTGCCGGGCCGCGGCGTGGACGCTGCTGGAACCGGCCGCGTCGCTCACCGGCGTCACCGTCCACCCGGTCAAGAAGGTGTCGGCGCTGCACTTCCGCGGCCCGAGCTGGCAGTCGGACCAGGACGGCTCACGGCTCGAGGGTGACCCGGAGGGGGTGGTCCGGGTGCCGTCCGAGCAGCCGGGCAGCATCCAGCAGCTGCGCATCACCGCGAAACCGGGCCGCGGTGACGGGGTGTTCGGCAAGGTCACCTACGTCCAGCGGCTGGACACCGTCGGCGGGCTGGCCCCGGCCGGCTCGTGTGCCGGCGGGACGACCGCGGTGCCGTACCGGGCGGTCTACCGGTTCTTCGTCGCCAAGGCCTGATCGACGGTGGCCGGGCGGAGGAACTCACGGGCCGCCTCGACGAGGGCATCCGGGTCGTCGGCGTGGAAACGGACGGTGGTCACGGGCTGCCCCCCGGTTTTGCGGACCGGCAGCACCAGAGGTCCGGTCAGGCGTACGTCGATGCTGGTCTGACTGGCCATGCCGAGCGAGAGCACGCCGTCCTCGAACTGGGTCTGCCCGCCGGGTGGCATCGAGCGGCGCCGCACCTCGACCGACTCGATCGACTCCCAGCCGATCGCGACGTCGAGGGTGATGCCGTTGCGGATGCGCAGACCGGCCGGACCGACCAGATGCGGGTGCACCACGATGCTGGCCATCAGGCCGAACATCCAGATCAGGCCGTAGACACCAATGAAGAGCGCGGCGTTCGCGACCGGGCGCCACGGGATCATCAGTTCCAGGATCGGGATCTCGACGGCGGAGACGACGATGAACGCGATCAGGATCATCTTGACCGCCCCAAGGTACCCGAACCGGCGGGTCCCCGGTTCGACCGGGTACGGGCGCCGCAGGATCCAGCGGAACAGCGCCGCCCAGAGCTTGAGCTCGTAGACGACCACGAACCTGACGAGTCCCCACACCTTCTTCATGCCCATGACGGTAGGTCACGATGCACCTGTATTGCAATAGCACTACCGGCCGGCGCCGAAGCGCCGGCCGGTAGGTCGTTCAGCGGGTCAGTTCATCACAGCGCCGGGTAGGCGTTGGCCATGAGCTGGGCGAACTGCGCCGGGAACCACGCACCCGAGATGGGGGCGTCGGGCAGCGCGCCGGACAGGCTGTTGCCGTTGCGGGCGTTACCGGTGTAAGCCGGGTCGCACATCTGGTCGAAGCCCTTGCCCTCGGTGTTCGGGATGAGCTTGCTGGAGCCGTCCGACTCACCCGGCGGCTTCACCCAGACGTAGGCGTCGATGCCGGTGGCCGGCGCCGCGGTGGGCCGCTCGCCGAGACCCGCACCGGCCTGGTTGCACCAGTTACCGGCGTGAATGCGGCGGTCGATCCGCGACTCGTTGACGAAGATGTCGACGTTGGTGTTGGTGCTGGCCGCGGTCGGCCGGGCCGAGCCGCCCCAGCCGTTGCGGGAGGTGTCGATCAGCATGCCGATGCCCGCGTCGAAACCGATCGAGACCAGCCGGTTACGGAAGGCCTGAGCGAAGGTCAACTCATCGGTGTACTGGTTCCAGTCGACCCACTTGGACTGGCGGACGCTCTGGCCACCGACCGTGGTGGTCGGCTGGACGAACGTCTCACGCAGCGCCGAGTAGTTGGCGGTGTTGGTGATGAAGCCGTGCACGTTCTTCACGTTGCCGGAGGCCCGGGCGGCCTCGAGCATGATGTCGGCGGTCGGGTTGAAGTTCGAGTCCCAGCCGATCCAGCCGTGGTGCGCGGCGTCCACGTAGTTGTAGGTGTTGGCGAGCGCGCCCAGCTTGTTCAGGGCGTAACCGATGCCCTGCACGTAGCCGCCGTTGGCCTTCATCGTGTCGCAGGTCGCCGTGGCGCCCGCGGCACTACCGACGTTGGTGACCAGGTTCGGCAGCGAGTCGATCTCGACGATGTTGATGATCCGCAGGCTCGCGTACTTCGAGTCGGCCTGGATCGCGGCGATCGGGTCGATGTACTCGGCCTTGTAGCGCGGCAGGTCGTTGGGGCCGAGCTCACCGTTGGAGGCAAGCGCCGCGCAGTCCCGGCCGGGCAGGTTGTAGATGACGAACTGGATGTAGCCGGCACCCTGCGCCAGAGCCGCGTCCAGGTGGTCACGCACGCCCATCGAGCCGTTGGAGCTGCTGCCGCTGGTGCCGGCGATGGCGGCGATCCGGTCGATCCAGACGGCGGTCGGGTTGTTGGAGACCCGGTTGCCGCCGGCGACCGACTCGGCCTTCGCCTTCCACTCCGGGTTCACGTAGCCCCTGGCCCCCGCGTACGGGTTGTCGACCTTGCCGGGCGGCGGCGGAGGGTTGGAGGTGGAGGTGGACGGCGACGGTGAGGTCGACGTGGAGACGGACGCCGAGGGGGACGGCTCGCCGGTCTGGCCGTTGCAGACCGTACCGTTGAGCGAGAACGTCGCGGGCGCGGTGTTCGTGCCCGAGTAGCTGCCGTTGAAGCCGAAGTTCGCCGTGCCGTTGGTGGCCAGCGAAGCGGCCCAGCCCGGGTTGGCGGCGGTGACGTTCGCCCCCGACTGGCTGATGGTGGCGCTCCAGCCCTGGGTGACCTGCTGGTTGCCGGGCCAGGTCCAGGTCAGCCGCCAGCCGCCGGAGATCGGGTCACCGAGGTTGGTGACGGTGACGTTGCCGGTGAAGCCAGTGCTCCACTGGTTCACCGTGTAGTTGACGCGACAGCCGGCGGCAGCGCTGGCGCTGGTCGCGACAGCCATGGCGCCGGTGGCGGCAACGACGCCCACGGCGACGGCGGCAGTCAGCGCCCTGGCGCGGGTGGGGATGGGTCTCATGAGGGCTCCTCGAGACGGGGTGGCGTGGGAGCACGCCGGGGAACGGCCGACCAACACATCGGTGGGGATCGCTGGCCGATATGGACAGCATTCCATGGGAGCGCTCCCAGCGCAATCATTCCGAAACAGCCGGGCAACCCTCAGTTCATGCCACCTTTTCGCCGGGCTGTCGCGTACCGCTGTCTCAGCGACGCTGAGACAGCGG
>NZ_JBFAAI010000050.1:0-32935 GCF_040639655.1 Actinoplanes sp. NPDC023801 | reverse complement strand
GATGCAGAGCGACCCGGCGGCCGGTCTGCGCCGTCTCGAGCGCGAGCGTGCCGAGGCTCAGCAGCGGGCGGAAAGCCTGCGGGCCGAACTCGAGAAGGCCCGCACCGCGGCGGTGGACCCGTTCCGCCTCGTGGAGATCGCCCAGCAGACCGCCGATCAGCACACCGCCGAGGCGGACCGGGTCGCCGGGGAGCTGCTGCGCAAGGCCTCGACCGAGGCAGCGCTGCTGGTCAGTGACGCGGAACTGCGGGCCTCGACGGTGGTGGCCGATGCCCGCAGCGTCCACGCCGAGCGGATCGCCGGCCTGGTCACCAGGCGCCGCGACGCCCTGGCCCGGATCGACGCACTGTGCCGCGAGGCCCGGGAACGGCGCGAGTCACTGATCAGTCAGCTGGGGGACCGTCTTCGAGGCATGGACCCGAAACCGGCGAACCGATCGCCGCACTGACCAGCTCCTCCAGCACCCGCCGATCGGACTCCGGCAGACCGTCGAAGATGTCCGGGAGCCGGATCGCCACGTCGCGATACATCGCCCGGCCAATCTCCTTGCCCATCGGTGTGCCGGCCACGCTGCACGCCCGGCGGTCATTGGGGCAGGCCACCCGCTCGACGAGACCGCGGCGCACGGTGCGATCGACAAGCCCGCTGAGGCCGGGTTTGGCCAGGCCGAGCAACTGGGCCAGCTCACTCATCCCGCGGGGCTCGTCCTTGACCGCGCAGAGCAGCTGGGCCTGCGCGACGGTGAGGTCGTGGTCGGCGCAGATCTGCGCGTAGCGCCGCTGGATCAGCACGGAGAGGCGCACCAGGGTGTTGCCGAATCCCGGGGCCGCTGTCATGCACGTCATCCTACCTTGCGGATGTTCGCGCCGCGAACTAGTTTGATTCGCGACGCGAACTTCCACTTTCGCGACGCGAACTTCCACTGAGGAGCACTCTGATGGCCAACGCCTTCGACTCGTACGACATGGCCGGGACCAAGCTGGCCAACCGCATCGCGATGGCTCCGATGACCCGCAGCCGCGCCTACGGGCCCGGCAACACCCCCACCGACCTGATGGCCACGTACTACGCGCAGCGCGCCGGTGCCGGCCTGATCATCACCGAGGGCACCCAGCCGTCGGTGGGCGGCCAGGGCTACATGAACACCCCGGGCCTGCACAGCGACGAACAGATCGCCGGCTGGCGCAAGGTCACCGATGCGGTGCATGCCGAGGGCGGCGTGATCTTCGCCCAGCTCATGCACACCGGCCGGATCAGCCATCCCAGCCTGCTGCCCGACGACCTGCACCCGGTCGGCCCGTCCGCGGTCAAGGCCGACGGCCAGGTCTTCACCCACGAGGGCCCGCAGGTCCTGGTCGCCCCGCGTGAACTGACCGAGGACGAGATCACCGAGACCATCGCCGACTTCGCCTCGGCGGCCCGCAACGCGATCGAGGCCGGCTTCGACGGCGTGGAGATCCACGGCGCCAACGGCTACCTCGTGCACCAGTTCCTCTCCTCCAACGCCAACCGGCGTACCGACGGCTGGGGCGGCAGCGTCGACGGCCGGATCCGCTTCGCCGTCGAGGTCGCCGCCGCGGTGGCCGCGGCGATTGGGGGCGACAAGGTCGGCATCCGGGTCTCCCCGGGCAACCCCTACAACGACATCGCCGAGGAGAACATCGACGAGGTCTACACGACTCTCACGGAGCGGCTGGCCCCGCTCGGCCTCGCCTACCTGCACCTCGTCGAGAACCAGGACCGTGGCCTGACCCGCAGCCTGCGCGAGCGCTGGCCCGCCACGTTCATCGTCAACCCGCCCACGTACCCGGCGCCCACCGGCCCGGAGGCGCTGGCCCTGATCGAGGACGGCACCGCCGACCTGGTCTCCTTCGGCGCGCTCTTCCTGGCCAACCCGGACCTCCCGGCCCGGCTCGCCGCCGGCGGCCCGTTCAACACTCCCGACCCGGCCAGCTTCTACGGCGGCGACGAGAAGGGCTACACCGACTACCCGGCCCTCGACGCCTGACGTCCTCCAGCCCGCCGCCTACGTCCGGGCGGCGGGCCTTCCGGACCGATAACGATCACTTGGTCGTACGGGTGGACAGCGGCGCGCCGGCGGGCGGCCAGACCCTTCGCCTACGCCGGTGCCCCTTGACTGAACCGCCGGCTCGGCCCGGGCTCAACCGCCGACCGGAAGGATCTAAGGTCGTCGGCATGGCGACACGGCTTGTGCAGATCAACATGAAGGCGAAGGACGACAACGCGCTCGGCGGTTTCTGGGCGGAGGCGCTCGGCTGGGCGATCTCGAGCGAAGGCCCCGGCGTGACGAACCTCGAACCTGAGGGCTTCGTCTATCCCGACCCCGTCGCGGTCTGTGTCGACCTTGTCGTCTCCCCGGAACCCAAGAGGGTCAAGAACCGCGTGCACCTCGACCTCGCGGCCGGCTCGGCGGCCCACCGGGCGGAGCTGGTCGCGCGCCTGACCAAGCTCGGCGCGACTCCCGCCGGCGTCGGCCAGGACGATGTGCCGTGGACGGTCCTGGCCGACCCGGAAGGCAACGAGTTCTGCGTGCTGGACTCCCTCTACGACGAGACCGGACCGATCGCGGCCGTGGTGGTCGACTGCCTGGATCCGCGGGCCATGGCCCGGTTCTGGGGCGAGGCCACGGACTGGACCGTGCACGAGGTGACCGGCCGGACCGCCGTGCTGCGTTCGGCTGCGGGTGTCGGTCCGTACCTGCGGTTCGTCCGTGTTCCCGAGACCAAGACCGGGTGGAATCGTGTCCACCTCGACGTCCGCCCGTACCCGGGGGACGACCTGGACGCCGAGGCGGCCAGGCTGCGGACTCTCGGCGCCACCGACGTCGACCTGGGCGATGCCGACATCCATTGGAAGGTCCTCGCCGATCCGGAGGGCAACGAATTCTGCCTGCTCACGCCGGCCTGACCGGGGCCTGCGCGTAGGCCCCGGCCTGGGCCGCCGCGAGAACGGCCTGGGCCGCCGCGAGAACGGCCTGGGTCTAAGCGAACTCCCACATCTGGTTGGCGTTGTGGCCCCAGTTGCAGCCCCACTGCTGGATGACCGCGCCGCTGGCCCGGTTGTCCGCGTGCAGATCGAGGCACTTGTCGGATTCGAGGAGGCGGATCTCCGTCCACCCGTCCTTGCGGACCAGTTTCCAGTCGTCGAAGGCATTTTCCATGCCGCAATCAGCGGCATATACGAGCTGGCCGTTGTCCCGGCCGAAGGCGGTCAGGCATTTCCCGCTCGCCATGTTGATGATCCGGAGATTGTGGTCGTGCCCCTCGAATCTCCATCGATGACTGTCGAGCGAATCGTCGCAGACCCACTGGGTGACGGAGGAGTCGTCGCTCTCCCGGGCGATCAGGCACTTCGACGACAGCCTGTTCCGGATGAGGAGGCCATCGGCGTCGTCCGCACGAGCCGGACCCGGAGGCGCGCCCATGGCGGCGGTGACAAGGGTGATGAGCAGTGCGGATGTGATGGTGGCCCGGGCAGCGGACATGGGTGTTCCTTCGATCTGGGGGCGCGGAGCCGGGGGCGGATTGTGCCGCTGAGCCGTTCTCGCGGTCCGTCTCCCGGCAGCACTGATGCAACCAGGACATCCATTACGCAATGGCGGAATCCGGATGATGACACGGTTGGCTCACCCGTAGCGGTGACGGAAACAGCGCCTGCCTGGGAATACGGTTTCCTATTGGGGAACGGCGTCAGCGTGGCGGTGTGCTTTCGCGGAGCACCACCTGTACCGGAACCTCGACGATGCCGGGAGACTCGTCGGAAAGGGCGAGTTCAAGAGCCCGGCGGCCCAGCTCGCGCAGCGGCACCCGCACCGATGTCAGCGCCGGCGTGACGTCACGGGCGGCGTCGATGTCGTCGAAACCGGCTACCGCGATGTCCCGCCCCGGCGTGAGCCCCGCCTCGCGCACCGCGGTCATCGCGCCGATCGCCATCACGTCGTTCACCGCGAAGATCGCCTCGACGCCGACGCCGACGCCGACGCCGACGCCGACGCCGACGCCGACGCCGACGCCGGGCAGCCGCTCGGCGGTGACGGGCGGGCCCCCGGCCCCGTCCCGCGGGCCCCCGGTGCCACCGCCGGGCCGGGCCTCGGCGGCGCCGCCGAGCAGGAAGGCGGCCGCTCGATGACCGCCGTCGCGGTTGAGGTCGGTGGTGATCACATGCCGGGGTTCCGGCACGATCCCGGCCTGGCGCAACCCGTCCAGGAATCCCTGGCGGCGGTCGTGCGACATCCGGATCCGGTCGTCGCCGTGCACCACCGCGAACCGCCGGTAGCCGAGCCCGGCCAGAGCCTGGGCCAGCCGGAACGCGCCGCCGTGGTGGTCGACGGCAAGGGTGGGGAAGTCGAGGTCGTTGCGGCTCAGCAGGGCCACCCGGCCGCCGGCGCGCCGGTATGTGGCCAGTTCCTCGGCGAGGGCCGCGTAGACACCGTCGTCGTCGACCCGGCTGCCGGCGATCAGGATGACCTTCGGACGGCGGCCGCGCATGGTCCGTACGATCTGCAGGCCCATGTCCGGCGAACGGTCGGTGACCGCCGCGGTCAGGGTGAGCCCCGCCTGGTAGGCGCCCTCGGCCACACCGTCGGCGATGGACGCGAAGTAGGGGTCGTCGACGGCTCCCACGATCAGCGCCACGGTGTTGCTGGAGCCGCGGGCGATGGCCTGCGCGGAGACGTGCGGCGAGTAGCCGAGCCGGGCGGCCGCTTCCTGGACGCGGGCCAGGTTCTCGGCGCGGACACTGCGGTCGCTGCCGTTGAGTGCCCGGGACGCGGTGGCGTAGGAGACGCCCGCCTCGCGTGCCACGTCGTGCAGCGTGACGGTGCCCGTCCGGTCGTGGTCACTCACTCCGCGATTCTGGCACGACGGGATACGGTTTCCGTCGGTGAGGCCGGTTCGCGACGGCGGAGACGCCCCGGCGTGGACGAACCTCACGCGCGCCCGTGCGGCAGTGGATCTCGTTATCCTGTTGCTCACGCCGCGCAACCGTCGCACCCGGAAAGGACGCCAGCTTGCCGCACCGCGCCAGGGATACCGTCACCCTACGTGATGTTGCCGCGGAGGCTGGAGTGTCCGTGGCGACCGCGTCGCGGGTGCTCGGCGGCGGTAATCGGTCGGTGGCGCCGGAGAACGCGCGCAAGGTCGTCGAGGCGGCCACCCGCCTGCGTTACACGATGGACGCCGCGGCTCGGGCGATGAACCGGGGCAGTGACGCGATCGCCCTGGTAGCTGACGATCTGGCGACGCCCGCGGTGGCCGCCGTGGTGGCCGCCATGGAGCGTCAGGCCCGGACCGTGGACGCGTTCGTCACGGTCTCCTCGACCCGCGGCCTGCCCGAGCTGCAGGCGGCGACCGTCCGTACGCTGGCCGGGTTCCGTCCGCGGGCACTGGTGCTGACCAGTACCCGGATCAGCCACGAGTCGCCGGACACCCGGGTTCTCGACGAGTTGCGGGCTTTCGAGCGCAACGGCGGCCGGGTGATCGTCTACGGCAGCGGCAGCGTCCAGCTGCCGTTCGACGCGCTCGCGGTGGACGACCGGTGGTCGGCGCGGCTGATGGGCGAGCATCTGGCCCGGACCGGGCACCGCCGGGCGATCATCCTGGCCGGGACCCGCGAGCGGGCGTACGCCGCCGCCCGTACCTCCGGTTATGTGGAGGGCCTGCTGGCCGCGGGCGCCGACGTGCAGGACATCCGGATCGTGAACTGCGAGGTCAGCCGGCAGGGCGGGTTCGACGCGACGGCTCAGCTGATCCGGGAGGGTCTGGACGGTACGGACGTGCTGGTGGCGATCAACGACACGGTGGCCATCGGGGTGCTCGCGGCCTGCCGCGCGGCGGGGCTCGACGTGCCGGGCCGGGTGTCGGTCACCGGGTTCGACGACGTGCCGCTCGCCAGGGACCTGACTCCGGGGCTGACGACGGTCGCGCTGCCGTTCACCGAGATCGGTGTCCGGGCGATCGAGCTCGCTGTCCGGGGGCGGCCGGAGGGTGGCGGGCCGGCGCGGGAGACGTTCCGTGGCTCCCTCATCGTGCGGGGGAGCACGGGCGTACTCCGGGCGCCTGGGTAAGCGCTTTCCTCCCGCTCGATTCACCTCCGCGAAACACTTGACCGCCCCGCCGTAACGGTTGCAGACTCCGGAATACGGTTTCCAAGATGGAAGGGGGTCGGGTGAGCGCCATCGGCGAACTTCAACGGCTCAACACCTCCACCGGCGGTCCGCCACGCAAGCGCGACACCAGGACCGCCCTCCTGTTTCTGCTGCCCTGGTTCGCCGGGCTCGTGCTGATCACCGCCGGCCCCGTCGCCGCGTCGTTCGTCCTGGGCTTCACCGACTACAACCTGATCCAGCCGCCCGAGTTCAACGGGCTGGAGAACCTCACCCGGATGCTCTCCGACGAGCGGCTGCACAACGCGCTGCGCGTCACCTTCACGTACGTGCTGATCTCCGTCCCGCTGCAACTGGCCTGCGCGCTCGCACTCGCCATGCTGCTCGACCGCGGGATGCGCGGACTGGCGTTCTACCGTTCGGCGTTCTACCTGCCGTCGCTGCTCGGCTCGAGCGTGGCGATCGCGGTGCTGTGGCGGCAGATCTTCGGCGCCGAGGGCCTGATCAACCAGCTCCTCGGCGTGTTCGGGATCCAGGGCAAGGGCTGGATCTCCGACCCGGACACGGCACTGTCCACCCTGATCGTGCTCAACGTGTGGACCTTCGGGGCACCGATGGTGATCTTCCTGGCCGGGCTGCGGCAGATCCCGGTCATGTACTACGAGGCGGCGTCGATCGACGGCGCCGGCCGGTGGACCCAGTTCCGCCGGATCACCGTCCCGCTGCTGTCACCGATCATCTTCTTCAACCTGGTGCTGCAGATCATCCACGCCTTCCAGTCGTTCACCCAGGCGTTCGTGGTCTCCGGCGGCACCGGCGGTCCGTCCGACTCCACCATGTTCTACACGCTCTACCTCTACCAGCGCGGCTTCCACAGCTTCGACATGGGCTACGCCTCGGCCCTGGCCTGGCTCCTGCTGCTCATCATCGCGGCGTTCACCGCGGTCAATTTCTGGGCCGCCAAGCGATGGGTCTTCTACGATGACTGACCTGCGGGAACGCGCCTACAAAGTCCCTGCGGCCGTACCGCAGAGGGAAGTCAAGATCCCCGGGAAAGCTTGCAGCGTCGCCAAGCACACCGGCCTGACCCTGCTCACCCTGGTGATGCTCTACCCGGTGATCTGGATGGTGGTCAGCTCGCTGCGACCCGGCGACGAGATCTTCCGTTCCCCGGGTCTGATCCCCGACGGCCTGGAGTTCAGCAACTACAGCGAGGGCTGGAACGCGCTGTCCTCACCGTTCGGCCACTACCTGATCAACTCGGCGATCGTGGTGCTCGGCTGCATCATCGGCAACCTGGTCTCCTGCTCGATGGCCGCGTACGCCTTCGCCCGGCTCGAGTTCACCGGCAAGAAGATCTGGTTCGCGATCATGCTCGGCACCATCATGCTGCCGATCCACGTGATCATCGTGCCGCAGTACGTGATGTTCTCCCAGTTCGGGTGGGTGAACACGTTCCTGCCGCTGATCGTGCCGAAACTGCTGGCGACCGACGCCTTCTTCGTCTTCCTGATGGTCCAGTTCATCCGTGGACTGCCGCGCGAGCTGGACGAGGCGGCCCGGATCGACGGTGCCGGCCACCCGCGCATCTTCGCGCAGGTCATCCTGCCGCTGATGCTGCCGGCCCTGGCCACCACCACGATCTTCACGTTCATCTGGACGTGGAACGACTTCTTCGGCCAGCTCATCTACCTGACCGACCCGGAGATGTACACGGTGCCGGTCGCTCTGCGCTCCTATGTCGACGCCACCGTCTCCACCTCGTGGGGATCGATGTTCGCGATGAGCGTCGTCTCACTCCTCCCGATCTTCCTCGCGTTCCTCGTCGGCCAGCGGTTCCTGATCAAGGGCATCGCGACCACCGGCATCAAATAACACCTCACCCCCCGGAGGAACAACATGAGAAAACTCCTCGCCGGAGCTCTTGCCGCGTTGATGCTCGCCGGATGCGGCGGGTCGGACGGTGGCAAGGCGGACGGTGACCTCACCGCCGACAAGATCGAGCTGCGGTTCACCTGGTGGGGCTCGGACGCCCGGCACCAGCGCACCCAGCAGGTCATCGACCTGTGGCAGAAGGCCCACCCGAACATCACGATCAAGGGTGAGTTCAAGGAGTGGAACGGCTACTGGGACAGCCTGGCCACCACGGTCGCCGCGAACGACGCCCCGGACATCATCCAGATGGACGAGCTGTACCTCGCGTCGTATGCCGAGCGCGGGGCCCTGCTCGACCTCGGCACCGCCGGCAAGAACCTGAGCACCGCCGACTTCGACCCCAACGCCCTGGCGACCGGAACGATCGACGGCAAGCAGTACGGCCTGCCCACCGGCATCACCACGTACTCGCTGGTCGCCAACACCGACCTGCTGGCCAAGTACAAGGTCGCCGTTCCCGACGACTCCACCTGGACCTGGGACGATCTCAAGCGCATCGGCGGTGAGCTGTCCAAGGCCGGCGGCGGCGAGGTGACCGGCGTCCAGTCGTGGGGCTTCGACATCGGCAGCGTCAACATCTGGGCCCGCCAGAACGGCGCCTCCCTGTACTCACCCGAGGGGAAGGTCGCGATCCCGGCCGACGTCCTCGCCGGGTACTGGCAGTATCTGCTCGACCTGTCCAAGCAGGGCATCGCCCCGTCCGCCTCGGTCAGCGTCGAGCGGGCCGGCGCCGGCCTCGACCAGTCCGGCACCGCCACCAACAAGTCGGTCCTCGGCACCTGGTGGAACAGCCAGCTCACCTCGCTGGCCAAGGCATCCGGTCAGAACCTCAAACTTCTCAAGCTCCCCGGCGAGGGTACGACACCCGGCGCCTACTACAAGCCGTCGATGTTCTGGTCGATCTCGTCGCGGTCGAAGCACCCGGCCGAGGCCGCCGCGTTCGTCAACTTCCTGGCCAACACGCAGGAGGCCGCTGACGTGCTGCTCACCGACCGGGGCATCCCCGCCAACACCAAAATCCGTACGGCGCTGACCGGCAAGCTGGAGGGCACCGACAAGGCCGCCGCCGAGTTCCTCGACTCGGTCAAGGTCGGCGAGGCTCCGCGCGTCACCCCGAACGGTGCCAGCGACGTGGAGGCCATCCTCAAGCGCCACACCGAGGAGGTCCTGTTCGAGCGCAAGACGCCGCAGGCCGCCGCGGAGAGCTTCATCAAGGAGCTCCAGGCCGGCATCGACGCCGCCTGACCCGTCCAGAACGGGCTGACCCTCACCGCTGTCTCAGCGTGCTTGAGACAGCGGTGAGAGCCAGCCGGAAGTGACCGTCACCCTCGCCAAAGGGAGCCATGTCTCAACCCCGATATCGCGCGGCGATCGTCGGCGCCGGAGCGATCGCAGCCGTACACGCTCAGGCCCTGCTCGATCACGCCGACCGGGCCGTCCCGGTCGCCGTCGCCGACGTCAATGCCGAACTGGCCCGGCACTTCGCCGCCCGGTGGGGCATCCCGCAGGTCCACGCGAACCTCGACGACCTGCTGAAACGGGAGCGGGTCGACCTGGTCCACCTGTGCACCCCGCCGGCCACCCACACTCCGCTGGCCCTGCGCTGCCTGGAAGCCGGCGCGAACGTGCTGGTGGAGAAGCCGCCGACACTGTCGCTCGCCGAGATGGACGTTCTCGCCGAGGCGTCCCGGCGCACCGGGGCGCACGTCGCGACCGTCTTCCAGCACCGCTTCGGCACCGGGGCGCACCGGCTCCGCGAGATGATCGCCGCCGGCGACCTGGGCCGGCCGCTGCTGGCCACCTGTGAGACCCGGTGGTACCGCGACGACGACTACTTCCGGGTCCCGTGGCGCGGCAAATGGGAGACCGAGGGCGGTGGCCCCACCATGGGCCACGGCATCCACCAGTTCGACCTGCTGCTCTCCATCCTCGGCGCGTGGGAGCAGGTCACCGCGGTCACCGCCCGGCGGGCCCGCGACGTGGAGACCGAGGACGTGTCGATGGCCCTGGTGACGTTCGCCGACGGCACCCTCGCCTCGGTGGTCAACTCGGTGATATCGCCCCGGCAGACGTCCACGCTGCGGTTCGACTTCGAACGGGCGACGGTCGAGCTGACGCACCTCTACGGTTACCGTGACGCGGACTGGACGATCACGCCGGTGCCCGGCCACGAGGACCTCACCCGGCGGTGGAACGAGGGCCGGTCGGAAACGGTCAGCGGGCACACCGACCAGCTCGCCGCCGTCCTCTACGCGCTCGACGCCGGTATCGCCCCGCCGGTGTCGCTCGCCGACACCCGTACCACCATGGAATTCATCGCCGCCCTCTACGCCTCCGCGGCCGGTGGCCGGCCGGTCCGGGCCGGTGAGATCGGCCCCGAACATCCGTTCGCCGGCGCGATGAACGGAGCGGTCCGATGAAGGTCGAGCACCGGCTGGGCCATGCGGTAACCGTCTCCGCGATCGCCGACCACCCGAGGCCGGGAGAACGCCGGATACGGCGGGCTGTTCTGGCGCGGGCCGCGCTCGTTCACCGGCGGAGTCCTGCAGTCACCGGACGGTGCCGGCGGCGACGAGCTGCGCGGCAGCCGGGCCCCGTGGTTCGCGTTCCGCGGCCGCCACGACGGCGTCGACCGGTCGTCCACGGTCGTGGTCGTGGACGACGCGGCGAATCCGCATCACCCGCCGCGCTGGTTCGTCCGTACCGACGAATTCGCCTGTCTGAATCCCGCGCCGTTCTTCAGCGCGGAACACGACCTCGCGCCCGGCGCGTCGCTGTCGTTCCGGTACGCGGTCGTGATCGCCGACGGTGACCACGGCGACGGCGGCACCGGGAAGCTCGCCGCGCTGGGAGTGGAGGCGCTGGCATGACGACCTTCCCGGGCGGTACGTCGGTGACCCGCCTGTCCGTCTACAGCGAGCACGGCGGCACCCCGCACCTGCACACCGTCTCCACCGAGGCGTACCTGGTCGTCGGCGGTTCGGGCCTGCTGCAGACCCTGGACACCGGCGGACTGCGGGAGACGCCGCTGTCCGCCGGCACCACGGTGTGGTTCCCGCCCGGCACCATCCACCGTGCCGTCGACCACGGTGACCTCGACGTCGTCGTGATCATGTCGAACGCCGGGCTGCCCGAGGCAGGTGACGCCGTCATGACTTTCCCGGCCGAGGTCGTCGCCGACCGGGAGCGCTACCGGGCGGCCGCACGCCTCGACGGAGACCCGGACCGGGCGGTGCGCCGCCGCCGGAATTTGGCCCTCGAGGGCTTCCAGCAGCTGGTCGAGGCCACGGAGAAGGGCGAACCGGAGCCGCTGGAGCGGTTCTACGATGCGGCGGCCGCGCTGGTCCGGCCGGCGCTCGGCGGCTGGCGCGCGATCGTCGAGGCGGCCACCCACCGGGCCGGGGACATGATCGATGCCCTAGACCGGGGCGACGGCAGCCACCTGCGCCGATCCGGGGTGCGCACCGCGGAACCGAGCGCTCCGCCCCGCTGGGGCATGTGCGGCCGGCTCGGCGCCTACGACGTCACGGAAGGCATCGGATGATCCGCCGGCCATCCACATCGTGCTGACGGGATCGGCGGCAGACCGGTCCTTGCGGACCGGTCTGCCGGTGCTGCTGTCCGAGTCGATGTGACCGGGGGCCCAGGGGCCTTATTTGACCAGCGGCTTCAGGGCGGCGCCGACCGAGGCGACGACGCCGGGCCGGTGCCCGTTGCGGATCAGGTTGATGGTGATGCCGTCGATGCCGGCGCCGAGCACCCGCTCCTGGATCTGCTCGGCCACCCGGTCCGGCGTACCGATGAAGGCCCGGTTGCGGCGGTCCTCCGGGATCGTCCTGCCGAGTTCCTCGGCCTCCTGCTCGGTCTCGCCGACCATGCCCATCACCAGGAAGCTGGTGGCCAGGGTGGACGGGTCGCGGCCGATCTCCTCGCAGCGCTCACGCAGCACCGAGACCTTGCGGGCCAGGTCGTCGACGTCGCAGATGATGTTCATGTGGTCGGCGAACCGGGCCGCCAGCCGGAACGTCTTCTGCTCGCCGGAACCGCCGAGCATCACCGGGATGTGCGGGCGCAGCCGCGGGTTGTTGAGGGCCTCCCGGGCCGTGTACCACTTGCCGTCGAGGGAGGCGGGTTCGCCCTTCAGCATCGGCGTGATGATCTTCAGCGCCTCCTCGAGCCGCTCGAAGCGCTGGCCGAAGGTGCCGAACTCGAAGCCGTACGCGTCGTGCTCGAGCTCGAACCAGCCGGCACCGATGCCGAGGACGGCGCGGCCCTTGGAGACCACGTCCAGCGTGGTCACCGTCTTGGCCAGAAAGGCGGGATTACGGTACGTGTTACCGGTGACCAGCGTCGACAGCTGGATCGTGGACGTCGCCGAGGCGAGCGCGCCGAGTGTCGTGTATGCCTCCAGCATCGGCTCCTCGGGCGCACCGATGCCGGGTAGCTGGTACAGATGATCCATCACGAGCACGGTGTCGAAACCGCTGCTCTCGGCCTCGCGGGCCTGGGCAGCGACGGTGTCGAAGAGATTCTCCGCTCCGGTGCCGTAGCTGAAGTTGGGGATCTGGTAGCCGAGTCGGATGGTCACCGGTGCCTCCGTCTTGCTTGATGTAAGAGCGCTCTCACTTGCTAATGTAAGAGCCTACTTACACGGAGGCAAGCGTGGGGGCGAACCGGGCCTATCATCACGGCGATCTGCGCGCCGCGCTGATCTCGGCCAGCTTCGACCTGCTGGCGGAGCAGGGGCTGCAGCGCTTCTCGGTGGCGGCCGTCGCCCGCCGGCTCGAGGTGAGCTCGGCCGCGCCGTACCGTCACTTCCCCGACCGTGACCACCTGCTCAGCGCGGTGTCGGCCGCCGCCGCCCACGATCTCAACGCCGCGATCCTGGCCGCCGCGGACGCGGCCGGTGACGATCCCGCCGAGCGCCTCGCCGCCACCGCCGGCGCCTATGTCAGGTTCGTCACCCGCACCGGTGCCGGTCTGCCGGTCATCTACGCCGCTGAGCTCTACCGGGTCACCGACGATGCCCGGCGCGAGCACACCCGCACCCTGATGACGACCATGCTCGAGCTCGGCGCGGCCACCGCGACCCGCTCCTACGAGGAGACGGTTCTGCTGGTCGAGGCCACCATCGCGGTGGCGCACGGCTATGCCTCGCTCTACGCCGAGGGGTTCTTCGCCCGCAACGACAGCACCGTCGACGCCATCGCCGGGCGGGCCGTCGAGGCCGCGCGCACCCTGAACCCGGGCCGGACGTGACGGGGCAGGGCCGCCGGAGAAGACCGGCGGCCCTGCTCGATCACTTCTTCTTGTCCTTCTTCGATTTCTTGTCCTTCTTGGACTTCTTCGACTTCTTGGCCATGCCCGACTCCCTCCGTCACGGAACCGCCGGCGGTCCGAATCCCGGTGAGCCGGGGTCTTCGCACACCTACCGGGCACGCTGAGTAAGCGTGAGGTTCAACGAGCGTTCACCGTAGCCCGCGGGAATCGCCGCTTCCTCGTCATGCAGGGATGAGTTCACGGCATGCGCAGGCTCCGCACCCGCCCCGGAGGCGCCTACATCTCGGGCGAGCGGGTGGTGCCGTTCGTGCCGGTCGCCGTCGTCAGCTCGGACTTCGGCTCCGGCTCGATGTCCGGATAGCCGAGAATCTCCAGCAGGTTCCCGGTGGCCTGCTTGAACGCCTGCTCGATGTCGTCGTCGAAATGGTTCTGCCAGTCGCCGGACTTGCCCTTGCGGTAGTGCGAGATCTGGCCGGCCTTCTTGCGGTCGTTCATCCGGGAGAAGCTGTACTTGTCGAGCAGTGTCGCCAGTTCCGGCTGCGGGACGACGATCCCGCAGTGCCGCATCAACGCTTCCATCTCGGCGAGCTGGTTCTCACCGGTCAGGTCCTCGTAACGGATGAGACGGACCTTTTCCGACGGCGGTGCCTCGACCCAGGAACGGACCGCGTTGAACATGCCCTTCTTCGTCAGGTGCTCGATCAGGTAGAGCATCCCGTCCTTCTTCGACTTCTCCTGCAGCACGGCCCGGACCTGCAGCACGTCGCCCATCGGGGTGTGCGAGTCCTTGGTCGAGAAGTAGCTGGAGACGAGCAGGTCACGGGGGTCGCGGTAGATGAAGAACGCCCGGTGCGCGTCCGGTTTCGGCATCTTCAGGTACCGCTTGTGCGCGAAGTAGAGCGACAACCCGATCCGGTTCGGCGGAACCACCCGCGGATCCTTCCACGCGTAGTAGCGCGGGTCGTAGGTGACCAGGCCGGAATGGCGGTAGACGATCGGGTCGCTGAACACCGACTTGACCCACTGGCTGGCCGTCTTGCGCACCGCACAGTGATAGATGTTCGTGAACTCGCACCGGTCGGCGACCGGCACGGTCAAGCGCATCCGCGTGTTGTAGGCCCCGAGCATCGCCCGCCGGGCGGCCACGCGCACGGAATCCGGGGAGTGCTGCTTGGCGAACATCACGGTGCGGTTGAGCATCGTCTATTCCAATTCCTTGCCTGACGGGTACGACGGGCAGGCAGACGCACGCCGCCGTGCGGTACGAGGACTTTACAAGACCATTGACATCGTTACGAGAGGATCTCGTCTTGGATACAACCTCCGGGCTGGGAAGAACCTGGGAGGGCACCGTGACGCGCCGTGGCCCGGTCTTCGCCGATCCGCACTTCACCAGCGAGAACGATCGTCAGCCGGTGGCGTCACGGACGCGCAGAACCTGAATGAATTCACAGGTTGGACCCCGTGCCCGTCAAATGCCCCTGAAAGTTCGGCGGTACGTCTCCGGCGGCACGCCGAGTTGCTGGCCGAAGTGGCGGCGCAGCGTCGTGGCGGTACCCATGCCGGTGCGTGCCGCGATCTGCTCGATGCTCAGGTCCGACATCTCGAGCAGTTCCTGCGCGCGGCGTACCCGCTGATCGTGCAGCCACCGCAACGGACTGCTGCCGGTGACCGCATGGAAGTGCCGGGCCAGGTTGCGTGAGCTCATCCCCGCCTCCCGCGCCAGGTCACGCACCGACAGCGGCTGATCCAGCCGGTCCCGGGCCCACGCCATCACCCCGGACAGCACGTGGTTGCGGCCGTGACCGACGGCCGCCGGGATGAACTGGGCCTGCCCGCCCGGCCGGTGCGGCGGCACGACCAGGGTGCGCGCCAGCGCGTTCGCCACCGCGGTGCCATGGTCAGTACGCACGATGTGCAGGCACAGATCCATGCCGGCCGCCTTCCCCGCCGAGGTCAGCACGTCGCCGTCGTCGATGTAGAGCACATCGGGGTCGACGGTCACCGACGGGTAACGCGACTGCAGCAGATCGGTGTGCGCCCAATGCGTGGTGGCCCGCCGCCCGTCCAGCAACCCGGCTTCGGCCAGGGTGAACGCGCCGGTGCACAGCGACGCCACCCGGGCGCCCCGGTCGTGGGCCGCGCGGACCGCCTCCACCAGGGCCGGCGCCGGTCGCTCCAGCGGGTCCCGGCAGGAGGTGACGATCACCGTGCCGGCCTCGGCCAGCGCCTCCAGTCCGTACGACACCCCGGCGGTCAGCCACCCACCCACCGCGGCGCCGTCCTCGCCGCAGATCGTCAGGTCGTACCAGGAGTCGGTGAGTTCCCGGTCGGCACCGAACACCTCGCACGCGGCGGCCAGTTCGTAGAGCGGGGTGCCGTCGGTGACCGGCAGGGCGACGCGATGCACGACCGGGGTTCAGCCGCTGTGCGAGATCAGGATGACGAGCCGGCGGCGGAAGTGGTGATGGCCCTCGACCGCGCCGATCAGGTGGTCCGGGCGCCGCTCCTTCACGGGCCCGCCGGTCAGGTGGTGCAGGGCGATCAGGCCGGCGTGGGTGAGGCGTCGCCCGGCGGAGAACCTGTCGTCGCGCACCGTACGCTCGTCGCCTTGCATTTGATCACCCTATCGACACCCCTCCGCGGGTCGAGCGCCAAGCGCTCGACGCCGTCCGGCCGGCGGGCGGCGCGCACCGCCTCGCCCCGGAGATCCGGATCTGTGACGACTCAGGAATGGTGCGCCAAGCCGCGGTCGTCGTGGACACGCCGAACCGCCCTTCGCTACCTTGGCAGCGGCCGGCTGTACGTCGGCCTGCAGGCGATAACCGGGACCTGCTGAGGCACGCGGCAGTACTCGCATCGAGGACATCGGGCGAGTGGCTCCGTGCGGTCACCGTGCACGCGGAACCGCCCGCCCGGGCGGGCAACCGTTCGGCGGTCCACGAGAAGCGCTGCCCGCAGCCCGGAAATCGTGCTCGACGGTCAGGTGCCGATCAGGCGACGTCGGTGAGGGTGCCATTCGCCACGAGCCAGGCGGATCCGGAGCCTTCCAGGATCGCCGCGAAGGTCGCCCCGTCCGATTGTGGAATTACATTGATGGTCAGCTTTCCCTTCAGAGTCCGTGGCGATTCCGGAAAGGCCGCTGTGGTGACACGGATGTCCAGGTCGTAATAGTTGACATTGGGATTCTCTCGAGTGATGCGGCCGGGCGTTGTCTCGTGCAGGTACCAGGGGACCCCGCCGTGCAGCCAGTAGAACCGGCTCGGAACCCCGGTTTCGACGTCCCACGTGAAGCTCAGAGTCTCTGCCGGGCTGGCGACGCTCGCGTAGTACGCGCCTTCCGACGAGAACTGGCGCGTGGTCTCGATCTTCGAGGTGACGGTCGTCCGATCGACCGTCGACGCTGACAGGCTGGCGAGACCGGCGCCGGGCGGCCCGGCGGTCGCGTGCGCCGAACCGATCGCCGCTCCAGGTCCCGCGAGGGACAGGGTCGCGACCACCGCCATGCGTGCGAGGACCCGTCTGCAGGACCGGATACCTTCGCGTGCTCCCTCCCCATCAGGGTGAGCGGTGGATGCTCGGCCACGGACCGACCCGGAAATTGTTTCCGACATTATTTTCGCTCCAATTTTGATGGTGTGCTGGTGTCGATTCACCGGATAGCCGGCCCCAGGCTTTCGCGCCATCGCCGGCGCATCCATCATATGGCGGTTCTCCCGATTCGCTGACGGGTTCCAGAAGTCGGAGAAGATGGGCCAGCAGGAATTCCCGGCGACTGCCGCACCGGAAATGAGGCGACCCTCCTGCCGTTAGTGATTCCCATCGCGTTGTTACGGCTCCGGAGGTGGCAGAGGGAGCCGCCAGGCGGAAATCAGGTGCCACGATGTGACGATCCGCCGGAAATTCGCGCTGACGGCGCCGCCGCGGTGATGTCATCACGGATCGGGGGACAGCTCGAGGTAGATGTCTTCGGCGCATTCCGGCGGTCGCCGCGGCCAGCAGGGGGTGGGGGAGCCCTCGCCGGTCCTGACCCCGACGCGACCTGGCCGATTGCGGGGTAGGCGCTCGGCCTGTAGCCGTGCCGGGTGACGGTCAGCCGCTGCTGGTGTGAAGGCTTCGGGACGACCTCGGTACGTCGGCGGCGGTGAGGTCGCCCCGCAGTCGTTCGAACCGGACGGGATGCCGCCAGCAGCCGTGCTCCCAGGCTTCGTCAACCGCGATGTCGACCACCTGCACGGGATCGACGGGCAGGTAGCCCTGCGGTTCGCGTTTGTCGAACCGGCTGTTCCAGGCGGTGGGCAACAGATTTCGCCACGGGTGGTCGGTGGCGGCCGTCAGGACTCCGGCAAGTTCGGCCCGCTGGCCGGCTGACAGTGGGACGGTGCGCCCGACGTAGTGCAGGACCTGCCGATCGGTGTATCGGCCGAGCAGCAGCACCACGGGGTTGGTGAGGGTGCCGAGCACTCCTCCCACGAGTGCCTTGGTGACCGGTGCTTCGTTCAGCGTGCTCCTGAGATGGGCTTTCACCAGGCCAACCTCGTCTCATGGAAAGACCGCGATCTTCCGCAAGGGCAGATCCGACAGGTTTGACAGCCACGGAAGTCGAACTCGCCGTTTCGGCAGCGCTCAACGGACCTGATGCGCCGGCATGCCGCTCGAAGCGCTGACGGCAATCCCGCCGTCAGAACTCAACGGAGGCGCTGTAGGCGTACTGGCCGATGACGAACTGCCAGATACACTCACCATTACTGTCGGTGACCTCCCAGGCGTCCCCCCGACGGCTCGTGTATTCGGCTGAGCCACTCTCGAGGGTCTTGAGGAATTCGTAGTTCCCGCTGCTGTCGAGCCAATACAAATCGATTGACTCGCCGCTGTTGTTGGTCACGGTGAAGGGAACCTCGACCTCGTCGTAAGATCGCGTTCTCACCTCCCCGCACGTTCGCACTGTCACGCCGGACTTGTCAGATATCTGCGCGGCGGGATGGCTCGACGTGGTGGAAGGGCCTTGCGGGTCGTCGAACTCGGTGTAGTCTTCGCAGCCGCGCTTGTCGTTGCAATTGAACGGATTGCTTTTCTTCGCCGCGTCTGCGATGTCGCCACCCAGGTCTTTCGCGCCCTGGCTGGCATGGCAAAACGGGTCCATGGGCGGGCAGCCGGCGTCGGCGGCCGAAACCGGGCTGATGGCGAAAGCCGCGCCGGCGACCAAACCCGCGGTCGTAGCAGCGGCACCCGTCAGAAATTTCATTGTCTGTCCTTTCTGCCTTACCGAAGAATCGATCGCCCCAGAGCACCACCTCATTTCGGGCGTCGTTTTGACATCAGCCCGAATATGTCCACTTGCCTGAGGGGGCATCGTCCGAACGGGCATCGTGGCCACTTTTGCTGCGTCTGGATGGCCAAAATCCGCGGATCGAGCAGGCGGCGAAGCAGACATACGGCGCCTTCTTCGACAGCCCCGGGGCCGCCATCCGCTACGCCCTGATCAACGCGGTACGGGAGACGCCCGCCAGGGGCGACCTCTGGAGTGACGAGCGGGATGAGCTGCGGGAATGCCCCTACTCGCGCGTGCTCGTCGACCGGGATGCGTTGCGGCGGAGTGCGGCGCCGGCCGGCAGCAGAGTGGCTGTCAGGGCGAGGATCGTGGCGATCACCGTGATGCCCAGGATCGTGCCATAGGGTACGACGACCGGCGTGGCACCGAAGAGCCGGGTCAGAGCCACCCACAGGCCACCCAGGTTGATCGTCGAGGCGGCCAGGGCCAGCAGCACCCCGATCCCGACGACGAGCACCGACTCGGCGGCGAAGACGGTGAGCACCTGCCGTCGCGTCGCCCCGGCCAGGCGCAGCACCATCAGATCGCGGCGGCGGTCGGCGGTCGCCATGAGCAGCGTGTTCACGATCGCGATGAAGCAGAACAGCACCACGATCCCGGCGACCGACTTCTGCCGGACCGCGATCAGATGCCGGGCCCAGGCGCTCTCCGACGCGACCAGCTCGGCGCTGGTCACCACCCGGGCGCCCACGCCGCCCACCGCGGCCCGTACTGCCGCCACCGCGGCGTCCCGATCGGTGCCGGGGGCGAAGGCAAGATAGGCACGGCGGGACAGGCCGTCCCGGGCGTACCGGCCGGTGCCGGCGAACCGGGGTGGAAGGAACGCCACGTCCTGGCCGCGCAGCGCGTGGTAGACGGCGGCCACCTCAAGGTTCGCGGTGGTCCCGTCAGCCATCAGGATCTCCATCCGCTCACCGGAGTCGATTTTCCACACGTCGGGGACCACCACCGCCCCGTCGTTGAACCCGGCCAGCGAGCCGCCGGTGATCTGCAGCCGGTAGACCGCCGCCAGTGCGACCGGATCGACGACCATGCCGTCGTTCTCGTCGAGCCGGCCGTCGTCCTCGGTGAAGACGGTGGTCATGATCGGCGCCACCACCTGCACGCCGGGGACCGCGGCCACCTTGGCGACGATGGCCTGGCTCAGACCGGGGGTACCCTCCGGGAGGATCGCGTACTCGGCGCTCGTCTGGTTGCGCAGTCCTTGGTCGCGGGCCTCGTTCACGGTGTCCGTGGCACCCAGGACGGACAGCGCCAGACCCACGGTGAGCAGTACCGGAGCGGCCGTCGCCGCGGTCCGCCGGCGGGCAGTCAGCGCACTCGCCCGCACCAGCACGGCGGTCGCGCCCAGTGAGCGGTTGAACGGCCACATCAGTACCCGCGTCAGCGGGCCCACCGCTACCGGCGCCAGCAATGCCGCCGCGAGCACCGGGGTCAGCAGGGTCGGCACGTAGCTGTTGGGCACCAGCACCGTGCCCGGCGAGCCGACCGCGATCCAGGCGACCAATCCCACCCCGGTGAGCAGCCCGGCCGCGCCGAGCAGCCAGCGGCCCGGCGTCATTCCGGTGTCGTCGACCAGCGACTCGCGCAGCGCTTCGACGGGGCGTACCCGGCCGGCCCGCCACGCCGCCGCCAGAGCGCCGCCGAGTGCGACGAACACCCCGATCAGGAACGCCGCCACCAGCGGAAGAACCACGGCCGGCGCGAGTGACGGCGTGACACCCAGCCACGGTGGCGCGATGTCCAGGCTGACCAGCCAGCGCACCAGCAGTCCCGTCCCGGCCGGGCCGAGCAGCACTCCGGCCAGCGAGCCGGCCGTACCGACCAGTGCCGCCTCGGACAGGATCATCCGGTGCACCTGGCGTGGCGTGGTGCCGACCGCCCGCAGCAGGGCCACCTCGCGGCGCCGCTGGGTCGCCGCGAACGCGAAGGTCGAGGCCACCACGAAGATCGCGGTGGAACCGGCCACGCTCGCCATCACCGGCAACAGTGTCACGGTGTCGTCGAACGACTCCCGGTCGCGGGCCGCACTGGCGTCGGCGCGGTGCCGATCCCGCCCGGTCAGCACGCTGGCGTCCGAGCCGGTGACGGCCGCTCGGACGGCGGGTAGCGGGCCGAGCGCCACCAGGGCGTTGATCCGCGGGGACAGCCGGGCCGCCTCCTCATCGGTGAAGAACACCGCGTCCTCGTAGCCGCTGGCCTCGGCAACACCGGTCACCGTGTACGTTGCGACCTCGCCGGCCGTCAGCACGGTGACCCGCGCGCCCGGCCGTGCGCCGGACCCGCCGGTGACCACGATCTCGCGGCCGCCGGCCGGTGCCCGCCCGGCGGTCAACCGATAGCCGCCGAACTCGGCCACCGGCCATGGGTGGCCCACCTGGTCGGCCGGGCCACCGGCCATCTGGGCGTAGAAGTCCCGGTCGGCGACCACCGGCCCGACGGCGGAGACCCTGGCCAGCAACTCCGGCGAGACGCCCTTGGCGGCGGGCAGCGAACGCACCCCCAGGTCGTGCCGGGCCGGGTCCCAGTCGGGGTCGCCGGGGAGGACCACGGCCGGCGCCCGGGCGAACCGCTCGGCCGGCCGGTCCGGCAGATCGACCATCGCGGCAAGCAGCAAGCCCATGGCGGCGACCTGGGCGACCCCGAGCACCAGCGCGATGATCGTGCCGAGGAACGACACCCACCGCATCCGCAGTGTCTGCAGCGCGACCCGGATCATGCCGGCACCGTCGGCACGGTCAGATTCGTCATCCGGGCGGCCACGTCGTCGGCGGTCGGGCCGGCGAGTTCGCCGGCCAGCCGGCCGTCGGCGAGGAAAACGACCCGATGGGCGTACGCCGCGACCACCGGATCATGAGTCACCATCACGATCGTGGAGAGCCCGCCGTCGCCGTCGACGAGGTCACGCAGCATGCCCAGCAGCTCGCGGCTGGTGGCCGCGTCGATCGCGCCGGTCGGCTCGTCGGCGAAGAGCACGGCGGGGCGGGTGACCAGAGCCCGGGCGATGGCAACCCGCTGCTGCTGGCCGCCGGAGAGTTCGGCGGGCCGGTGCCGGGCCCGGTCGGCGAGACCGACCGCCTCGAGGGCCCGGCGGATGACCTGCCGGTCGGGCCGGCGGCCGGCCAACCGCAGCGGCAGTGACACGTTCTGCTCGGCGGTCAGCGACGGCAGCAGGTTGAACGCCTGGAACACGAAGCCCACACGGTCGCGCCGCAGCATGGTCAGGGAGGTCTCGCTCAATCCACTCAGGTCGGTATCGCCGATCAGCACCCGGCCTGAGGTGGGCACGTCCAGCCCGGCGGCACACTGCAGAAGCGTCGACTTGCCGGAGCCGGAGGGGCCCATGACGGCGGTGAAGCTTCCGGACGGGAACGTGAGGCTCACGTCGCGGAGAGCTACCACCGTGTTGTCGCCGGCGCCGTAGGTCTTGCTGAGCGCATCCAGGCGCACGGCATCGTTCATGACAGTCTCCTGAGAATGAGCAGGGCGGAGTGAGCAGAACAGGAATCCGGGCGGCCGTCAGCCGGCGTAACGGACCGTCACCGAGCCCGCGCCGGTCCGTGCGGTGACGGACGACGGCGCGGACCGGTCGTCGGTCACCGAGATCTGCGGCTCACCGTTGCCGGTCTCCACCTGAACCCGGTAAGGGCCGGGGGCAAGGGCCAGGGTGATGTCACCGGCATCGGCCACCGCGGTGACCGCGGTCGGCACGGCGGCGAAGGTCAGGTCGAGGTCACCGGCGTCGAGGCCGGCCTCGACGTTCGCAGCGCGCAGGCCGGAGCCGGTGATGCTGCCGGCCTCGGACCGCAGGACGACGTCACCGCTCAGGTCGTCCGCCTTCACGTCACCGGCCGCGCTGGTCAGCCGTACCGGGCCGGTGAGGCCGGACGCCTGCACGGTGCCGCCCTCGGTGATCACCTCGACGGCGACGCCGTCCGGCACGTGCACTACGAAATCGACGGTGCACTCGCTGCCCATGACGACCGTCGGACACCGGCCGACCACCTCGAACGTGTCACCGCGCATCGCGGCGTTCGCGTCCGGTTCACCCATCGTCGACCAGGACAGGTCGCTGTCCACGGTGACTTTGTCGCCCGGGCCGGACCGCACGGTCACGTCACCGTCGCCGGTCCTGACCGTCACCTTCGTGGCACCACTCTGCTCGAAGTGAGCGTCGCCGGTACGTCGCGGTCCGAACCACGTCCAGCCCAGCACACCGACCACCACGAGGACGAGAACGGTAGCCGCGGTGCCCAGGGTCCGCCACGCGGTACGCATGGGGGCAGTGGTCGAGGTGTAAGGCATCGGGTGCTCCTCAGGAGGACTGGATGAACTGCAGAACCGCCAGGACCCGGCGGTGGTCGTTGTCCGCCAGGGCGATGTCGAGCTTGGTGAAGATGCTGTTCACGTGCTTGGCGACGGCGCTCTGGCTGATCGACAGCACGGTGGCGATGCCGGAGTTGGACCGGCCCTCGGCCATCAGCGCGAGCACCTGTGTCTCCCGGGTGGTGAGCCGCTCCAGCGGGTCGCTGCGATGCCGGACCAGCAGCTGGGACACCACCTCGGGATCGAGGACGGTGCCACCCGCGGCGACCCTGCGCAGCGCGTCGAGGAACTCGGTGACGTCGGCGACCCGGTCCTTCAGCAGGTAGCCGATCCGGCCGGCCGGGCGGGACAGGAGGTCGGCGGCGTAGCGCTCCTCCACGTACTGGGAGAGGACCAGGACGGCGACCTCGGGCCACTTCTTGCGGATGGTCAGTGCGGCGTGCAGGCCTTCGTCGGTGAAGGTGGGCGGCATCCGCACGTCGGCCACCACGATGTCGGGACGGTCCGCGGCGACCGCGGTGAGCAGGGCCTCGGCGTCGGCCACCGCGGCCACCACCTCTTCGCCGCAGGACTCCAGGAGCCGGACCAGCCCTTCACGGAGCAGGACGGAGTCCTCCGCGATCATGACGCGCACGGCAGCACCACCAGAATCGTCGTCGGCCCGCCCTCCGGGCTGTCCACAGCCAGCGTTCCATCGACTGAGGACACCCGCTGTGCCAGGCCCCGCAAGCCGCTGCCGCGCCCGGGGCGGGCGCCGCCGCGACCGTTGTCGGCGACCAGGAGCCGAAGTTCCTGGAGCTCCTCGACGAGCCGTACCTCCACCTCGACCTGAGAGGCCAACGCGTGCTTGGCCACATTGGCCAGGGCCTCGGCCACCACGAAGTAGGCCACCGCCTCGATGGCGACCGGCGGGCGCCGGGGCAGGTCGGCCCGCAGCCGGGCCGGCACCGGGGAGCTGGCCACGATGCCGGAGAGCGCCGCATCCAGGCCGCGGTCGCCGAGCACCGCGGGGTAGAGCCCGCGGACGATGTGCCGCAGCTCGGTGAGCGCCTCTTTGGCGTCGTCATGCGAGCGGCTGATCGCGTCGCGGAGCGGTTCCGGCAGGTCGCCGCTGTTGACCCGCACGATGCCGAGGTTCATGGCGAGCGCGACCAGCCGTTGCTGCATGCCGTCGTGCAGGTCACGCTCGATCCGGCGGCGCTCGGCGTCGGCGGCCGCCACCAGGTCGGCCCGGCTGCGTTCCACCTCGACGACCCGCATCGCCAGTTCGGCCTTCACGTTCGGGCCGAGCAGGGCCCGGGCGGCGACCAGATCGGCCGCCGCCACCCCGTGGGCCAGCAGCGGCGCCGCGAACAGCAGCACCACACCGCCGGTCATCGCCGCGAGGGCCCGCAGCACGCCCGGACCGGCCGGCGACCAGCCCAGCAGCGGCGCGATGACGAGCAGGGCGCTGCCGGACCAGGCGATCGCCACCGCCAGGGCGCCGGCTCCGCCGAAAACCAGGGCGAGCAGGTGGTACGCCAACTGCCGCCACGTGGTCTCCGAGCGGAAGTCCGCCACCAGCCGCTGCGACCAGCTGTCACACGGCACGGTTGCCGGAGCGTCGATCTGCTCGCCGAGGAGCGCCTCGAACCGGGACCGTTGCAGGGCGGCGAAGCCGTGCACGCAGGACAGCAGAGCCAGCAGCGTGCCGAGCGCGAAGATCACGGTGATCGAGAGGACCGCGCTGAGGATCACCAGAGTCAGCACGATGGATCCGGTGACCACACCCACGACGCCGCCGGCGAGCACGTGGCGGGTCGCCCGCCACGTGTCGCCCGACCAGGGCGCGTATCGCCCGGCCAGGTCGAGCGGCAGCCGCCGCAGGTTCACCAAGAAGGTCACGGGTGTGACGTTAGAGAAGCGGGCGGTGCCGTCACCAGGACGAAGGCACCCGTCTTCGACCTGTACCCAGCACCACCCCTGTTTCGTCGCCGAGGTCGATGCCCGGAGATGACCGGCATCGCCGGCGGGGCGAGCCCGGATTCCGAGCGGCGCGACTCTGTCACCTGAGCGGGTGAACCGCTCCCGGTGACGGTGCGTATACCAGGGTGGGGACGCCGACAGGACGGAGTCGACCTTGTTTCCTGCCAACACTCTGGAAACCACCCTCCTGCACGTCCGGCGCGGAGAGTCACCGCCGGACGCGTTGCTGACCGCGCTGGCCGACCACCCGATCTGGGTGCCGCTGCCAGCCGGCCCGGAGAGCGGCGGCGGGCAGTTGCCCGTCACCACCATCGGCGGCGAGCCATACGTGGTCGTCTACACCTCCGCCGAGCAGCTGGCCAAAGCCGGCGCGAGCAACCGCAGGCAGATCCGGCTCACCGGTCGCCAGCTGGCCGAACGGATGCCCGCCGAACTGGGTTTCGTGGTCAACCCGGGTTCCGCGACCGCCGTGCCGGTGGCCGCCGACCGGGTCCGCCGGTTGTGCGCGACCCGTCCCGCGGCCGGCTCGCGCATCCTGCTCGGGGTACCCCGCCCGGAGCCGTACCACCTGCTGGAGGCCCTGATCGGCGGGTTCCGGGCGAGCTCCGGTGTGATCGAGGCCAGGCGGGCGCTGTGCAGCATCGACGACGGCGCCGGCACCCTGATGATCGGTGTGCGCCCGGATCGCCGGGTCACCACCTGGCAGCGCGACGTCCGGGCCGCCGTCGACTACGCCGCCCGGGTGAGCCCCGTCCCGAACGAGATCGAGGTCCTGCCGCTGGACGAGCAGAGCTCGGTGGCCACGTGGATGCTCACCCGGACGCAGGCCTTCTATCACCGCTGAGCCCGCCGGCCGGGTGACAGCGACGCTGAAGTACGCCCGGCCCTCCAGCCGTACCGCGAGCAGGCCATCCGGCGTGGATCGGCCACGGCTAACGGGTCACCGCCACGGCGGCGGCCTCGCCGGAGCGGATCGCGCCGTCCATGTATCCGTACCCGCGGGTGGACGTCTCGGCCCCGCCCCGGTGGACACGGCCGACCGGCGTTCGCAGCGCCGGTCCGTGGGCCGTCCATGCGCCCGGCGGGAACACCGCGGCGTACGCGCCCCTGGTGAACTCCTCGCTGTTCCAGTCCTTCTCGACATACCCGACCGGCCGGGCGGCAGCCGGCCCGAACAACCGGACCAGCTCGTCGAGCACCAGGCCGCGGCGTTCCCGGCCGGGCAGGCCGGCGAGACGGCGTGCCACCGCGCCCTCCAGGACGCTGACCAGCACACCGTGCCGGCCGGAGGGTGAGCTGCTGTCCGCACGCTCGCGCCCGACGCGGCGGTGACGACGACGCCGGAGTCGTCCTGGGCGATCCGCCGGATCGGCGTGCACAGACGGACCCGATCGGCGTGATCGCGGGCCATGCCCTCGGCCAGCAGATGCGCTCCGCCGGCGAGCATGTCCTGCTGCGCGCTGCCCTCGGTGGCCGTGATCGCCCGCAGACCACCGGCCTCCCGCGCATGGAACAGCGCGTGCAGCAGCGATACCTCGGCCGGCTCGCACGCCCACAGCACCCGCGTGGCTAGCGTGAACAGCTGCCGCCCGGCAGTGGTCCGCAGTGTCCGGCGAATCCAGGACTCCAGCGTCAGCCCGTCCAGTCGGCCCGCGCCCGGGCCTCGCCACGGCGCTTCGACGTCGACGGTCCGGGCGAGCCGTTCGAACGGGGCCTCACCTCGCGCGAAGTCCAGCAGTGCCGGAAGCGGTAGCCGCGGTACGGTGCCCCGGAACCGCCCGATCCGGCCCGACCCGTGCTCGACGAGGTGAACCCCGGCGGTGTGGGTACGGAACACCGGAATGCCCAGCTCGGCCGCGAGTGCCTGGACCCGGTCCTGCCCAGGATCGATGAACTGGCCGCCCAGCTCGACCGGTTCCCCGTCGATGCGGACGCTGCCGACGCGCCCGCCGACACGGTCCCGTGCCTCGCAGACGATGACGCCGACTCGAACGGTCAGATACCTCGTCAACATATCAATCTCCGCCGTGCCGGCCCGCCGGTCAGGGGCTCACCAGGCCGGCACGGTAGGCGGCGATCACCAGTTGCACGCGGTCGCGGGCGGCGAGTTTGGTCATCAGACGGCCGACGTACGTCTTCACCGTCGGCATGGTGATGTGCAGGCGCGCGGCGATCTCGGAGTTCGTCGCGCCGAGCCCGATCATCGTCAGCACCTCACGCTCCCGGTCGGTCACGCTGCCCAGATCGGGTGCGGGCGCCGCCGGCTCCGGGGGACGGCCGGCGATCATCCTGATCAGGTTGCGGGTGACGCTGGGTGCGATGAGCGCGTCGCCCGCCGCGACCACCCGGATGGCGGCGACGATGTCGTCGAGTGCCATGTCCTTGACCAGGAAGCCCGAGGCGCCGGCCTGCAGCGCGTCGTAGACGTAGGTGTCGTCGGGGAAGGTGGTGAGCACGACGACCCGTGGCGGCCCGGAGTCGGCCTCGACCAGTCCGTCCCCGATGATCAGACGGGTGGCCTCGATGCCGTCCATCCCGGGCATCCGGATGTCCATCAGGATGACGTCCGGCCGCAGCTCGCCGGCGAGCCGTACCGCCTCGGTCCCGGTCCCGGCCTCCCCGGCGACCTCGATGCCCTCGGCGTCGGTGAGCACCATGTGAAGCGCCGTCCGGACGAGCGCGTGATCGTCGGCGAGCAGCACGCGAACCGTCACGTCCGGTCCGCCTTCGCCCGTGCGTCGCCCGGGCCGACCGGAAGGCTGGCCTCCACCCGGAAGCCGCCCTCGTCGCGGGCGCCGGCCGTCAGGGTTCCGTCCAGGAGGGCGGCCCGCTCGTGCAGGCCGATGAGCCCGAAGCCTCCGCCGGTCCGGTCGCGGCCGTGTGCCCCGTGCCCGTCGTCGACGACCTCGATCCGCAGGTCGGCGGGCTGATAGTTCACCGAGATCTCACAGGTCGCGGCGTCGGCGTGGCGTAGCACGTTGGTCAGTGACTCCTGGATGATCCGATAGGCGGAGAGTTCCACGTCGGCGGGCAGCGGGCGGCGGTGGCCCTCCCAGCGGACCCGGATGTCGACGCCGGATCCCTCGGCAGTCCGCACCAGGTCACCGACGTCGGCGAGGGTCGGAGCGGGCCGCAGGGGAGCGTCCTCATCGTGCGGCATGCGCAGGCCGCTGAGCATCCGGCGCAGGCCGGCGAGGGTCTCGCGGCTGGTCGACTCGATGTTGTGCAGCGAGGCCCGGGCCCGCTCGGGCTGGGTCTCGATGACCCGGGCCGCGGCCCCGGCCTGCAACGCGATGACACCGACACTGTGGGCCACGTGATCGTGGAGTTCGCGGGAGATGCGCAGCCGCTCGGCCATCACACTCTGGGCGGCGGCCTGTTCGCTCAGCCGGAGCGCATAGTTGCGCGCCTGGCGGACCGAATATCCCAGCAGGGCGGCCACCACCAGTGGCAGTCCCACATAGGACGTCCAGAGTGTCCACTCCATCTCCAGCTCACCGAGCAGGACGGTGACCGGCAACGCGGCCAGGATCGGGACGAGCCCGGCCGCCCACGTCCACGGGGGACGGGTGGCCACGAGGTGGCCGAGGACGATGTCGGCACTGATCAGGAACTGCGCCAGCAGCTGTTCCTCGGTGTTGGCGAGGCCGTCGTGGCCGACCGCCAGGATGAGCGCGACCGGAGCCGTGGCCAGCAGGTACAGCGCGGGCAGCGGCCGGACACGCACCAGCCGGCACGCCAGGACGGCCGCGGCCACCGACAGCGCGATCACGGCCCAGCGCCAGGCGGGCAGCTCCGGCATACCGCCGGGCATACCCGGAAGCCCGGAGTAGCCCCGCAGCGTGCTGAAGGCGGCGGCGCCCCAGCACAGCGCCACCCAGCCGGGGAGCGGCAGGCGGCGGATGCGGAGCTTGGAAGGCATGCGGCTGATCGTATCGACGGGTCCGGACGGTGCCATCCGACCACGGACCGACTACCACGGTATGAGGGCGGCGGGTGCCACGGGCCGATGACGATCCGTACCGCCGCGGGCCACTGTGATCGGCATGATTCACGTCGAAGAACTCGTCAAGCGATACGGGCGCACCACCGCCGTGGCGGGACTGTCGTTCGTCGCCCGGCCGGGCCGCGTCACCGGCTTCCTCGGTCCCAACGGCGCCGGCAAGACCACCACGCTGCGCGTCCTGCTCGGCCTCGACGCGCCGACCAGCGGCCACGCCACCATCGGCGGTGTGCCGTTCCGGACCCACCGGCGCGGGTTGCGGCACGCCGGCGCCCTGCTCGACGCCCAGCAGGCGCATCCCGGGCGTACCGCGGCGGTGCATCTCGCCGCGCTGGCCCGCAGCAACGGCCTGCCACGGCGCCGGGTCGACGAGGTGCTCGGTGAGACCGGCCTGTCCGAGGTGGCGGGGCGACGGGTCGGCACCTTCTCGCTCGGCATGCGGCAGCGTCTGGGGGTGGCGACCGCTCTGCTCGGCGACCCACCGGTGCTGATCTTCGACGAACCGGTGAACGGGATGGATCCGGAGGGCGTGCGCTGGGCCCGTGGCCTGTTCCGGAAGCTGGCCGCGGAGGGACGCACGGTGTTCCTGTCCAGCCACCTGATCGGCGAGATGGCGGCGACGGCCGACGAGATCGTGGTCATCGGGCAGGGCAGGTTGCTCGCGTCCGGCCCGGTGGCGGAGCTGTCGGGCTCCGGCGGTTCGCTGGAGGAGGCGTTCTTCGCACTGACCGAGGGCAGCGTCGACTACCGTGCCGGAGGTGTCCGATGATCGCTCTGATCGCGTCGGAATGGCTGAAGACCCGCTCCCTGCGGGCGACGTGGTGGTCGGCGGGCCTGACCGTCGTCGCCGTCCTGCTCGCGGCGGCGATCGACCGGGAGGGCGTCTTCCCGCTCGCGGGTTACCTGGTGCTGATCGTGGTGGCGGCGAGTTCGGGTGCGGCGGCGATGGCCGGGGAGTACGCCAGCGGCCTCATCCGGGCCACCGCGGTCGCGGTGCCGGCCCGTTCCCCTGTGGTGCTGGCCAAGGCCGCGGTGCTGGCCGGTCTGTGGGCGGTGGTGAGTGCGGTGATCGTGGCCGGCCTGCTCGTGGTGGACGGTTCGGTGACGGTGACGCCCTCGGAACTGCTCGGAGCGACCCTGGTGGGTCCGGTCTGCGCTGTCGTCGGCCTGGGGATCGCCGTGCTGCTGCGTCACGCCGGTGCCGTGTATGTGGCCGGGATTCTGCTGCTGGTGGCGTTGCCGCAACTGCTGACCGGCGACAACGCGGTGGTCAAAGCGCTGCGCGACGCGATGATCCTGCCGGCGTGGCAGCGGCTGACCCTGGCTTACGGCCCTCCGGAAGCGGTCGGCGACCTGTACACGTCGGCGACCGAAGCCTGGCTGGCGTATCTGCTGTGGCCGCTCGCGGTGCTCGGGGTGGCGCTGCTCGTTCATCGCCGGCGGGACGTCTGACCGGTTCCCGCGTGTTTCGGACTTGAGGCCTCTGGGCTAGGCTGACCAGAAGATCGACGGTCCGAAAAGGTTTTCAAGAAGTGATGCGGGAGAATATTTCTTGTCCAGGGCCACTCTTCGCGACGTCGCCAAACTCGCCGGGGTCTCGGTCGCGACCGCGTCCAAGGCGCTCAACGGCCAGCCGCAGGTGCGTGCCGAGACCCGCGAGCGGGTGGTCCGGGCGGCCGAGCAGCTCTCCTTCTCGCCCAACACGCTGGCTCAGGGTCTGATCACCCAGCGCAGCGGCACCGTCGGCCTGCTGACGTCCGACCTGGAGGGCCGGTTCTCGATCCCGATCCTGATGGGTGCCGAGGACGCGTTCGGTTCCGACCAGACCTCGGTGTTCCTCTGTGACGCCCGGGGCGACACCATCCGCGAGAAACACCATCTGCGGGCGCTGCTGTCCCGGCGGGTGGACGGGTTGATAGTGGTCGGCGCCCGGCCGGACACCCGGCCGTCGCTCGGTGATCTGCCGGTCCCGGTGGTGTATGCGTACGCACCCTCCGACGATCCGGCCGACCTGTCGCTGATCACCGACAACGTGGGTGGTGGGCGCACCGCTGTCGATCATCTGATCCGGTGCGGACGCCGCCGGATCGCGCACATCACCGGCGACCCGGGTTACAGCGCGGCGCAGGACCGGGCCCGCGGCGCCGTGGAGCGGCTGACCGAGGGGGGCCTGGAGCTGGCCGGTGGTGAGGTGTGGTTCGGAATGTGGTCCGAGGCGTGGGGCCGGGGTGCGACCCGGATGCTGCTGGACCGCTGCCCGGAGGTGGACGCGATCTTCGCCGGCTCGGACGAGATAGCGCGTGGTGTGCTCGACGTCCTGCACGAGGAGCGGATCGATGTGCCGTCGCGGGTAGCCGTGATCGGCTTCGACAACTGGAGTGTGCTCGCGGTCAATTCGCGTCCGCCGCTGACCACCATCGACCTGAATCTGGAGCACCTGGGCCGGATCGCCGCACAGCGTCTTTCCGCGGCGATGGAGGGCGTCACGGGGTCCGGTGTGGAGACGTTCCCGGTCCGCCTGATCACCCGGGAGTCCACGGCCCCGCTGCGCTGATGGCACGCGACCGCTGGCGGCCGCTCACCCCTGCCGGGGGTGGGCGGCCGTTTCCGTGTGCGGCCTCCATCGGGCCTCCCACTGTGTATAGACGGAAAAGTCTCCTAACAGGAACATGTTTGTTTCAGTTAGGTGAGCGCGCAAGTCCTTGACAGAAAAAGTTCGATGATGCGTGAATGTGTGCACCGCGGCCGGTAAGCGCTCCTTCACCGCCGCTTCTCTCTGCAAGGAGTCCTCCGCATGAACGTTCGATCGAACCGGAGCCGGGCAGTCGTCCTGCTCGGTACCGTCCTGTTTGCCGCAACAGCCGGCGCGTGCGCGAAGTCCGAGGAGCCCGCCTCCACCGCCGGTGCCGGGTCGGCGCCGGCGGCCACCCAGGCTGTGCAGTCGGCCGCGCCGGGTGCCGCCACCTGCACCCTCGACCAGTTCGGCGGCACCAAGATCGACCTGAAGACCGCCAAGGTCGGCTTCTCCCAGTCGGAGAAGGAGGCCAACCCGTTCCGGATCGCCGAGACCGAGTCGATCAGGGCTGAGGCCGCCGAGCTCGGCATCACGAACCTCACGACGACGAACGCGAACTCGCAGTTCAACAAGCAGATCAGCGACGTCGAGCAGATGATCGACTCGGGTGTGCAGCTGCTGGTGATCGCGCCGCTCAACTCTGACGGCTGGGGCTCGGTGTTCGCCAAGGCGTCGGCCAAGAAGGTCCCGATCATCACCATCGACCGCAAGATCAATGCCACCGCCTGCAAGGACTACCTGACCTTCATCGGCTCCGACTTCGCCGAGCAGGGCAAGCGGGCCGCCGACGAGATGGCCGAGGCGCTCGGCGGCAAGGGTGAGGTCGCCATCCTGCTCGGGTCGCCCGGCAACAACGTGACCACGCTGCGGACCAGCGGTTTCAAGGAGCAGATCGCGAAGGTGGCGCCGGACATCAAGGTCACCTTCGAGCAGACCGGCAACTTCTCCCGCGAGGAGGGTCAGAAGGTCACCGAGCAGCTGCTGCAGTCCAACCCCAACATCAACGGCATCTACGGCGAGAACGACGAGATGGCGCTCGGCGCGGTGACGGCGCTCAAGGGTGCCGGCAAGAAGGCCGGAGACGTCAAGATCGTGTCCATCGACGGGACCAAGGGCGCGGTCCAGGGCATCGTGGACGGCTGGATCCACGCGGTCATCGAGTCGAACCCGCGTTTCGGCCCGCTCGCCTTCGAGACCGCCACCAAGTTCTTCGCCGGGGAGCCGGTCGGCCAGGACATCATCATCTCCGACCGTGCCTATGACACCGGCAACGCCAAGACCGACCTGAGCAGCGCGTACTGATCCACCCGGCCCGGGGGGGGGGGGGGGGGGGGGGGGGGGGGGCGCGGCCGCGGCAGCCCGGCCCCCGAGGGCGGGGGCGGGCGCGCGGGGACA
>NZ_JBFAAI010000049.1:0-40051 GCF_040639655.1 Actinoplanes sp. NPDC023801 | reverse complement strand
CCGGTAGCTAAGCCCTCCAGCGCCGATGGTACTGCACTCGGGAGGGTGTGGGAGAGTAGGACGCCGCCGGACTCAACGTTAAGAAAGGCCCACCCGGGTGACCGGGTGGGCCTTTCTGCGTTTCCGGGTTCGCGCAGAGCGATGTCCCGGATCTGTGCGAGGTCGGCGCCATGTTTCGCCAGCCGCGGGTGTCGTTATGTTGCCGTTACCTCGCGGCGCGAACCAGGTGGACGGAATGTGCATCGGACCTTGTGGGAGTGCCGAGTCACGGACGTCGGCGCTACGGGGAGAACGACGGTTCGCGGGATGAGGGAAGACCGATGCGACGCATGGCGACGGTTGTAGTGGCCGCGATGGCTGGGCTGGCGGTTCTTGCCGGATGCAACAGCGGCCCGGTGCGGGTGGACGGGGTGGCCGAGCCGATCGGAGGGGTGCCGGCCATCTCCTCCGGCGGGGTCTCCGGCGGTGCCGCACCCTCAAGCGTGGTCACGTCGCCGTCCGCGGCCGGCTCTCCGTCGAAGTCGGCTGGGCCGTCGGCGTCGGTTGCCCCCTCGAGGACGGTGAAGCCGAAGCGTACCGATCCCGTTGACGAGAAGCTGACGATCGGCCCTGACGGGTTCGGCAAGGTGAAGCTCGGTATGTCCGTGGCGGAGGCCTACCGGACGGGCCAGCTGGACGGCCCGGCGCCGAAGAAGCTCGACGATTGCGAGTTGGGCGTTCCCCTTTTCCGGGGCGGGACGATCCGTGCCGCGGTCACTCTCAGCCCGCGGATCGGTGTCGGCACCATCGTGGCCTACTCGAATGTGTTCACGCCGGAAGGTATCGCCTTGGGCAGCACCTTGGACGAGGTCGTCGCCGCGTATCCGGGCTGGGATTCGTTGGAGATCGGCGACCCTGACGACCATCGCCAGGCCGTGAAGGTCGCGGGACGCAAGGACACCTACTACGACATCGAAGTTGTCGACGGCGAAGTTGTCGCGCTGCGGCTCTACCTGATCGAGACCTGCTACGCCTGATCCATCCCACCGGGTGCGGCCGGGCGGACCCGCGATGGTGGTGCGGGGCACTTGCGGTTGTGGGGTGGTGACTCGTACCCGCAAATGGGTGTGAAGTGGGCGGAGATGGACGGTCCGAAGATTGTCCTCCTTGACAGGCGTGGTCTGGTTTCGGCATAGAAGGGAGTACGCGGGGCCGACCAGTGCACGACCGATGCGAGGGAGGAACGATGCGGATCAGCGACATTCTGCGGGTCAAGGGTGAGCAGGTGGTCACCGTTGCGCCGGAGGTGAGTATCGAGCGGCTGCTGGCCGTTCTGGCGGAACACGGGATCGGTGCGGCTGTGGTGTCGCGCGACGGTTCCGTGGTGGACGGGATCGTCAGTGAGCGGGACGTCGTGCGGGCCCTTGCGGCGCGCGGGGCGGCGGTGCTGGCCGAACCGGTGAGCGCGATTGCGACCGCGCAGGTCCGGACGGTGCCGCCGGAGGCGCAACTGGAAGATGTCGAGCGGCTGATGACCGAACGGCGGTTCCGGCACGTGCCGGTGGTGGTCGACGGGGCGCTGCGCGGTGTGGTGAGCATCGGCGACGTGGTCAAGAACCGGATCGGGGAACTCGAGGACGAACGGAGCACGCTGGCCGGCTACATCACCGGAGAGCGGGTGTGACACGGCGACGCCACCACCTTCCCAGGCGGTGGCGTCGCCTCCGGTCAGCGGTTGAGCAGGGCAGACAGGCGGTTGCGGCCGCGGGCGGGGACGGTCGCCTTGCGGCGCCGGGTCAGGAACACGGCGGCGGCTGCCGCGGCGGCCAGGGCCAGGGTGGTTCCGGTCGCGGTCTTCTTGGGATTGCGGCGTACGGCCGAGGTCACGCGCTGCCGTGCGCCTTCGGTCGTGCCGTTCGCGTCGGCGGATGCCTCACTGAGCAGGGTCTGGTTCGTGGTCATCGCTCGTCCTCCGGGGAGATTCGCAGGCTGGGTATGGGCCGTATGCCCAGTGTGTGACAGGGGCCAACCGTGCGTTGCGGTTCATTCACGCTCCAGAGGCGACGCTAATCCGACACCGCCGCGGGTGTTGTCGCTGAACCGACAGTCTCGCCGCCTGGTTCCTCCGCCTCCTCCGCTTCCGTCTCCTCGGGGTCCTCCTCGTCGGGGTCCTCCTGGACGGTGGCCGCGGAGGAGGCGTAGACGGTGGCGGTCTGGGTGGAGCCGTAGATGATCGGGACCGCGACGGTGGGGGTGCGGGCGTAGAAGTCGGCCAGCGGATCGTCGTCGGTGTCGTCGACCTCCACGTAGGCGTGCGAGGTCACTCCGGGCGGGGCCACGTCGTCGGCGTCCGAGGTCAGGCGATCGCGGTGGAACGGGGCGGCCGGCTCGACCGGGCGTTTCCGGGCGTACGGCACCAGTGCCCCGGCGCTCTTCGGCACGTTCACCAGTACCGGGTTGATGTTGTCGTGGACCACCTCGGCGAGCTCGGCCAGGGCGCGGCGAACCGATTCCCGGCCGGTACGGGCGAAGTCGCCGACCAGCAGCACCCGGTCGGCGAGCGCGGCCAGGGCGATCGGGTCGGCGGTGCTGAGCACCGCCGACGAGTCGAGCACGATCACGTCGGCGTGTTTCTCGCACGCTCGCAGCACGCGGGCCAGCTGGCCGCTGTCGAGCAGATCGGAGTGGCCGCCGTCGCGGTGCCCGGCCGGGATGAGCCGCAGGTGCGGCACCGACGTGTCCTCCAGCACCTCCGACACGGTGGCATCCCCGTCGAGCAGCGTGGTCAGGCCGTGGTCGCCGGGCACCTGGAAGACGTGGTGCAGCTGCGGGTTTCGCAGGTCGGCGTCGATGAGAAGCACCGCACGGCCGGCCTGGGCCAGGGCCACCGCCAGGTTCGCGGCGGTCGTGGTGCGGCCCTGCCCGTCGCCGGGGCTGGTCACCAGGATCGTGGTGGTGTTCGTCGGGCGCAGTGCCGGGTGCAGGCGGGACCGCAGGTACCGGTACGACTCGGCGGTCGATGACTCCGGGTCGCGCAGCATGATCGGGGCGCCGGTGGCGGTACCGCTGGGCCGGCCGTGCCGCGGCACGGTCGCCGTCACCGGTGTGCCGGCGAGGACGGCGAAGTCCTCCCGGCTGCGGATCCGGCCGCGGGTACGGGCACGCAGCACGGCGGTGGCGGCACCGAGCAGCAGACCGGCGACCGCACCGGCGGCCAGGTACCGGGCGAGCGGACGGGTCACCGGCTCGTCCGGCAGGCTGGGGCCGGTGAGCACCGTGACGCTGCCGGGGCCGTTCGAGCGGTAGGCGACGTACGACTCGACCAGAGCGCGCGCGCCGACGTGGGCGTCGATCCGGTTGCCGGCGGTGTAGACGATGTTCAGCACGTTCGAGTCCGGGACCACCTCGACGGTCAGGCCCCTCCGGAACGCTTCGGTGCCGAGCCCGGCCTGGCTCGCGGCCGGCAGCAGCACCGCGTCGGAGAGGGCGATCTGACGTTCGGTGTCCGCGTCGCGGGGGAGGGCGGCCTGCGCCGGGGCGCCGGGGCCGGTGCTCGGCCGGACGGCGGGGGCGGCGAGCCGGGAGTCCAGCAGGACGGTCGCCCGCGCCTCGAATGCGGGCGGCGCCGACCGGTGCAGGGCGAAGGCCGCTGCGAGCGAAGCGGTCATCACCACCAGTGTCCAGGGACCGTATCGGCGCAGCATCCGCGCGGACCGTCCGTAGGTCGTCATTACTGGTAGTCCTCCTGATATCACTGAACTCAGGCCGGGAATTCTTCCACCATGCGGTTACTCTCCGCGTCGATCATTCCGGCTGATCTCACTCGGTGTTACGGCGGCCGTCCAGAGGTGGACGGTGGATATGGCACGGATCTCCATCGAGGCGATTCCGGGTAAGCGGCACGGCGTCGTCGCGCGTAGACAGGACGTGATGGAGTTCGCGACCTTCTACGAGAACGCGCGCGACGACTGCCTGCGGACGGTGACGGCGGTGGTGGGGCAGCGCGACCGCGCCGAGGACCTCGTGGCGGAGGCGTTCGCGCGTGCCTGGGCGTCCTGGCCCACCGTGCGGCGGCATCCGGCGCCGCGCGCCTGGGTGGTACGCACCGCCTTGAACGCCCACGTGTCCTGGTGGCGGCGGAGACGACGGGAGGTGCCGGCCGCGGACTGGGCGCCCCACGACCGGGCCGGTCCGGCCGACGGCACCGGTCTGCCGGACGCGCGGCTGATGGCGGCGCTGCGGTCCTTGCCGGAACGGCAGCGGCAGGTGGTCGCTCTGCGGATCTTCCTGGACCTGGACAGCGAGACGACCGCGCGGACTCTCGGTATCGCCGCCGGTACGGTCACCGCCCACCTCGCCCGCGCCACCCGTGCGCTGCGGGCGCACCTCAGCGAGACGGAGGCACTGCGATGATCGATCAGGACGAGATGCTGTACGACCGGATGCGTGCCGGTTTCGAGCCGGTACGGATGACCGGTGACCTGGACACGGTCACCACCCGCGGCGGCGTGGTGCGGCGCCGGCGACGTGCCGGGGCGGCGGCCGGCGCCGTCCTGGCCGTGGCGGCACTGGCGGCGGCCCTCAACCTGCCCGTGACGGGCACACCCGCGGAACCCGCCGAGCTGGTCGCGTGGTCGGTTGCCGCCGAACCGGACGGCACGGTCAGCCTCACCATCCGGGAACTGCTCGACGCCGAAGGGCTCTCGGCCGATCTGCGACGCGCGGGTGTCCCGGCGCGGGTCGACTTCCTCCCACCGGGCTCGCCGCCCTGCACCGGCGACGGGGAGGGCCGGCCCGGGCTGAAGGACGTGCTGGACCAGCAGCGCGGTCAGGGTGGTGAGGTCAGGTACCGGATCCGGCCGGGGGCCATGCCGGCCGGGACGACCCTGCACCTGGTCATCGTCGCGGGCCCGGACGGCGAAGGGGCCCATGCACGGATGTCCCTGGTCGACGGCGTGCCGGGCCGGTGCTGACCGGATCAGCGGACCACCAGGCCGGGCCGGCGCGGTTTGCGGGAGTGGCGCAGCGCACGGACCCCGAGGGTGAGCAGGATCAGCGCCGCGGTGTCGCGGGACAGGTGGAACGCCGCCGTGGCCGGGTCGAGACCGGTGTCGATCACCCCGGCCAGGATCACTCCGGCGGCCGCGGACAGAGCCGCGGCACCGGCCAGCGGGCCCAGCGCGGCGCGCGGGCGGCGGAACCGGTCGCCGTGGCCCCGCCAGTATCCGGGCAGCCACCGTTCCAGCAGCATCGCGAAGGCCAGGGCGGGCACCACCGCCCACACCGCGACGGTGGCCGCCATCAGCAGACCGGCACCCTCGAGGGTGGCGGCCACCGCCGCTGCGGTGGCCAGCATGATCACGTCGAGACGGCGGCGGCCGTGTCCGCTCTGCGCGGCCAGCCAGATCGCGCCGGCCGCAAGCGGAGGGACCGGGGCGAACGGCGTCGCGGCCGCTGCCAGGCACGCCGCCAGATAGGCGGCCGCGAACAGGGCCGAGCGCACGGCGTAGCGGGGGTTGCTCACGGCGGCGACCTTCGGCAGGCCGGCGGGCGGCCTGAGCCTTTCAGTAGGCGGCGCTCGTCTGTCAGCCGGCTGCGCTGGTGAGGAACCGCAGGAGGGGTCGCAGTTCGGTCGGCACGCAAGGCTCGGCAACGGTGCCGCGCCAGTGCCGCCCGCCGTATTCGACGGCCAGCTGGTAGCGGGTCAGATCGGCCCGCGAGGAGGCGCCGATCCCGGCGCCCACACGGTTCAGGTCGATCTGCTCGACGAGGCGGGCCAGCTGGGCGGCCTGGTCGTGGGGGAGGGACGCGGAGTCGAGGACGACACGCAGGGATCGGCCCGCGAATCCGCCTGATCGACGCAGCTCGGCTCGTACACGAGGGGTCACGTTCTCGACGGTGACATCGGACCGACATGAACGCTGTCGGATCTCGGCCACTACGGGTTGTCTATATCCGGACTCCGCGGACTGTGCCGCTACCGGCCCGCCGACCAGGTGAGCACCGGGTGGTCCGGGTCCGCGTTGCCGATCACGGCACCGGCCCGGCGCTGCGGGTCGCACGTCGTGAAGTAGATCCGCTGGCCCTCCACATAACGGCGCATGCCGGGGTGGCCCGGGTCGGACGGGGTGCCGTCGCGCGACGCCATCCGCCGGGCCGTCTCGGTGAACGGCACGTCCAGGAACAGCGACAGGTCCCAGGCGCCGGCCAGTTCGTCGCGGTGCAGGAACAGGCCGTCCACGATCAGCAGGGCGTTCCGTTCCGCCTGCCGGGGTTCGGGGGTGAGCACCTCGTCGGTACGCACGTCGTGGGCGGCCGGGCGGTAGCGCCGATCACCACCCGGGCCGAACGGCTCGAGCACGTCGGCGCGGAACCGGTCGTAGTTGTAGGAGTCCAGCCAGAAACCTTCCGGCGAGTCCCGGCCACGGCGATGACGGATCGCCCGTACGTGATGGAAGTCGTCGATCGACAGATGGACCACCGGGCGGCCGCGGTCGCGCAGCACGGCCGCCAGTTCCGTGGCCAGGACGGTCTTGCCGGAGCCGTCCGGACCGTCCACTCCCACCCGTACGACATCGGGGTCCGCAACGATCGCGTCAGCGATCTCGGAGAGGACGAGCGCACGGGCCGCGCTCAGCACTCCGGGCGGCCCAGCCTCCAGTAGCCCATGAACGCGACCGCGCGCCGGTCCACGCCGCACTCGGACACCAGGTGGCGGCGCAGCGTCTTGATCACCGCAGCCTCGCCGGCCAGCCACGCGTAGAAGCCGTCCGGGGCGCCCGCCGACTCCTCCGGCACCTCCCACAGGATGTCCTGGTCGATGTCCACGTCCTCTAGCTCGGCCGTCGCCGGGCCGGTGCAGTCTCCGAGCAGCCGCTGGGCCACCTCACGCACCGCCGGGATCAGTGCGACGCCGTGCCCGGCACCGTCCCGCGGCAGCCAGGTCACCGTGAAACCGGCCGGTGCGGTCAGCTCCAGGCGATCCCCGAACTCGGGGACCTCCAGCAGCGCGTGACCCACCGCGTCGGCCGGGAGCCGGGAAAGAATCGAGGCGATCGCCGGGACCGCCGTCTCGTCACCGACCAGGAGGATCCGCCGGGTCGTGGCCGGCGGGTGGAAGTCGATGCCGCCGGACGGGCCGCCGAAATCGGCGTTCGGGCCCATGATCATCATTTTCGATCCGGGGCCGGCGGCGACCGCCCAGCGCGAGGCGGGGCCGTTCACACCGTGCAGCACCATGTCGACGTCGATCTCGCGGTCCGCGGCACGGACGTTGCGGACCGTGTACGTGCGGATCGGGTTGCGCCGGTCGTCGGGCAGGGCCCGCCACCGCGTGTACCAGTCGGGGCCGGTCGGCAGGTGGTCGTGGCCCGCGTCGTCCAGCGGCGGGATCAGCTTGATGCGCTGGTCCCAGCCGTTGTCGGCGAACCGGCTCAGCTCGTCGCCGGTGAACGTCACGCGCAGGAAGTTCGGGCTGAGCCGGACGATGCGGGCGACCTCGACCGGGAAGAACCGGAACGGGGACGTCTCGGTCGGCACGACGGTCTGGGTCACGGTCGCCTCCTCTTTAGGTAACCCTAACCTAACCGCTGACCCGCGGCCTGTCACCACCGCCCCCGGGCCGCGCTTCCGGCGGTGCTCCGGGATCGCAACCGGCGCAGCCTGCGGAACGGGGCCGGCGCGCCGATCAGAACGGTCCCGCCGAGTCACGGCCCCGCCGCAAGGAGACGACATGCCGCAGACCCCGTCCGCGACGACGGCCCTGACCTTCAGTGACGCCGACGCCCTGCCGTCGCTCGCCGAGGACTGGGCCGCCGCCCTGCAGCCACCGACCGTCCTCGTCGCCGACGACGATGCCGACGTTCGTGACGTGGTCGCCGTGCGTCTGCGCGCCGCCGGGTACCGCATCCTGGAGGCCGGCGACGGTCACACCGCGATGGCTCTGGCCGTCGGTGAACGACCCCAGCTGATCCTGCTCGACGTCTCGATGCCGGGCCTCGACGGTCTCGGCTTCTGCTACGAACTGCACTCCTCGCCGCAGACCGCAGACATCCCGGTGATCATCATCAGCGGCCGCGGCACGCCGGCCGACCTGGCCCTCGGTGAGATGGTCGGTGCCGAGGACTACCTGGTCAAACCGTTCAACCCGGCCGAACTGCTGCGCCGGGTCGAACGCCTCGTCCCCGCGCACGTCTGACCCGCCGGCGGCCCGCCGCGGGTGGCTCGGCCACCCGGAAGCGGCGGTGCCGCCGTCACCGGCCGTTGTTCATCAGCGCGATGCTGCAGCGGGCCCGGTGCAGCAGATGCCGGCCGATCGACGGGCGCAGTGTCACCCGCAGCGCCCGCCGGGCCCGGGCACCGGCCACCACCAGCTGGGCCCCGGCCGCCGCCTCGGCGAGCACCTCGCCGGGCGCGCCCACCAGGACCTCGGTGCTGACCGGAACCTGCGGGAACCGCCGGCGCCAGCAGTCCACCACCGCGTCGAGACGGCTGCGTTCGGCCGCGACCGCGGAGAGGTTGGCGTCGCAGAGCAGATCGCCCGGCGGTGGTGTCCAGCCGTGCACCGCACGGACCGGCACACCACGGACCGCGGCCTGCTCGAAGGCGAACCCCAGCACCGTGGCGGCGGCCGGTGAGTCGTCCACGCCGGCCACCACCGGATCGGTGTCGCGGGGCTCGCCGCGTACCACCACGACCGGGCAGCGCGCGTGGGCGCTCACCGACGCGCTGGTCGAGCCGAGCAGCGTCCGCACCGCGGAGTGCCGTGGCCCGCCGACCACCACGAGCGCGGCCTCGGCACTGCGCTGGGCCAGGGCCACCGCGGCGGTGCCGTGCTCGACCCGGGTGCGCAGCCGGACGCAGGGATGCGTGCCGGCCGCGATCTCCAGGGCCCGGCCCAGCATCTCGCCCACCGCGTCGTCGGTGTCGGCGTCCGGGTAGACGGCGGCGGCCGGCATCATCGCGGCGGCGGGCACGTAACTGGGCCACTCGTACGCGTAGAGCAGCTCGACGGTGGCGTCGGTCCGCTGGGCCTCGTCGAGCGCCCAGCGGGCCGCCTTGCGTGCGTCGGGTGATCCGTCATACCCCACGACGATCCTCTGAGTGGCCACGGTGCCGCCTCCTCCGCTTCCTCCCCTGATCGTCGTGGGTCGGACTCACTTCTTCAATACCGCCACGACCGCTTCGGCGACTCCGGTCGACGACGCCGGGTTCTGGCCGGTGACCAGGCGGCCGTCGGTGACGACGTGCGGCTCCCAGTCGGGCGCCCCGGTGTGTTCGGCGCCGAGCTCCTCGAGACGGCTCTGCAGCAGGAACGGGACCACCTCGGTGAGGCCGGCCGCGGACTCCTCGCTGTCGGTGAACGCCGCGACCCGCCGGCCGGCGACCAGCGGGGTGCCGTCGGAGAGGGTGAGGCCGGTCAGCGCCGCCGGGCCGTGGCAGACGGCGGCCACGACACCGCCGCGTTCGTACAGCTCCCGGGTGAAGGCGGCGAGGCCGGGGTCGGAGGGAAAGTCCCACATGGCGCCATGGCCTCCGGCGAACAGGACGGCGTCGTAGCCGGCCGGGTCCAGGTCGGCGAACCGGGGCGTCTCCTTCAGCGGGACCTGCTCGGTGAACTCCCGCTGCACCGGATCGCTCAGGTCCGCGCCGTCGACCGGAGGCTCCCCGCCGGCCACCGAGGCGAACTCGACGGTGTAGCCGGCGTCGGTGAAGACCCGCCACGGGTGGGCGGCCTCGGGCAGGTAGTAGCCGGTGGAACGCACGCCGCCCAGGTCGCCGTGACTGGTGAGGCCGATGAGAATTTTTGTCATGCCCGAACCATGCCCTCCCGAGGGCATCAGCAACCAAGAGGAACGATGAGAGCAGCCATCGGAATACTGATGGGATGCTCGATCTGCTGCACACCTTCCTGACCGTCCACCGGGCCGGCACCATGACACGGGCGGCCGAGACGCTCGGGCTGTCCCAGCCCACCGTCACCGCGCAGCTGCGCACGCTGGAGAGCCGGATCGGGCAGCCGCTGTTCGTCCGCGGGGCCCGGGGTGTGACACCGACCGCGGCCGCCGACGACCTGGCCCGGCGTCTGGACGGTCCGATGGACGTGCTGGCCGGGGTGGCCGCGTCGCTGGCCGGCGCCGGCAACGCGGCCGGGCGGACATTGCACCTGGGCGGACCGGCGGAGCTGGTGAGTGCCCGGGTGCTGCCGGCTCTGGCCGGCGTCATCGCGGGTGGAACCGACGTGCGGGTGCGGCTGGGCCTGGCCGACGATCTGCTCGGGGAGTTGTCCGACGGCCGGCTCGACCTGGTGGTCAGCGCGATCCGGCCACGCCGGGCCGGTCTGCACGCCGAGCCGTTGTGCGATGAGGAATTCGTGCTGGTCGCGGCCCCCGGCGTGGGCACCTCCGACCTTCTCGCCTACGCCGAGGAACTACCGATCATCCGGCGCTGGTGGCGGCACGTGCTGGGGACCCCGCCGCCCCGGCGGGCCGTCCTGGTCGTGCCGGATCTGCGGGCGCTGCGGGCGGCGGCGGTCGCCGGGATCGGCGCCACGGTGCTGCCCCGTTACCTGGTCGAGGACGAGTTGCGGTCCGGCACGCTCGTCGAGGTGCGGCCCACCGACGACCCGCCGATCAACACGCTCTATCTGGCGACCCGGGCCGCCGCCCGCGACGAGCCGCACCTGAGGGCGGCCCGCACGGCGCTGCTGGCGGCCGGTCGGGAGTGGTGAGCGGCGGGAGACGGCCGGCGGCCGGGAGCGATAGGCGATGAGCCGTAACCGGTCAACGTTACGGGGATCACCCATCCACGGTGCGGGATCGGAAACAAGGAGTTGATCTGCGGCGGATATCGTCCTCGCGCCGGGCCCGGGTTTACCACTTGTTTATCGGTGTTGTCCAGGCTTTGCGGAGTACGCCCCGAGTACGCCAGTTTGAGGAGAAACGCACAATGGTCGTCAAGGCCGAATACCTCTGGGTCGACGGAACCCAGCCCACCGCGAAGCTGCGCTCCAAGACCAAGATCCTGGCCGACGGCGAGAAGCCCGGCATCTGGGGCTTCGACGGTTCCAGCACCAGCCAGGCGCCCGGTGACAAGTCCGACTGCGTGCTCCAGCCGGTGTTCGTCTGTCCCGACCCGATCCGCGGCGGCGACAACATCATCGTGCTGTGCGAGGTGGAGCTGATCGACGGCACCCCGCACCCGACCAACACCCGCGCCCCGCTCCGCGCGGTCGCCGAGAAGTACGCCGACCAGGAGGCGATCTTCGGCATAGAGCAGGAGTACACCTTCTTCAAGGACGGCCGTCCGCTCGGCTTCCCGGTCGGCGGCGGCTACCCCGCCCCGCAGGGCGGCTACTACTGCGGCGTCGGCGCGGACGAGGTCTTCGGCCGCGAGATCGTCGAGGAGCACATGGACGCGGTGCTCGCCGCGGGCCTGAACCTGTCCGGCATCAACGCCGAGGTCATGCCCGGTCAGTGGGAGTTCCAGATCGGCCCGGTCGCCGCGCCGCAGGTCGCCGACGAGCTGTGGGTGGCCCGCTGGCTGCTCTACCGCATCGCCGAGAAGCACGGCGTGTCCGCCACCCTCGACCCGAAGCCGGTCAAGGGCGACTGGAACGGCGCCGGCGCGCACACCAACTTCTCCACCAAGGCCATGCGTGAGGGCTACGACGCGATCATCGCGGCCGCCGAGGCCCTGGGCAAGAAGCGCCAGGAGCACGTGGACGGTTACGGCGCCGGCATCGACCAGCGCCTCACCGGCCTGCACGAGACCGCCCCGTGGACCGAGTACAGCTACGGCGTCTCCGACCGCGGTGCCTCGGTGCGGATCCCGTGGCAGGTCGAGAAGGACGGCAAGGGTTACATCGAGGACCGCCGCCCGAACGCCAACGTCGACCCGTACGTGGTCACCCGCCTGCTGATCGACACGATCTGCTCCGAGCTGGCCTGATCGACGCAGTCGAAGGCCACCGCGCGTATCCTCCGCGCGGTGGCCTTCGACGTCCTGCCCGGCGATCCGTCGTCGCCGGTGATCCTGCACGTGCCCCATTCCTCCCGCGAACTCGTTGATTCCGGGCTGTTTCCCGACGTCGTCGGGGAGGAGCTGGACCACCTCACCGACGCGTACACCGATCGGATCGCGCTGCGGGCGGCCGAGACCGCGAGGACACGCCCGTGGATCTTCGTCAACCGGCTGTCCCGGCTGGTCGTCGATCCGGAACGGTTCATCGAGGACGAGATGCTCGCGGCCGGCATGGGGCCCGTCTACACCCACGGGCACGCGGGGCGGCGGTTGCGCGCCGACGACTCCTCCCGCGACGCCGTCCTTCTTCAGGAGCATTTCCATCCGTACGCCGAAGCCATGACCACCCTCGTGAGCGGGCGGCTGGCGGCCACCGGGCGGGCGATCGTGCTCGACGTGCACTCCTACCCGACCGTGCGGCTGCCCTACGAGTTGCACGGCGACGGCCCGCGCCCACCGGTCTGCCTGGGCACCGACCCGTTCCACACGCCGCCGTCGCTGATCGGCGCCGCGCGTGCCGCCTTCGGTGACACCGGCCTGGACAGCCCGTTCGCCGGCTGTTACGTCCCGCTCGAGCACTACCGCCGGGAGCCCGCGGTGACCGCCCTGATGATCGAGATCCGCCGGGACCGCTACATGATCGAACCCGGCGGCCCGCCCACCGGAGGTCTCCTCGTGATGGCGGATGCGCTGGCCGCCCTCGTCGATGCCGTTCCCTGACCGGGTGACCGGCGAACGCGCCGATTCCGGGGCCGGGATGACATGATGGCCCTGGCAGGCAGGTGCCCGCTGGGAAGGACACGGCGATCGATGGCGAACTTCGAGGCGAGAACATCCGCCGGAAGCGGCCGGATCACGGTGACCCTCGCCGGTGAGTGCGACCTGTCGTCACGTGACCACCTGACCGCCGTCCTGCTCGACGCCGTGCAACGCGCCAAGGCCGTCTTCGTGGATCTGGCCTCGCTCACCTTCATCGACTCCAGTGGCGTGCACAGCCTGGTCACCGCCCATCACGCGGCCAAGCACACCGGAGGAAGGATCTACGTGACCGGCGCGACCGGGCCCGTCGCCGCCGTCCTCGAGCTCACCGGCCTCGACAGTCTGCTGCGCGCCCCAGCCGACGAGCGCCGTCATGTCTGAGCTGAGCCTGATGCCCGAACCGGACGGCATGTTCTACGAGGCGGCCGACGACCTGCGGCGTGTCCGGGCGTTCGTCACCGAGCGGGCGCTGGCGCTCGGGCTGCCCGCCGGGCGGGTCGAGGTGCTCACCCTCGCCGTCAGCGAGCTGACCACCAACACGTTGCAGCACACCAGTGGTGGCGGGCACATCCGGATCTGGGCTCAGGACGGCAACCTGATCTGCGACGTCGTCGACGAGGGCGCGAGCCGCCCGTTCGGCCGGGCGATGCCGTCCGCCGAGGCGATCCGGGGCCGGGGGCTGGCGATTGTCGAGCGGGTCTGCGATTCCGTCCACACCAGTGCGGTGCCCGGCGGGACTCTCGTACGCATCTGCCTCAGTCTCTGACTTCTCTGTCGCGCCCGTGGGTGGCGGCACCCACCGCGGGGACCGGCCCGGCATCCGCGTGCGCTGCGTCGCGGTCCATCATGGCCTGGTGGATCTCATGTTCGACGCGGGTTCGCCGGCCGGCCGCCCGGCGCTGCGGATGGAGGTGGCCGGCCGTGGTCTCCTGCTGATCCGGCAGGGCGACGAGCCGGTGGTTCTGGGCCGCGTCGACGACGGTTGCTACGGCGTCGACTACGTGCGCACCGGGCGCTACCGTTCGCCGGTCCCGCCGCTGCGGGCCGCCCACGCGGCCGGCGTCGCCGGCGGCGGCGACGAGACCTGGTGGGCTCGCTGGGCGCATCACTTCCGGTCGGAGCTCTCCGATTCGGCGTACGGGCCACTGCACGCCGGCCGATGGCTGCTGAGTTCGCGGGTGCCCCGGCTGCGGACGGTGTGGCGGTGGGAGCTGTTCGCCGCGGACGAGGACTACTTCTACTACGAGGGCGACTGGCCGGTGCTGCCGTTGCGCACGCCGTCCGGCGCGAGCGACGGGCGGGTCAAGGCCTATCGGAAGCAGGTCCGCGACGGCACCCTGCCGCCGGTGCTGCTGTGGTGGGTCAGCGGCCTGTGCGGCTACGTGGTGCTGGACGGGCACGACCGGCTGGCCGCCGCCCTCGCCGAACACCGCGAACCGCCGTGGCTCGAGCTCACCCGCCTGGACGCGGACAAGGCCGCCGCCACCACCAGTGAGCTCGTCGACCGCTTCCTGGAACACGACGAGGTGATCCGGCGTCACCCGGGGACCGAGCGGGCGCTCACCGTTCTCGGACGGCAGTTCGGGTCGGACCTGCGGGCAGCCGAGCACACGGAGGCCCGTACCCGCGCATGGCCGCTGCCGGGCGGAACCACGGCCTGGGCGCGCCTCGCCGAGCGGCACGCGCCGGCCCTCGCCGCGGCCCCGGACCAGCACGTCTAGACCAGCACGCGGACCGCCAGGGTGCACGTGTCGTCGTCGGGGCTCGGCGCGTGCAGCATGCCGTGGATGCGGGCCAGCTGGTCCGGCCCGCCGGAGGCGGAAACCGCCGACAGGTGCTCGCGGACCTCGCCGGACCGGTCGACGACCTCACTGTGCCGGCGCTCCACCAGACCGTCGGTGAAGAACAGGACCAGGTCATCCGGCTCCAGGCGGGTGTCCGCGGTCGGGAAGTCGGTCTCCGGTTCGGCGCCCAGCAGCAGGCCCGGCGGCCGGTCCAGCTCGGTGGCACGGCCGCCGCGGCCCAGCAGCGGCGCCAGATGCCCGGCCCGCGCCCACGGCAGCGCCCGCGTCCGCGGATCGTAGACCGCGACCAGCGCCGTCCCGGTGATGCCCAGCTGCGCACACAGCCGGTTCATGTGCGCCAGCAGCTCACCCGGTTCCCGGATGCCGATCGACAGCCACGCCACCAGCGCGAACCGCAGATGTGCCATGCCACTCGCCGCCTCCAGGCCGTGCCCGGCGACGTCGCCGATCGCGAGCGCCACACGGCCGTCCGGCAGGGTCTGCGCGTGATACCAGTCGCCGCCCACCTGCACGGCACTCTCCGCCGGCAGATAACTGACCATCGCCTCCAGGCCGGCGAGCACGAACGGCGACCGCGGCACCGGCTGGATCAGACTCTGCAACTGCCCGGCGAGGCGATGCTCGGCCAGAGCGGTCATCTCCCTGGTCCGCAGCCGGTCACTGAGCGATTCGATCTCGGTACGGGAGTCGACGCGCGCCGTCACGTCCTGCACCACCGCGTAGATCTTCACCGGTTTCCCGCCCGCGTCCCGGGCCACGTCCGACAGGATCCGCAGGTGCTTGACCGCCCCGGCGACCCGGAACCGGACCGTCACGTCCGAGGTGGCCCCGCTGTCGAGCGTCTGCCACGCCGCCTCGGCGATGCCCCGGTCGTCCGGCAGCATCGCGTGCGCCTGATCGGTCCGCGACAGCGGCCCCTCGGCGGTGTCACGCTGAAAGATCCGGTACATCCCCGGCGACCAGCCGGTGGCGCCGGTGGCCAGGTCGAGCTCGCTCCAGCCGAGACTGCCGAGCGCCTCGGTGTGCTCCAGGCGGCGCTGATGCTCGTCGACCCGCTGCCAGCAGATCAGCAGTCCGCCGAGCACGCGGTGCACACTGATCTCGAAACGGGACTCGAACACCACGCCCTCGCGTGACTCCTCGTACCGGAACTCGTCCATGTTCCCGGACACACCGCTCGTCAGCACCTCGGTGTAGAGCGTCCACAACGGACCACCGCGCAGCGACGGATAGAGCTCACCGAGCAGGCTGTCGATGCGCTGGGTTCCCCGCCCGAAGATGTCCCGGATCCGGTCACTGGTCGCCGCGATCCGGAAGTCGGTGACCGCACCGTCGGCCCCGCGAACCGGCACGACCCAGGTGCAGCCCACCGGAACCACGGCGAGCAACTCCCGTACGACCGCTTCGTCCACCATCCGAGCAGCCTAGCGGCACCCCACCGGCCCGGGGACGCCGTCACGACGGGAAACCGGGAGTGCGTGACACCTCCACCACGCCCAGTTTCGCCAGGCCCCGGAGCCGCCCGAGGAGCGGGCACCACGACGGCACGCGGTGCGGGGAACTGGCCGGCACGGCGCGGTCGTGAGCGCTACCGGTCGTACCGGGAAAGGCCCTTCAGGAAGGCGGCGTTGGAGCCGGACGCGCGCAGCTGCCGCAGCAGGTGGGACATCTGGTCGCGGGAACCGGGCCCGGCGAGGACGCGGCGCAGCCGGCTGATCAGCGGGACCTCGTCGGGATGCAGCAGCATCTCGTCGTGGCGGGTGCCGGAGGCGGTGACGTCGACGGCCGGGAAGACCCGGGCCTCGGCCAGGCCGCGATCGAGTTTGAGGTCGGCGTTCCCGGTGCCCTTCAGCTCCTCGAAGATCAGCGTGTCCATGGCGGAGCCGTTCTCCACCAGCGCGGTCGCGATGACCGTGACCGAGCCGCCGCCCTCCAGGCATCGGGCCGCGCCGAGCAGGCGTTTCGCCGGGTACAGGGCGGAGGTGTCGAGGCCGCCGGTCAGCGTACGCCCGCGGGGCGGGGCGGTCAGGTTGTAGGCGCGGGCCAGCCGGGTCAGGGAGTCGAGCAGCAGGACCACGTCGTCGCCCTGTTCGGCGAGGCGGATGGCCCGTTCGACGGCCAGTTCGGCGACCGCGGTCTGCTCGTGCGGCGGGCGGTCGAAGTTGGCGGCCACGACCTCGCCCTTGACGGTGCGGCGCAGGTCGGTCACCTCCTCGGGGCGCTCGTCGACGAGCAGGACCATCAGGTGGCACTCGGGGTGGTTGCGGCCGACCGCGACGGCGATGTCCGCCAGGAACGTGGTCTTCCCGGCTTTCGGAGGTGCCGCGATGATGGCCCGCTGGCCCTTGCCGACCGGCATGAAAAGGTCGACGAGCCGGGTGGTGAGCACGGCCGGGTCGGTTTCCAGGTGCAGCCGCTCGTGCGGGTGCACCACGGTTCGTTCGCCGAAGCCGGGGCGCGGGCCCGGTGGGCGGCCGTTGACCGCGGTGAGCTGCAGGCGCCGGTTCGCGTCCAGGGTTCCGGTGACCCGGTCACCGCGGCGCAGGTGCAGGCGGCGGACCTCACCCCGGTGCAGCGGGAGGTCGCCGGGGGAGGGGGCGTAGCCGGACGGGCGCAGCCACGCGCGGTCGCCGGAGATGTCGAGCAGGGCGTCGACGGGTACGGGTTCGGACATGGGCGTTACTCGATTCGGTGAGTGCGCCGAACTGCTTCCGGTGCGCGGAACTGGGTCCGGTACGCGGAGCTGCGTTCGATGCGCGGGATTGCTTCCGGGGCCCGGGACTGCTTCCGGTGGGTGCGCGGACTGCTTCCGGTGGTGCGCCGAGCTGCTTCCGGTGGGTGCGCGGAACTGCACGACGACGGCAAGCCGGGGCTTGAACCGTGGAGAAGACCGCTGTGCGGCCGGGGATCTCGATCACCGGGGGCGTGTGAAGAGACGCCGTCATCCGCGATCGAAGTTGGGCCCACCTTAGCACCGTGACGCGGGAACGGCGATGATGGCAGCGGAGCACTCGCGGGGAGGGAGACCGGAATGCCGCTGTTGCGAAGGGTGATCGGGGAGGTGCTGCGCCGGATCCGGCTGGGTCAGGGGCGCACGTTACGGGAGGTGGCCGCGGAGGCCGGGGTGTCGCTGCCGTACCTGTCGGAGGTGGAACGCGGCACCAAGGAGGCCTCGTCGGAGGTGCTGGCGGCGATCTGCCGGGCGCTCGGCCTGGCCATGCCGGATCTGCTCGACGAGGTGCGCAAGGAGATGCTGCGGCAGGCGGCGCCGGCTCCGGCCTCCCGGTTCGTCACGCACCTGTCTGTCAACCGCGGCCAGGGTGGTCCGCGTTGCTCGGCGTCCCGCTGGATGGCGTGCGCCCGCGCGCCGCGGTCGCTGATCCGGCTGTGACGCTCGGGCTGTGACGTTCAGGCTGTGACGTTCAGGCTGTGACGTTCAGGCTGTGACGACCACCGGCGTGCCCGGGTCGACCTGGGCGAGCAGTTCGCGCATGCCGGCGGGTGGGGTGCGGACGCAGCCGTTGGAGACGTCCCGGCCGAAGACGGCACTGTTCGTCCAGGCGTGGATGCCGGTGTGTGCGCCCTGCAGGCTCGCCGCCAGCTTCTCCGGCGCGTCCGGGACCGAGCCGAGCACCAGCGCGTCCAGTCCGGCGTAGACCGGACCGGACGTGCCGGTGCGGCCCAGCACGAAGGTGCGGCCCAGCGGGGTGGGGGTGCGCTCGGTGCCGATCGCCACGGTCCAGCGCTGCTGCTCCTCGCCTTCCCGCAGCCAGGTGAGCCGGCGTTCGGCCAGGCTGACGACGAGCTGGTCACGCAGCGGCTCCGGCCTCCAGCCGGCTTCCGGGACCCAGCCGATCCGGCGGTTGGCGGCCGGCACCAGGACGGCGACCCAGCCGTTCTCGCGGGCGACGATCGGCACGACGACCGGCAAGCCGCTGATCCGCGCCGGCAGGTAGGCGCGGGGACGGCCGCCCGGTGCGTCGTACAGCGCTGTTCGCTTCTCCGGCCGCAGCGCCTCGGTGATCGGGACGACGGATGCGGGATCGGGGTCGGCGGGTAGGCCGCGGGGACCCTTCGCGTAGGCGATGACCGGCAGGCCGGCGGGCGGCTTCGCGGCCGGCGGCGGCACGGTCGCCGGCGGTGCGGGCGACGCCGGCGCCGAGGCCGCGACGGAGGTGCGCGGCTCCGCGAGGACGGCCCGGGTCGGTTCCTTGCCGCGGGCCAGGCCGACAGCGACGGCCAGCGCGAGGATCAGTGCGGCCGCCGAGACCGGCAGGACGAAGGGTCGGATCCGGGCGAACGGCATCAGCCCAGGGTAGCGGGATCCCTTTCGGGTGAACGAACTGCCGACGGCCCTCGTAACATCTGCCGACTAGTGTTGATCACATGCTGCGCAAGCTGGGCTTCCTCACCATCGGGCTGTTCGACGAGGCGGACCCCCGCCGCGGCCACGAGTCCACCCTCGAGATCATCGAGCTGGGCGAGCGCCTCGGGTTCGACAGCGCCTGGTTGCGCCACCGGCACCTGCAGTTCGGCATCTCCTCGCCGGTCGCGGTGCTCGCCGCGGCGTCGCAGCGCACCAGCCGTATCGAGCTCGGCACCGCGGTCATCCCGCTGGGCTGGGAGAACCCGCTGCGCCTCGCCGAGGACCTGGCCACCCTCGACCTCCTCTCCGGCGGCCGGATCAACCCCGGCGTCAGCGTCGGCCCGCCGATGCACTGGGACCGGGTCAAGGACGCGCTCTATCCGGGCACGGCCGAGGCGGAGGACTTCAGCTACGCCCGGGTCGAGAGACTTCTTTCGGCCGTACGGGGTGAGCCGGTCACGTCCTTCTCCGGTTACGAGGGGTTCGAGCAGTTCTCCGACCGGGTGCAGCCGCACTCGCCCGGTCTCGCGTCCCGCCTCTGGTACGGCGGGGGCAGCCTGCCCTCGGCACGGTGGGCGGGAGAGCACGGCATGAACTTCCTGACCAGCAGCGTGGTCAAGGCCGAGGAGTCGCTTCCCGCCGATTTCGAGCACATCCAGCACGCCCACATCCGCGAGTTCCGGGCCTGCCACCCGGACGGCGACCGGGCACGCGTGTCGCAGGGCCCCGTGGTGATCCCCACCGACAGTGCCACACCGGCCCAGGCCGCGAAGTACCGCGAGTACGCGGAGAAGCGGCTCCCGCGCACGCTCGTACCGCAGGGCCCGGCCCGGTTGATGTTCGCCCCCGACATCGTCGGCACCTCCGGCGAGATCGCCGAGCGGCTGTCCGCGAACGCCGCGTTCCGCGAGATCGACGAGGTCGCGTTCGCGCTGCCGTTCACCTTCGAGCACGACGACTACGTGCAGATCCTCACGGACATGGCCGAGCACCTGGGTCCCGCGCTGGGCTGGAGCCCGGCAGCCGCACGGTGACGACCAGCCCGCCGCCGTTGCGGGGGCGGGCCTCGACGGTGCCGCCGTGGGCGCGGGCCACCGACCGCACGATCGACAGGCCCAGGCCGGCACCCTTCGACGACGTCACCCGGTCGCCGTCGAGGCGGCGGAACGGTTCGAACAGCGCAGCCACGTCGTAGGCGGGGATCACCGGCCCGGAGTTCGTGACGGTGATCGTCGCTTTCGGGCCGCTTTCCACCCGTACCCAATCATCGGGCTCTTTGTTGTTGTGCCTGATCCCGTTCTCCACCAGGTTGCGCACGAGCTGTTCGAGCAGCAGGCCGTCGCCCCGGGTGAGCGCCGGCCCGGCCGCCACGGTGAGCGTCACCCCGGCCGCATCCGCCTCGGCCGTCGTCTGCTCGGCCACGTGGGAGACCACGTCGGCCAGGTCAACCGGTGCCGTCGCGGGCAGCTCCTGCTCCGAGCGGGCCAGCAGCAGCAGACCGCTGATCAGGCGTTCGTGCCGGGTGTTGATCTGCAGCAGGTCCTCGCCGAGCCGCAGCACGTCCGGCGACGCGGTCTTGCGGTGCATGGCCAGCTCGACGAGCGCCCGGTTGAGGGTCAGCGGTGTGCGCAGCTCGTGCGACGCGTTGGCGACGAACCGCCGCTGGCCGTCGAAGGCGTGTTCGAGGCGTTCCACCATGCCGTCGAACGTGTCGGCCAGTTCCTTCACCTCGTCGTCCGGACCGTGCAGGTGGATGCGCTGCTGGAGGCCGCGTTCGGCGGCGATGCGGCGGGCGGTGGCGGTGACCCGGTGCAGCGGGGCCAGCATCCGGCCGGTCAGCATCCAGGCGGACGCGCCGGCCGCGATCGCCACCAGCAGGAAGGCCAGTGCGCCCTGCTGGAAGAAGGATCTGCTGACCTCGGCGACCTGGGCCTCGATGAGCTGGTCGGCGGCCTCACCGGTGAGTACCACGTCGTTGCTGACGATGACGCGTTTCAGGTTGCGGCCGTCCTCGACGGCGGGCGGGGTGAGCGTCCACGGCAGCTGGTTGCGGAACAACAGGTAGGTGACACCGAGCAGGGCCAGGCCCGCGACCAGGAAGAAGCCGAACCAGACGAGCGTGAGCCGCAGGCGCAGGGTGGGCCGGGGGAGTCTCATGCGATCCGGTACCCGACGCCGGGCAGGGTGTCGATCACCTGTGGATCGCCGAGCTTGCGGCGCAGTTTGAGGATCGCGAGCCGGACCGCACCGGTGAACGGATCGGCGTGCTCGTCCCACGCCTTCTCCAGCAGATGCTCGGCGGAGACCACCGTCCCGTCGGCGCGCAGAAGTTCGAACAGCACGGCGAACTCCTTCTTCGACAGCGAGACGTACCGGCCGTCCCGGGTCACCTCGCGGCGTGCCGGATCGAGGGTGATCCCGGCCCGGCGCAGCACCGGAGGGGTGCCGGGCCGGGTGCGGCGGCCCAGCGCCAGCACCCGGGCGGCCAGTTCCGGCATGGCGAACGGTTTGGTCAGGTAGTCGTCGGCACCGAGGGACAGCCCGGCCACCCGGTCGCCGACCTCCGCCGCCGCGGTCAGCATCAGCACCCGCGCCTCGGACCCCCCGGCCACCATCCGGCGGCACACCTCGTCGCCGTGCACCAGCGGCAGGTCCCGGTCCAGCACCACCACGTCGTAGTCGTTGACGCCGACGCGTTCCAGGGCCGCGGCGCCGTCGCCGGCCACGTCGACCGCGTGCGATTCCTCCCGCAACCACTCGGCGATCGCGTCCGCGAGCAGCCGCTCGTCCTCCACCACCAGGATCCGCATCCGCCGATCGTGTCACCGATGATGTTTCCACGGTGTTGGCGTCCGGCCAACGCCCCGGAAACGGCGTACCGGCTTCGCTGTGGCCCATGAAGAAACTGATGTCGTGCATGGCCCTGCTCCTCCTTCTCGCCGGCTGCGCGGACGAGCCGGCCGCCCCGGCCGCGCCAGCCGCCGCGCCGTCGCTGGACCCGGACGCCCGCAACCTGAAGTTCGCCGAGTGCCTGCGCGGGCAGGGCCTCGACGTACCCGACCCGGAACCGGGCAAGGGCATGACGCTCAAGTTCGGCCCGGGCAGCGACCAGCAGAAGGTGCAGGCCGCGATGGAGGCCTGCCGCGAGTGGGCGCCGGCCGCGGTGGCCGGCGGTGACGCCCCCGACCCGGCCCGGGACGAGAAGATGCGCGAGTACGCGCAGTGCATGCGCGACAAGGGGGTGGCGAGCTTCCCCGACCCGGAGGGCGGCATGGTCCGCCTCGACCCGAGCTCCGCGGAGGACCCGGACTTCAAGACCGCCGAGAAGGCGTGCGCGTCCCTGATGCAGGCGCCGCGATGAGCGGGCGCACCCTGAAGATCGTCGCCGGGGTGGTGGCGGTGGCCTCGGCCGGCACCGCGGCGGTGCTGGCCGCCCGGCCCGGTGGTGGTGACGACGCCAAACCCGGCGACCGCCTGCCGCCGGCCACCACGGCGATCACCCGGCAGACGTTGCGGGAGTCGGTGGAGGCCGACGGGGAGCTGGGGTACGGCCCCACGCGCACCGCCACGGCCCGGCGCGCCGGAACCGTCACCTGGCTGCCGGCCAGCGGCGCCCGGGTGACCCGCGGGAAGCCGCTGCACCGGATCGACGACGACCCCGCGGTTCTGATGTACGGCACCGTGCCCGCGTACCGTGACCTGGCGCCCGGTGCCGAGGGCCCGGACGTCGCCCAGCTGGAACGCAACCTGACGGCGATCGGCTATGACGGTTTCACCGCCGACGACGAGTACACCGGGTCGACGGCCGACGCGGTCGAGGAATGGCAGGAGGACAACGGCCTGCCCGAGACCGGTGTGGTGGCGCTCGGTCAGGTGGTGTTCGCCGCCGGTGCGATCCGCGTCGACTCGCTGATCGCCGAGGTGGGCGTCACCGCCGGACCCGGCCGGGACCTGCTCACCTGGACCGGCACCAGCAAGGTGATCACGGTACGGCTGGACGTCACCGAAGGCGCGCTGGCGAAGACCGGGGCACCCGCGTCGGTGACACTGCCCGACGGTGCGCGGGCGGCCGGCAAGGTCACCGAGGTGGCCACCGTGATCGAGCCGGGCAGCGGTGCCGACGCCGAGCCCACCACCGAGGTGGAGGCCCAGATCGCCCTGACCGACGCGAAGGCGGCGGCCGCCCTCGGTTCGGCGGCTGTCGGCGTGACGTTCACCGCGGCCGAACGCAAGGGTGTGCTGACCGTGCCGGTGGCGGCCCTGACGGCCGCCGCCGGCGGCGGGTTCGCCGTCGAGGTCGTCGACGGTGGTGCGACCCGCCGGGTGCCGGTGAAGACGGGCCTGTTCGCCGACGGCCGGGTCGAGATCAGCGGGGCCGGGCTGGCCGAGGGCATGACGGTCGGGGTACCGAAGTGATCGAGATGATCGACGTCATCAAGGCCTATCCGGGCGGGGTGCGAGCCCTCGACGGGGTGGACCTGCACATCGGGGCGGGCGAGCTGGTGGCCGTCGTCGGACCGTCCGGCTCCGGCAAGTCGACCGTCCTCAACCTGATCGGCACGCTGGACCGGCCCACCTCGGGAACCGTGCGGATCGACGGTCTCGACGTGGCGGCGCTGTCCGACCGGCGGCTGGCGGCGCTGCGGGCCACCCGGATCGGGTTCGTCTTCCAGCAGTTCCACCTGGCGGCCGGCACCAGCGCGCTGGACAACGTCGCCGACGGGCTGCTGTACCGCGATGTCCGGCGTGCCGAACGCCGCCGGCTCGCGGCCGAGGCGCTGGAGCGGGTCGGGCTGGGGCACCGGCTGCGGCACGACCCGCACGAGCTGTCCGGTGGCGAACGGCAGCGGGTGGCCATCGCCCGCGCGGTCGTCGGACGGCCCCCGCTGCTGCTCGCCGACGAACCGACCGGCGCCCTCGACTCGCACTCCGGTGACGGGGTGATGGAACTGCTCGGCGAGCTGAACGAGTCCGGCACCACCGTCGTGATCATCACGCACGACCGGGAGATCGCCGCCTCGCTGCCACGGCAGATCCGGATGCGCGACGGCCGCGTCCTCACCGGGGAGGTGGTGCGATGAGAGCCGCGGACGTGGTGCGGGTCGGCGGGGTGGGCCTGCGGACCCGGCCGATGCGGGCGTTCCTGTCGGCGCTCGGCATCGCCATCGGGATCGCGGCGATGGTCGCGGTCGTCGGGATCTCGTCGTCGTCCGGTGCGGAACTGGACCGGACCCTGTCAGCCCTCGGCACCAACCTGCTCACCGTCGGTCCCGGGCAGACACTGCTCGGCGAGGACGCCGAGCTGCCGCTGGAGGCCGAGTCGATGATCGAGCGGATCGGCGGTGTCGAGGGGGTGTCCGCGATCGGCCGGATCAGCGACGCCAAGGTCTACCGGTCGGAGAAGATCCCCGAGGTACGCACGAACGGCATCACCGCGTACGCGGCCCGCGAGAGCCTGCTCGGCACGGTCGGTGCGCGGCTGCGCGACGGTGTATGGCTCAACTCCGCCACCGGCGCCTTCCCGGCGGTCGTGCTCGGCGCCCAGGCGGCCGAGCGGCTCGGGATCGGAGCCGCCGGCCCGGACGTCCAGATCGTGGCCGGCGGTGTGCGGTTCACCGTGATCGGCATCCTGGAGCCGGTACCGCTCGCCGCCGACCTGGACAGCGCGGTCCTGACCGGATGGCCGGCCGCGACCGGGTGGCTGGACTTCGACGGGCACGCCACGACCGTCTACACCCGATCCGACGAGACCCGGCTCGCATCGGTGCGGGAGCTGCTGGCGGCCACCGCGAACCCGTCGGCGCCGAACGAGGTGGCGGTGTCCCGGCCGTCCGACGCGCTCGCCGCCAAGCAGGCCACCGGTCAGGCGTTCGCCGGCCTGCTCCTGGGTGTCGGCGCGGTGGCGTTGCTGGTCGGCGGCGTCGGGGTGGCCAACACGATGGTCATCTCGGTGCTGGAGCGGTGGCCGGAGATCGGTCTGCGGCGGGCACTGGGCGCCACCCGGGGCAACGTACGCATCCAGTTCCTGGCCGAGTCGTTGCTGCTCTCAGCGCTGGGCGGGGCCGGGGGAGTGCTGCTGGGGGCGGCGGTCACCGCTGGTTACGCCACGTACAAGTCGTGGCCGTGGGTCGTCCCGCCGTGGGCGCTGGCCGGGGGTCTGGCGGCGACGCTGGCGATCGGTGGTGTGGCCGGTCTCTACCCGGCGGTCCGCGCCGCCCGGCTGTCACCGACCGAAGCTCTTCAGATGCCGTGAGCCAACCCCGCTATCTGGAGAACCCACCCCGCTATCTGGAGAAATAGACGAGCCTATCTGAATATCGGGGATAATCTTGGCGTACCAAATCAATTCCCTGGACAGGCGGTGGCGCGCATGTCCGATCGCAGATCCGTGGTTCGGCAGCGGCAGCTGGAGCCGACGCTCTGCCACCTTCTCCGAGCGATGACGGTCTCGCACGCCCGGGTCCGGCAGCTCGCAGCGACACGCATCGTCATCTCGGTCACCCTGGCCGTCGCCGGGCTTGTCGCCGTGCTGGCCGGCTCGCTGAACGCGACGCCGTTCACCCGTTCGCTGAGCATCACGGTCACGCTTGCCGGTGCGCTCTGGGCGCTGATCTACTCGCTGGGTCTGGCGTCCTGGGCGCACCGGGAACTGCACCGTGCCGCCCTGCTGCAGGAGACGTTCGAGGTGCGGATGTTCCACCTGACCTGGAACCACGTGCTCGCCGGTGACGAGGTGCCACCCGAGGACGTGCACAAGCTGAGCAGCCGGTTCCGGGGTTCGGAGGACTCGCTGCGGGAGTCGTACGCGATGCCGAACCTGCCGCCGCCGTTCGACGTGCTGGCCCGCCAGCAGCAGAATCTCGCCTGGGGTGGCCGGGTGCGCCGCCGGTACGCCCGCGTGGTCGGCGCCGCGCTGCTCGCCTGGACCGCCTTCGGGCTGTTCTCGGCGATGCTGCGCGGCTCGACCGTCACGGACTTCCTGGTGCAGTGGTGCGTGCCGTCGCTGGGACTGCTGATGCTCGGCTGGGACACGTTCCGTGAGCAGCGCGGCATCTTCGCCGATCGGAGCCGGGTGTCCCGCTGGTCCCGGTCGCGGTGTCTGCTGGCCGCACCGGCCGGACAGGACCCGGCCGTACGACAGGATCTGTGGTTGATCGCCCGTCAGGTGCAGGACCAGCTGTTCCTCACCCGGCGACGGGCGCCTCGGGTGCCGTCCTGGTTCTTTCGCCGGTACTACGCGCAGGACAGCAGCGACTTCACGGCCGGGCTCGCCGAGATGCGCCGGGCTCTCGTGAACGCCGGCCTGAACGTACGCCCGCCCCGCCCCGGTCACCGCCCGTAACCGCCCTCCGGCGTCTGCCGCCGCTCTCGCCGCGCTCTGCTGCGTTCTTCGCCGCGGCCACGTACGTCTGCCGCTGCCCTGCCGCCGCGATGTACATCCCGCAGTGTGGTGACCTGCGCCCGCCGGTGAGCCGCAGTTCACCACGCGGGAGAGGCCGATCGGCGCCCACCGGCGAGCCGTAAGTCGCCACGTGCAGGGGCAGGGGGGTATGCCTCTGGAGAACTGCCGCCCGTAGGCGGTCGGCGGCTGGAATGGCGAAAGTCGGGTGGCTGCGCTCAGACCGGATCCGCACAGGATCGGTCCGGGCGGGATCAGTCGGGCAGGGCCGCGGTGAGGTCGACCTCGACGAGCTGCCCGTGGTAGCCGAGGGCGGTCACGCCGAGCAGGGTGCTCGCCGTGGTGAAGGCGGGAGCCAGCGGCGACGCGTTGAGCTGCCGCCAGACCGCGGTCAGATCGCCGCTGTCGGCGCTGACCACGTAGACGACCGAGCGGACGACGTCGGCCGGCCCGGCGCCGGCCGCCTCCAGGACGGCCAGGCAGTTCGTGATCACCTGCTCGGTCTGCGCGGCGAAGTCGCCGGGTTCGCCGACGACGGCACCGGAGAGGTCGACCGGGCACTGTCCGGCGAGGTGGGCGAGCCGGCCCGCGGACGAGATGGTGACGTGGCTGTAGCCGTCGGGCTCGTGCACGGTGGACGGGTTGGACCTGTCGATCATCGGTCCATTATCGAACCGCAGCCGGAGGCGGCCACCGATTTAACGCCGGTCCTGCACCGGTGCCGTGGCGGGGCCGGCCAGGCGGGCCGCGAGACCGTCGACGAACATCGTCAGGGCGAACTCGAAGCTGTCCCGGTCGACGGTGTCGGCGTGCTCGCGCAGCCGGTGCGCGTCGCCGAGCGACGGGTAGCGGTCCAGATAGACCTGGACGTCGTCGACGAACCCGCGTGAGAAGCTGCCCATCGCCGCGCCCAGTACCAGATATTTCGTGGACGCGCCGATCATCGTGGCCTCACGGGGCGGCCAGCCGGCGGCGACCAGGCCGCCGTGGATGGCGTCGGCGCGGCGCAGTGAGGCGTCGCGCTGACCGGGGCCGCGGGCCAGGAACGGGACGATGTTGGGGTGCTCGGCAAGCGCCGCCCGGTAGGAGCGGGCCCAGGCGAGCAGACCCTCCCGCCAGCCGTGGGCGAACGCCGACACGTCCACCTTCTCCATGATCTCGCTGGCCACCTCGTCGAGCAGGTGCTCCTTGGTGGGGTAGTGGAAGTACAGCGCGGGTGCCGAGACGCCGAGCGCGGCGGCCAGTTTGCGCATGCTGAGCCCGTCGAGCCCGTCGCGGTCGATGATCTCCAGTGCGGAGATGCGGATACCGGCCCGGCTGAGCAGCGGTGTCGTGGGCCGGGCCATGTGTGCCTCCTCGAACCCCTTGGATTGCCTAACGCTGTTAAGTTAGCATGGCGCGAGAAACCTGACAGCGTTCAATTACGGGAGCCGCTATGGACCTCGGCCTGACGGCGGAACAGCAGCAGTTCCGGGACCTCGCCCGCGAGTGGGTCGATCGTGAGGTCGTCCCGCATGCCACCGAGTGGGACCGGGCCGAGCAGGTCGACACCAAGATCGTCGGCAAGCTGGCCGAGCTGGGTTTCCTCGGGCTCGGGATCGACGAGGAGTGGGGCGGCTCGGGCGGTGACTTCCTGACGTATTGCCTCATGATGGAGGAACTGGGGCGCGGCGACACCTCGGTGCGCGGCATCGTCTCGGTCTCCCTCGGCCTGGTGGCCAAGAACATCGCCAAGTACGGGACAGAGCAGCAGAAGGCCCGATGGCTCCCGCCCCTGTGCGGCGGCGAGACGCTCGGCTGCTTCGGCCTGACCGAGCCCGGCACCGGTTCCGACGCCGGCTCCCTGATCACGAAAGCGGTCCGCGACGGCGACGACTGGGTGATCTCCGGCGAGAAGATCTTCATCACCAACGGGACCTGGGCCGGAGTGGCACTGATCTTCGCGCGCACCGGCGGGCCGGGCCCGAAGGGCATCACGGCGTTCCTCGTACCCACGGATCTGCCGGGTTTCGGAAGAAGAGAGATCAAGGGCAAGCTCGGCCTGCGTGGCCAGGCGACGGCGGAGATCAGCCTCGACGGGGTGCGGGTGGGCGACGACGCCCGGCTCGGCGAGGAGGGCGAGGGCTTCAAGATCGCGATGACCGCGCTCGACAAGGGTCGGATCGCCGTCGCCGCCGGCTCGGTGGGCCTGGCCCGCGGTTGCCTCGAGGCCTCCGTCGCGTACGCGAAGGAGCGCACCCAGTTCAGCAAGCCCATCGCCTCGTACCAGCTGGTCCAGGAGATGATCGCGGACATCGCGGTGGAGACCGACGCCGCCCGCCTGCTCGTCTGGCGGGCCGCCGACCTGGTCGACCGCGGTCTGCCGTACCGGACCGAGGCCTCCATGGCGAAGCTGTTCGCCACCGAGTCCGCGGTCAAGGCCGCCAACCAGGCCATTCAGATCTTCGGAGGGTACGGCTACGTCGACGAGTTCCCGGTCGGCAAGGCCATGCGGGACGCCCGCGTCACGACGCTCTACGAGGGCACCAGCCAGATCCAGAAACTGCTCATCGGCCGTGCGCTGACCGGAATCAGCGCGTTCTGAGACAGGGGAGTCACCATATGAGCCGGGTAGCCGTCGTCACCGGTGCCGCACGCGGTATCGGCGCCGCCACCGCCCTCCAGTTCGCCCGCGAGGGTGCCGCTGTCGCCGTTCTCGACCTCGACGAGCAGGCCTGCTCGGAGACCGTCGACCGGATCAAGGCATCCGGCGGAACCGCCGTCGCGTTCGGTTGCGACGTGGCCGACGAGGCCCAGGTCGACGCCGTGATCAACAAGGTCGCCGGGGAGCTCGGCGGAGTTGACGTGCTGGTCAACAATGCCGGGGTGCTCCGCGACAACCTGCTGCACAAGATGTCCGTGCTCGACTGGGACATCGTGATGAACGTGCACCTGAGGGGCGCGTTCCTGTGCAGCCGGGCCGCCCAGCGGCACATGGTCGCGAAGCGTTCCGGCAAGATCGTGAACACGTCGAGTGTGTCCGCGCTCGGCAATCGCGGTCAGGCCAACTACTCCGCGGCAAAGGCGGGTATTCAGGGCCTGACCCGTACTCTCGCCATGGAGCTGGGCCCCTTCAACATCAACGTCAACGCGGTGGCGCCCGGTTTCATCGTCACCGAGATGACCGACGCCACCGCCGCCCGGGTCGGTGTGTCCGCGGCCGACATGCGCGCCAAGGCCGCCGAGATCACGCCGCTGCGCCGGGTCGGCCGCCCCGAGGACATCGCCCGGGTTGTCGCGTTCCTCGCCAGTGACGCGGCATCCTTCATCACCGGACAGACGATCTACGTCGACGGCGGACGCCGTCTCTAGTCAAGAGGAACTCTGATGCGCCGCACTGTTTTCAACGAGGACCACGAGGCGTTCCGCCAGACCCTGCGGGACTTCATCGAGACCGAGGTGGTTCCCCGCTACGACCAGTGGTTCGCCGACGGCCAGGTGCCGCGGGACTTCTACAAGCAGCTCGCCGAGCTGGGCCTGTTCGGCATCGAGGTGCCCGAGGAGTACGGCGGCGCCGGCATCTCCAGCTTCAAGTTCGCCGCCGTGCAGACCGAGGAGACCATGCGCGCCGGTGTCTCCTTCGGTGCCGCCGGGGCGCACGTCGCACTCGGCCTGCCCTACCTGCTGGACCTCGGCACCGACGAGCAGAAGCGGCGCTGGCTGCCCGACTTCGTCTCCGGCGACACGATGTACGCGCTCGCCATGACCGAGCCGGGTACCGGCAGCGACCTGGCCGGCATGAGCACCACCGCTCGTCTCTCGGAGGATGGGTCGCACTACGTCCTCAACGGCGCGAAGACGTTCATCACCGGCGGTGTCCTCGCCGACCGGGTGATCGTCTGCGCGCGTACCTCGCCGTCGAAGCCCGACGACCGCCGCTACGGCATCACCCTGCTGAACGTCGACACCACGCTGCCCGGGTACTCGGTCGGCCGCAAGCTCGACAAGCTGGGCCTGCGTACCTCCGACACCGGCGAGCTGGCGTTCGTCGACGTGAAGGTACCGGTGGAGGACCGGCTCGGCGATGAGAACAAGGGCTTCTACTACCTCGGCAAGAATCTGCCGAAGGAGCGGCTGAGCATCGCCTACGGCGCGTACGCGCAGGCCGCTGCCGCGGTCCGGTTCGCCAAGCAGTACGTGCAGGAGCGCAAGGTCTTCGGCCAGACGGTCGCCAGCTTCCAGAACACCAAGTTCGAGCTGGCCGCCTGCCAGGCCGAGGTGGACGCGGCGCAGGCGGTCGCCGACCGGGCTCTGGAGGCCCTCGACGCGGGCGAGCTGACGGCGGCCGAGGCCGCGTCGGCGAAGCTCTTCTGCACCGAGGCCGCGCACCGGGTGATCGACCGTTGCCTGCAGCTGCACGGCGGTTACGGCTTCATCAACGAGTACCCGATCGCCCGCCTCTACGCCGACAACCGGGTCAACCGGATCTACGGCGGCACGTCCGAGGTGATGAAGATGATCATCGCGAAGGACATGGGCCTCTAGATCCGGTACGGACGGGTCAGCCCTCGCCGCATCGGAACAGTCCCGGGCCACCGCGCGACCTACGCGGTGGTCCGGGCCGTCAGCGCGACCGCCGGGCGTATGCGACGGTCACCGTAAGACCGCCGGCAGTACCCCAGGTATCCCTGGGGTGCCGGATCACCGGCGTGAGCTGGGGCCGGCGGCCGCGGCTCGCGCCCGGGCAGCCACGGCGAGCACCGCGGTCCAGGCCGTCAGGCCGAGAACCAGGGCGTCCGCCGCCGCGTCGCCCCAGTCGCCGGTGAGGGACGGGTAGAGATCCCAGGCGTCAAGTGACAACGACGCCATGCCGATCACCGTCGCCGCGGCCAGCGGCGGCACGACCACCAGCGTCCACATCGGAAGGCCCAGCCGGTCGTCCTGCAACAACCCGGCCATGGTGGCCACCATCCAGCCACCCGCCAGAACCACCACGGCCACGATCCGTGCAGCCCGCGACCGGATCCGTCCGCCGAACAGCACACCGAGCCCCACTCCGGCCAGCGCGTAGAGCGGGAACGCCGCGAGCAGCGGCCCGTACGGGAGATCGCCGATTGCCCCCGGCTCCCAGAGGACCCGCCCGTCCGTGGTGACCCGTACCCGTTCGCCGCCGATCGCCCGCGCGGCCACGAACACCGCCGCGGCCATCGCCGACGCGACACCCGCAGCGGCGGCGAGCGCCACCGGATACCGGTGCCGTTGCGCCAGCCACACCCCGGTGAGCAGCGCGAGCACGTGCCCGCACAGATAGCCGGAGGTGTTCCGCATGACCTCCCGGTGGTACCGCCACTCCCATTGCTGGCTGTCGCCCTGCGCGTCGTAGTTGATCCACGTCTCGTAGAAGCCGTCGTTGACCGGCATCAGTACGACGGTCAGCAGCACCGCGACGGGTATCGCCCACAGCGCTCTCATGCTTCCCGTACTTCTGCGAGCGTTCCGTCGCGGTGCCGGTCGACGGCCTCGTCCGGTGACAGGCCGGCCGCGGCGCACCGCGGCGCGACGTCGTCGGGGAGGCCGGTGGACTGCCACAGACGTACCAGCGTCGGCAGCCGCCCGCGGGTGACCATCGCCGCGAGCCGCTCGTCGGCGGGAGCCTCGGCCGGGGTGAGGGCGTCGCGCCGGATCCGCTCGGCGCTCCAGCCCTCGGCGTGCAGGGTGGCCACGTCCGCGCCCTCCCACTGCGGGCGCAGCGGCACCCGGCCGAGCGGACCGCCGAGTCGTTCGGTGAGATGCGGCAGCCCGCCCGGGACATGGTCGTGAAGCCATCCGAAGTCGGCGGCACCCCAGCGTGTGGCGAGCAGGCCGGCCATCGCCCGGGCCGGTTCGGCGGGGGCCGGAAGGTAGCGCCCGCGGCCGTGGTCGTGCTCGTCGAGACGCCGGTTCGTCGCCTCCGACCAGGACGTCGCGTCGCTCAGCCGCTGCCAGTACGGCCGGGCCACGTCGATCGTCTCGCGGACGCGTTCGTCGAGAACGGAGATGACCACGTGCCCTAGGCTGCCGGGCATGGCGCTTCTCCACAAGGCACAGATCGTTCCCGGCAAGCTCGAACTGCTCGCCCGATGGCTCCCCGGCCAGGATTGGTTCACCGGCCCGGACGGTCCCGAGCCGGAGCGGGTCGCCGCGGCCCGGTTCGACGATCCGGCCGGGGATGTCGGGATCGAGACGCTGATCGTGCGTGCCGCCGACGGGACCCTGTGGCACGTGCCGCTCACCTACCGGGGTGCCCCGCTGGCCGGGGCGGAGGAGTGGCTGATCGGCACCACCGAGCACTCGGTGCTGGGCACCCGCTGGGTCTACGACGCGACCGGCGACCCGGTCTACCGGGCGGTGACCGCCGAGGCGATCCGGTCCGGTGGGCACGAGGCGGCCGAGGAGGTCGACCACGGCGGTGAGCTGGTCCGCCGGGAGCCGTCGCTGCACCTGCGCGGCAGCGGCACCGAGCCGGGCGACCTCACCGTGGTCCGGGTGCCGGCCCCGGCCTCCGGCGCCGCCGCCACCCTCACCGGCAGCTGGAACGGCGGATCCGCGGTCCTGGTCGTCGGCTAGAGCGCGTCGCCGGCCTTGCGGGCGGCGATCAGAACCGGATCCCAGACGGGGGCGTACGGCGGCGCGTAACCGAGGTCGAGTGCGGTCATCTCGGTGACCGTCATCCGGTTCCAGACGGCGACGGCGAAGGCGTCGATCCGTTTGGCGGCCTCGGCCCGGCCGACGATCTGGGCGCCGAGCAGCAGCCCGGTGTCCTTCTCGGCGATCAGCTTGACGGTCATCGGCACGGCGCCTGGGAAGTAACCGGCCCGGTTGGTGGACTCGACGGTCGCCGTGACGTACCGGAACCCGGCCGCCTCGGCCTCTTTCGAGGAGAGCCCGGTCCGCGCCACCTCGAAGTCGCAGATCTTGGTGATGGCGGTGCCGATGACGCCGGGGAACGTGGCGTATCCGCCGCCGATGTTGATGCCCGCGACCCGGCCCTGTTTGTTGGCGTGGGTGCCGAGCGGCACATGCATGGGCCGTCCGCTGATCAGATGGGTGACCTGGGTGCAGTCGCCGGCCGCCCACACGCCCTCGACGATCCCGTCCGGGCCGGTGACACGCTGCCGCAGGTCGGTGGCGAGCGCGCCGGTGATGCCGAGCGGGAGCCCGGCGGCGTCGGCGAGGGCGGTGTTCGGCCGTACGCCGAGCCCGAGGACCACGACGTCGGCGGGGAGCACCCCGTCGTCGGTGACGACCGCGCTGACCCGGCCGCCGGTGGTCTCCAGCCCTTCGACGGTGACGCCGGTGCGCAGTTCGATGCCGAGTCCGCGGATCGAGTCGGCGACGAGCGCGCCCATGTCCGGGTCGATCGTGGACATCGGCTGCCCGGAGCGTTCCACGAGGGTGACCCGCAGGCCGCGGCGCTGCAGGGCCTCGGCCATCTCCACGCCGATGTAGCCGGCGCCGATCACGACGGCGGTGCGGTGGTCGCCCTCCAGCCACTCCTGCAGGGCCGCGCCGTCGCCGAGCGTCTGCACGCCGAAGACACCGCGGGCCGGGACGTCCGCCCACGGCGGGCGGATCGGGGTGGCGCCGGCCGCGTACATCAGATGGTCGAAGCTTTCGGTGCGGTCGTGGACGGTGACCGTCCGGGCCGCCAGGTCGATGCCGGTGACCTCGTGCCCGGTGTGCACCTCGATCCCGTTCTCCCGGAACGTGGCCGGGTCCCGGGCGATGAGGTCGTCCGGCCCGTCGACCAGCCCGCCCACCCAGTACGGGATACCGCACGCCGAGTAGGACGTGTATTGACCGCGTTCGAACGCGGTGATTCGCAGGTCGCCCGGCCCCAGCCGGCGACGGGCCTGGGACGCGGCGGACATGCCGGCCGCGTCGCCGCCGATGACGATCATTCGCACCCGGCCCATTCTGCCCCGGTTACCGGAAGATTTCTGCGAAGCCACGGGCAGTGGTTGCCCATCGCATCAGCCGAGTTCTATGGTGACCCTCACCGATACCCATTCCGCCGTCCGTTTCCTTGAACCGTCCGTCGAAGCGCTTCGACCGATTTCCGTTAATTGCGTAACCGCTGGTCAAGTCGCCGGACGGTCATTTAATCGTGCGCTTATCCAATTCGTGAAGGAGACCGCCATGCGTCTCAGACGCGGGCTGACCGCACTCGCCGCGGCCCTGTTGATCGTTCCTCTCGTCCCCGGCGCGGCAACGGCAGCCGCCCCGGCCCACCCCTTCCGCGACCCGAGCCTGCCGCTGGCCGCGCGCGTCGACGACCTGCTCAGCCGGCTCACCCTGGACGAGAAGATCTCGTTGCTGCACCAGTTCCAGCCGGCCGTCCCACGCCTGGGCCTCGACATGTTCAAGACCGGCACGGAAGCGCTGCACGGCGTCGCGTGGTCCACCGACAAGTCCGCCGGTGGCGCCAAGATCGACGCGACGGCCACGGTGTTCCCGCAGGCCGTCGGCCTGGCCAGCACCTGGGACCCGGCCCTGATCGAACGGGTCGGCAGTGCGGTCGGCGACGAACTGCGCGGCTTCCACGCGCAGAACCCGGCGGTCTGGGGACTCAACGCCTGGGCGCCGGTGGTCAACCTGCTGCGGGACCCGCGCTGGGGCCGCAACGAGGAGGGGTACTCCGAGGACCCGCTGCTGTCCGGCGTGGTCGCCACCGCGTACGGCAGCGGGCTGCAGGGCGACGACCCGGATCATCTCAAGGTCGCGCCGACACTCAAGCACTACGCCGCCTACAACAACGAGACCGCTCGGGACCGGACCTCGTCGAACGTGCCGCAGCGGGTGCTCAACGAGTACGACCGCAAACCGTTCGAGATCGCGCTGCGCAACAACGCGGCGACCGGTGTGATGGCCTCCTACAACCTGATCAACGGCCGGCCCGCCACCGTCGACCCGGACCTCGGCACCCTCGTCCGCGACTGGAGCGACCAGCGGCTCTTCAACGTCAGCGACGCCTGGGCGCCGACCAACCTGACCGGCTCGCAGGCCTACTTCGCCACCCAGGCCGAGGCGAACGCGGCCACCCTCAAGGCCGGTCTGGACAGCTTCACCGTCAACGACACCGATGCCGTACCCACCGTGACCGCGATCCGGGAGGCGCTCGAGCGGGGGCTGCTCGCCGAGGCCGACATCGACAAGGCGGTCGGCAATGCGCTGAGCATCCGCTTCCGCCTCGGTGAATTCGATCCGGACGGTGGCCCGTACGCCGGAATCTCGCCCTCGGTGATCGACAGTCCGGCGCACCGCGCGCTGGCCCGCGAGACCGCCGCCGAGGCCGCGGTCCTGCTGAAGAACAACGGCATCCTCCCGCTCCGGGCCGGCGGTTCGGTCGCCGTGGTCGGTCCCACCGCCGACAGGCTCTACACCGATTGGTACGGGGGCCAGCTGCCCTACAAGGTGAGCGTGCTCGACGGGATCACCGAGCGGGCGTCGGCCGTCACCACCAGCGCGGGCGCCGACCGGATCGCGCTCAAGGAGGTCACCACGGGCCGCTACGTGACGGCCGGCTCCGGCAACGTCGGTGTCACCGCGACCAGCGCGACCGAGGCCGCCGCCCAGTTCGACACGGTCGACTGGGGCGACGGCGTCTCCACCCTGCGCAGCGTCGCCAACGGCAAGCTCGTCGGCTATGCCTGGGGCCCGTTCGTGACCCGGGCCGAGGACCCGTCCGGCTGGTTCGTCCAGGAACAATTCAAGATCGAGGACCAGGGCGACGGTACGGTCGTGCTGCGCTACACCGGCTACGAGACCCAGGAGTCGTGGTTCCCGGACACCGACTACGTGACCGTGGGCGCCGACGGTGCCCTGACCCTGGGGAACCGCTCGTCGGCCGCCAGGTTCACAAAGGAGCTGCTGGTCGACGGGGTGGCCCAGGCCGCCGCCGAGGCCAGGAGGACGCAGACGGCCGTGGTCGTCGTCGGCACCGACCCGTTCGTCGCCGGCCGTGAGGTCCACGACCGCGCCGGCCTGGGACTGGGATCCCGCCAGGAGGCGCTGATCAAGGCGGTCCGGGCGGCCAACCCGCGGACCGTCGTGGTGGTGCAGAGCAGTTACCCGCAGACGATCAACTGGGCACAGGCGCACGTTCCCGGCATCCTCTGGACCACGCATGCCGGGGCCGAGACCGGCCATGCGGTCGCCGACGTGCTCTACGGCGACGTCAACCCGTCCGGCAAGCTGACCCAGACCTGGCCCCGCAGTGAGTCCCAGCTGCCGGACGACCTGCTGCAGTACGACATCATCGACACGAAGCAGACCTACCTGTACAGCGACGACACCCCGCTCTACGCGTTCGGGCACGGGTTGTCGTACACCAGGTTCCGGTACGGCGTCCCGGTCGTCCGCGACGGCAGAGTGACCGTGACGGTGACCAACGCGGGTGACCGGGCCGGTGACGAGGTGGTCCAGCTCTACACCCATCAGCGGTCCTCCCGCGACGCCACCCCGGTCAGGCAGCTCCGCGATTTCCGGAAGGTGTCGCTGGCGGCCGGGCAGTCGAAGACCGTCACGTTCGCCCTCGACCCCGCCGACGTGGCCCGGTGGGATCAGACCCGGCAACGGTGGGTGGTCGAGAACTCGGTTCACGACGTGCTGCTCGGCTCCTCGTCGGCCGACATCCGGCAGCGGGCCACCTGGTCGGTCCGCGGCGAGACGATCCCGGCCCGCGACCTGTCCCGGCCGACCCGGGCGGAGACCTTCGACGCCTATTCCGGTGCCCGGCTGCTCGATGAGACCAAAGCGAGCGGAACCGTGGTCGGGGCGTCCGCGGACGGGGACTGGATCGCGTTCAAGGACGCGGCCCTGCGCGGCGGCACCACCTTCACCGCCCGCACCTCGGGCGCCGGGACGATCGAGGTGCGCCTCGGCTCCCCGACCGGCCGCCTGCTCGGTACCGCGACACCGGCCGGCACCGCCGACCCCTACGAGTACACGGAGGTGACCGCCAGGCTCGCCCGCTTCTCCGGCCGCCAGCCGGTCTACCTGGTGCTCAGCTCCGGCCTGCGACTGGCCACGTTCACCATCCGCTGACCGCACCCTGCGTGGTGACCTGCGCCCGCCGGAGCGCCGCGGGTCACCACGTGGGTGGGCGCCGGCCGTTGTGTGGTGAGGTGTGGCTTGCCGGCGGGCGTGGGTCACCACGCGTGGGGGTGGAAGCGCTGATCAGTAGGATCGTTCGCAGTACGGGCTGTGGCGACTTGGGGAGGCGCAATGCCGACGATCAACGATGTCGCCAAGGCGGCGGGGGTGTCGCCCAGCACGGTGTCGTACGTGTTGAGCGGCCGCCGCCCGATCTCGGCCGAGACCCGCGCCCGCGTGCAGGCCGCCATCGCCGAGCTCGGCTTCCACCCGCACGCCGGCGCCCGTGCCCTGGCGAGCAGCAAGACGAATGTGATCGCCCTGGTCGCGCCGTTGCGGGTGGACGTGAACGTGCCGGTCATCATGCAGTTCGCGACCGCCGTCGTGACCGCGGCCCGCTCGTACAACCATGATGTCCTGCTGCTCACCAAGGACGAGGGCACGGCCGGTCTGGAGCGGGTCGCGCACAGCACCATGGTCGACGCGTTGATAGTGATGGACCTGGAGCGCGACGACGTCCGGATCCCGGCGTTGCGCAAGCTCAAGCAGCCGTCGGTGCTGATCGGCCTGCCCGCCGACCACACCGGTATCGCCTGTGTCGACCTGGACTTCGGGGCGGCGGCGCGGGAGGCGCTGGCCCACCTGGCCGGGCACGGCCACCAGCGGATCGGCCTGGTCGGCCCGTCCCCGGCGGTGTACAAGCGGCAGACCACCTACGCCGACCGATTCCTCACCGGTTTCCTGGAGGCGTCGGCCGAGTTCGGCCGGCGGACGGTGACGCATCCGTGCGAGCCGGGCGCTGAGGGGGTGCGTTCGTGCATGGCCGACCTCGACGCCGAACTCGACGGCCTGACCGCCCTGGTGGTGCACAACGAGGAGGCACTGCGGCCGCTGCTCGACCTGCTGCACGCCACCGGCCGCCGCGTCCCGGAGGACATCTCCGTCGTCGCGATCTGCCCGCGGGACGTCGCGACGATGATGCCGATCAGCCTGACCTCGATCGACATCCCGGCGCACGACGTCGGCACCCTGGCCGTGGAGACCGCGATGCGGCTGCTGGACGGCCGTCGCGTGGAGTACACCCGGCTGCTGGCACCCGGTCTGGTCGAGCGCGATTCCTGCGGGGAAATCTCCACGTCACACCGTTGACATGAAGCGGGCTCGTTCCATAGCGTCTCGACAAGGCCGATCGTCGAAGCGCTTCGACGATGGCGCGAACGTCGATGGCGAGAACTTCCCCCGGAGGTACCGCAATGCTCCGAACACGATCCGGTCTCGCGGCCGGTGCTCTCTTGCTGGCAGCCACCCTCGGTCTCACCGCGTGCGGCGGCGACGACGGCGCGACCGAAGGCGCCGACGCCAAGACCCTGACCCTCTGGCACTACGAGGGGCCCAACAGCGCCATGGGCATCGCCTGGAACAAGGCGATCGAGCTGTTCAAGGCCAGCCACCCCGGCGTCGAGGTGAAGTTCGAGGAGAAGGGCTTCGAGCAGATCCAGCAGAACGCCCAGATGATCCTCAACTCCGACAGCGCGCCCGACATCATGGAATACAACAAGGGCAACGCGACCGCCGGTCTGCTGTCCAAGCAGGGTCTGCTCACCGACATCTCGGACGAGTTCACCAAGCGCGGCTGGGACTCCAAACTCAGCACCAGCCTGCAGACCACCGCGAAGTACGACGACGACGGCATCATGGGCAGCGGCAAGGTCTTCGGCGTGCCCAACTACGGTGAGTTCGTCACGGTCTACTACAACAAGAAGATGTTCGACCAGTACAAGCTGGCGGTCCCGGCCACGCTGGACGAGTTCACCAAGGTGATGGACACGTTCGTGCAGAACAAGGTGACCCCGCTCGCGGTCGGCGGCGCCGAGTACCCGGCCCAGCAGATCTTCTACGAGCTCGCGCTGTCGAAGGCCGACCGCAAGTTCGTCGACGACTACCAGCTCTACAAGAACAAGGTCGACTTCAAGGGCCCGCAGCTGACCTACGGCGCACAGACCTTCGCCGAGTGGGTGAGCAAGGGCTACATCAGCAAGGACTCGGCCGGCATCAAGGCCGAGGACATGGGGGTCTCGTTCACCCAGGGCAAGTTCCCGATCCTGATCTCCGGCTCCTGGTGGTACGGCCGGTTCGCCGACGAGATCAAGGACTTCGAGTGGGGCACGTTCCTCTTCCCGGGCAACACCCTGCACCCGGGCTCCAGCGGCAACCTCTGGGTGGTGCCGGAGAAGAGCAAGGCCAAGGCGCTGGCGTACGACTTCATCGACATCACCATGCAGCCCGAGGTGCAGGCACTGCTCGGCAACAGCGGTGGCGTCCCGGTCGCGGCCGACCCGGCGGCGATCACCGACCCGAAGAACAGGGAGCTGGTGGAGACCTTCAACAAGATCTCCACCTCGGACGGCCTGGCGTTCTACCCGGACTGGCCGGCGCCCGGCTACTACGACGTGCTCGTGGCCGGCACCCAGGGCCTGATCAACGGCTCGAAGACTCCGGACGCCTTCCTTGACGAGATCGCGAAGCCGTACAACGAGAACCTGGCCGACCTCGGCAAATGAGCGTGGCGCGGCGCGGGCGGTGGGCACACCCCCCCGCCCCCCCGCGAGG
>NZ_JBFAAI010000048.1:0-42647 GCF_040639655.1 Actinoplanes sp. NPDC023801 | reverse complement strand
GGTACTGCACTCGGGAGGGTGTGGGAGAGTAGGACGCCGCCGGACTCAACGTTACGAAAGGCCCACCCGGGTGACCGGGTGGGCCTTTCTGCATTTCCGGGCTCGCGCAGAGCGATGTCCCGGATCTGTGCGGGGGCGGGCCGGGCCGGGCCGGGCTCAGGTCAGTCGAGCTCGAGCCAGGCCGGGATCAGGCCGGCCTGGGCTGGAGCGCGACTGGACTCGACGTTACCTGTCCGTTACCGATCGGCCAGAACCAACGGGCCGGCGAGCGCATCGCATGTAGTGACGGGACGCGGGCGGCGCGGACGGTGTCACGGAAGAGGAAATGGCGATGCGGCGTAAGGTTTTGCGGTTGAGGTGGCTGCGATGGCCGGTGTGGCAATTCTGACCGGATGCGACAGCCAGCCTCACCGACTGGACGGAGCGGCCGCAGCGGCCGGTGCCGTGCAGGCCCCGCCGCGACTGGCACGTCGAGTGCAGCTGGTGTGCCCGGAGGCAGCCCCTCTGCCGTGGGTGCGGTTCCGGACAAGAGCTCTGCGACTTCCCAGGACAACGGCTCCAGCACCAGGACCGGCGGTTCCGGCAGGAGCTTGACTCTGGGGCCGGACGGTGTGGGCGAGCTGCGCCCGGGCATGTCGGTCAAGGAGGCACTGGCTGCCGGGCTGATCACCGGGAAGTCAGCGACCCGGACCCGTTGGATGGGCGGCGCCTCGCGTCAGTGCCGGGGGAACCGTCGGGCCGGGTACCGGATCATGATCGGAGACGACAGGGTCGCCGGTTCCACTCTCCAGTCGACGGATGACGGCTGCTACGAGTAGCCGCCGCCGGGCGCCGTTGCCGGTGAGCCTGTGTCGTCACGGGGGCGATCACGGGGTCGGGCGTCAGCGGCGAAGCCGGGTACCGGGAATGGTGCGGTCGGGTGGTTGTGGCGCGTACCGGAAAATGGCCGGGAACTCCGTGAGATGACGGAGTTCCCGGCCATTCGCATCGGCGGGGTTGACTGGCCTGACTAGGACGGGAGCCCGAGGGAGCGCCAGTCGACAAACTTGAAGTTGGTGCTGGTGCGGCCGTCGTCGGGGGTGTTCTCGCCGTCGTGGAGGACCAGCAGGCCCTTCGGGTAGCCGGGAAGGGCCACCGCGGTGACGGCGGCGCCGTCGGAGTGCTCGACGCCGTCGGCGTTGCGGCCGTCGGTGACCGAGAAGATGTTCAGCGGCCGGTTGGTGCGGCGGTCGTAGACGAAGAAACGGCTGTCGCCCTGGCTGGAAACGATCAGGTAGCCGCTGCGCTTGCCGGTCGGGTAGATGGTGGCGCCCTCGACGTCGGCGGTGATGCGGCCGCCGAAGTCGTTGACGTAGTCGACGGTGCACTCCTCCGTCTCCGGGTCGTAGGTGGCCGGCTGCCCGAACTCGCGGACGCGCTCGACTACCCGCGGGATGCTGCTGAACGTGCCGCCGGCCAGGTTGATGCGCCACAGAGCGACGTCCTCCTGGGCGGCGTAGAGCACGCCCGCCTCAGTGTCCACGACCATGCCCTCGACCTGCGGGTCCTCGCCGGGCTCGAGGCACGGGGTCCAGATCTCACCGTTCGGCAGGCGGAACTCGCGAGGCAGGTCGAGCGTGTCCGTGGTGCGGTAGGTGACCTTGCCGTTCTTCTCCTCGAGCCGGAAGATGCCGAGGCGGGTGCTGTGCCGGCGGCTGACCACCGCATAGCGGTCGTAGACGGCTACCCCGTAACCCGTGGCCTGCTCCTCGACCTCGGCCTGGTCCTTCGAAAACAGCAGCGGCGCGTCGGCCGACGTGATGTCGGTGAGTCCGTTCGCCTCGATCCGGTAGATGCGGAGCTTGTCCAGGCCCCGGTCGGTGACGACGGCGACGTCGACCTTCTTCTTGCCGAACTTGAAGCCGGTCAGGATGTCGACGTTGTTGAAGCGGCCACCCTCGGGCGTCGCGATCGACTGGACCTCGCGGCCCTTCAGGTCGTAGACGCGCAGGCCGCCGTTCTTGGCGGTGCCGATGACCAGGCTCCCGCCCTTGTCGGCGGGGTTGATCCAGATCGCGGGGTCGTCGGCGTCGGCGTCACCGCCGGCCTCGTCGTCGAAGAGGCTCGGGGTCTCGACGGTGGCTCTGATCTCCCGGAGCGGGCGCTCGGCCGCATAGGCCGGGATGCCGGCCGCGAGAGTGGTCAGGGCGACGAGCGCGGCGATGCCGGTAGTCCGTTGCATGACCGGTGACGATTCCCGATCCACCTGACCGGGGGGTGACTGGTTGTTGAACACCGAATACCCCGTTATCCATCCGCTCGGACGACCAGCATGACGACCGAAGATCACAGCAGCACTACGACTGATCCAGCCGCAGCGTCCGGAGCACCGTGTCGGTGTGGTCGGTGCCGACCGGCTGCCGAATCTGCATGTAAACGCCCTCGTGCCCAATTCCGGTCAAGAGTACGTCGGTGTACGAAACGGTGGCCGTGGCGCAGCGGCGGGCCTGGCCGCTCAGGCCCGCGGCCCGGATCTCACGGTCCAGCTGCCGTCGGCAACCCGGATGTGACGGCCACGTCACCGGCACGCCCGGCACCAGCCAGCGGCTCGAGCCGGCGAACAGGGCCGGGCCGGCGAGGTCCCGCAGGTCGGCACCGATCTGCAGGCCGGGCTCGGTGCCGGACGGCAGACCGAGCGACGAGGCGTTCCAGCCGGAGTCACGCAACTGGCGGGCCCACTCGCCGGGCACCGACACCGAGAACGTGCGGCCGGTGTCGGCCACCCGCATCCAGCCCTTCGGAGTTCCACCGGGAACTGTCGCGCCCGCCGTGAGGGCCAGCAGGACCAGGGCCAGCAGCGTGCCCGTCACATGCCGCAGCGACCGCATCACCCGGCCCTGGCTGACCGAGGACTCCAGCGCCGAGGCGAACGCGGCCGGCGACGGCCAGCGACGGTTCCGGTCAGCGTCCAGTGCCCGCATCACCACCCGGTCCACCTGACGCGGAATGCCGGGACGCAGTTTCGACGGCGCGGACCGGCCGTTCGGACGTCCCGGCTGAGGTGCCTGCCCGGTCAGCATCTGGTACGTCATCGCGCCGATCGCGTGCACGTCGGCGCGGACGTCCAGGCCGCCACCGGGCAGGCTCTGTTCCGGCGCCATGTAGCCGGGCGTGCCGGCGACCACTGTGAACCCTGACGCCTGCGCGATCGACTTCGCCAGACCAAGGTCGGCCACCAGTACGCGTTCCGTGCCGCGCACCGTGTCGAAGAGGATGTTCGACGGTTTCAGATCACGGTGCAGCACCCCGGAGTCGTGCAGGACCGTCACGGCGTGCGCGATGTCCGCCGCGGTCCGCAACGCCGTACGAACCGCCATCGGTCCCTGTTCCAGCCGGTCGGCCAGCGAGCCGCCGGCCGCGTACGTCATCACCTGGTAGGGGCGGCCGTCCGGCAGTTCGCCGAAGTCGTGCACGCGCACGAGCCGCTCCGAGTCGGCCCGGCGCAGTACCTGGGCCTCCTGCTCGAACCGGGCCCGCACATCCGGGTGATGCGACCAGTTCTCGGCCAGCACCTTGATGGCGACCTGCGACTCCAGCACATCGTCCTCGGCAAGCCAGACGGTGGCGAACGCGCCTGATCCGAGGCGCTCGGTGATTCGATATCGGCCGATCATGGAAGGTACCCGCACGTTCGTATTATCAACGTCGTTGGATCGAGAACGGGGGACAACGTGCGGGACGAGGAACAGGAAGAACTGGCCCGGAAAGCGGCCGGTGGTGACCACGGTGCACTGGAGACACTGCTGGCCGGCATCCGGCCCGGAGTGCTGCGCCGGTGCGCGCGGTTCCTGCCCTGCTACCAGGACGCCGAGGAGGCGTGCCAGGACGTGCTGATGCAGGTGGCCAGGAACATCGGTGGATTCGAGGGACGATCGAAGTTCAGCACCTGGCTGCACGTGATCATCGCCAACGGGTCGCGTCAGACGTACCGGACCCTCAAGCGACGGGCTGCCGAGCGCGGCTACGCGGAGATGCCGGTCGATGTGCCCGACGCCCGTACGACGAGTGTCATCGCCGGATCCCGGCTCGACCTGCTCGACGCACTGGAGAAGCTGGAGACGACCAAGGCCGACCTGGTCGCGCCGATGGTTCTGCGCGACATCTGCCAGCTCGACTACAAGGAGATCGCCGTGCAGCTGGGCATCCCGGAGGGCACCGTGAAATCCCGTATCCACCAGGCGCGCGGTCATGTCCGGGAGTACCTGCTCGCAGGAATGTGACCAGGCGGCCCGCGTCGGTCCGCAAGCGTAGCGACGAATCGGGACCGGTTCATCCGTTCGGCTGATCAGAAGGACCGTCTGCTCGCATAGGCTGCACGGGCCGGACCATGCGCTGATCAATGTGACGTACTTCAATGCGCGGCCTTGGCGGCGACCACCCGGACCTTCACCAAGTAGGAGCTTCCACGTGTCACGATCCACCTGGCTGACCCGCGCCGGTATGGCAGTGCTCGTCATGGGCGCCGTCGGCGTGGTGGCGTCACCCGCCCAGGCCGCCGGGACCGGGGTCGTCTCCGTCTACGGCGGCACCAAGGTGCAGTACAAGGCCGGGAGCGGCCACCAGAACCGGGTGCTGCTCTCCCGCTCCGGCAACACGATCACGGTCGACGACCGGGTCGCGATCAAGGCCGGGACGGGCTGCAAGGCGGTCAAGGGCGACAAGACCAAGGTGCGGTGCAGCCTGAAGACCGCGCCGACCCGGGTGCACGTTCGCACGTACGACCGCAACGACACGATCGTCAACAGCACAGGCCTGGCCATGACGGCGATCGGCGGCACCGGCAGCGACAAGATCACCGGCGGTACGCGCGGCGACATCCTGTATGGCGACCTCGGCGGGGACCAGATCTGGGGCCTCGGCGGCAACGACCGGATCTACGGTTCGCCGCAGAACGACAAGCTGTACGGCGGTGACGGCGCCGACTGGATCGAGGACACCCACGGCCGCGACCTCGTCCGAGGCGGCAACGGCGACGACGAGATCTTCGGCGGCGGCGGCAAGGACGTGTACTACGGAGACGCCGGCGCAGACCGGATCTCGATGAACCAGTACCCGGCGAGTGTGGCCGACGCCGACCGCATCTTCGGCGGTGCCGGTTCCGACACCGTGCACTACAGCTACGACTCGGCGGTCAGCCTGGACGCCGACGGGGTCGCCGACGACGGTCGCAAGGGCGAGGGCGACAACCTCGCCACCGACATCGAGAACCTCGTCGGCGGGTTCGGCAACGACCGGATCGTCGGCAGCGCCGGCCCCAACATGCTCGAGGGCGTCGGCGGCAACGACACCATCTACGGTCTCGGCGGCGACGACATCCTGTACGGCGGCCCGGGCACTGACAAGATGTACGGCGGAGCCGGCGACGACTGGCTGACCGGCGAGGACTGGAACACGAACCGCACCAAGGACCTGCTCGACGGCGGCGCCAACGGCACCGGCGGCGACTCCTGCCTGCGGTGGCCAAACGACCAGACGGTGGGCTGCGAATACGTGACCAGTGGCAGCTGAGCCGCCGACCTGTCGATGGCCGGCTCCCGTGCGAAGCCGGCCGACTTGGCGATCCGCTGCGGCGCCGGCGGTCACTCGTAGCAGTCCTGGGCGCGCAGTTCGAGCTGCAGCGCGACGACCTCGCCGTTGTCGACCGTGATGTTGTAGACGGCGTTGCTGTTGCCGGGCACCGCGGCGTGCCCGCGCCCCTCCGGCCCGGGCCCGGTGAAGTTGCGCCAGTCCGGGTAAGCCGCCTGGACCGCCTCGGTCGAGCTGCCGAGCTCGATGCCCTGCGGCGTGGCCAGCCCCGGATAGGCAGTGATCGACGCGATGCCCAGATCTGTGGACAGCCACACGACGGCGTCCGGGCCGCCGTACGTCAACCGGTATTCGGGGTTGCAGCCGCTGTCGTGCCGCTCCCCGGTCCAGTCCGCCAGCTGCGTCGCGTCCGCCTCGGCCCTGTTCATGCCGAGCTTGAGGGCACCCACACCGGCCGGTCCCAGCGTCCGGCGCGCCGTGGCGGCGGTCGACGTGGCGACGGTTCCGGTGGGTCGGATACCGCCGACCGGTTCGGCGGCGCCGCCCACCCGCTCCGGCGCAGCGCCGCATCCGGTGGCCGGCGCCAAGGTTGCCGCCGCCGTGAGCATCAGAACGGTTCGCCGCATCATCGTGCCGCCCGTACCGCGTGATCGCATCATGCCTCCCTGTGCGGCCGCCTCCTACTCGTAGCAGTTCTGGTTACGCAGCTCGAGCTGAAGGCTGGTGACCTTGCCGCGGGAGATCGTGATGTTGTAGTAGGCCTTGCGGTTGCCGGGCACCTTGACCAGGCCCCGGCCCTTCAGGCCGGTGTCGGTGACACTGCGCCAGCCCGGGTATGCCTTCTTGACCGCCTTGGCCGGGCTGCCGAGCTTGATGCCCTGCGGCGTGGCCACCCCCGGATAGGCGGTGATCGAAGCGATGCCGAGCTTCCGCGAGAGGAAGACCGGGGCGTCGGTCTTCGCGGTCCTGATCCGGTAGTCGGCGTTGCAGACGTTGTTGCGGACCTCCACCGCGCGCTTCTTCACCAGCTTGGTCTTCTCAGCCTGGCGGCGGGTCATGCCCAGCTTCAGGGCGCCCAGCCCGTTCGGCCCCAGCACCAGCTTCTTGCCCTTCTTCGGCGTGGACGCCGCCCCCGAGGTCATTGTGCCGGAACCGGCCGCCGCCGGGATCACCGTGCTGGAACCGGCTGCCGTCGATGTCGCCGCTGACTCGGCACGGGCGGCCGTGCCGTAGCCGCTGAGCAGTGCCATGCCGAGGAACGCGCCAAGAATCGCCATCGTGCGTCGCATCGTGTTGCCTCTTTCGGATTCGAGGTGCTGTCCTCCCGTGCGATGCGTCCAGCAGGGACCGGGTTCGCGAAGTTCGGTAACGGCTGAATAACGACCGAAGCCGACGGGCGGGTCCAGGAGCCCTTGGCTGGAACCGCCCGTCCGCCGCCTGTCACACCTGGCTGAACCGCCATTGCTGGTTCGGCGAGCCTTGACAGGTCCATTGCAGGATCCGCGCCCCGTCGCTGGTCGCGGCCCCGTTGACATCCACGCAGAGGCCACTGACCGCACTGCGCAGGGTGTACACACCGGACGTGCCGGTCGGCGTGGCGGTGAACCTCTGCTGCGTGCTGCTGCTACACGTCGCCTGTTGCAGGAACGCGCCCGCAGCCGAGGAACCGCCGGCCACCTCCGCGCACTTGCCGCTGTGCCCGGCCCGCAGGGTGACGGCACCACCGCCGGCGTCGACCGCCTGCCACCTCTGATTGGCGCCGCCGGTCGGTGCCCACTGGTTGATCTGGGCGCCGTCGGCGGTGGAGGCGGCGTTCACGTCCATCAGTTTGCCGCTGTGCTGGGCGGTGAGCGTCCAGGTCTTCCCGGCCACGCCGGTGGAATTCGGCACGCCGACACCGGCCCCGCCGAAGGTGTGCGAGTCCAGGTCGAACCCGCTACCCCGGAACACCATGTAGATCGTCGGGGATCCGGCCGTTCCGGCAACGCTCACCGGAGCCGTGGACTGGTAGTTGTTCCAGCCCCCGGTGTTCGGCACCGTCGTGGTGGCCAGCAGGGTGCCGGTCGGGGAGCCGCTGCGCAGCTCGATCGACCCGCCACCCGACGGTGACGACACCCGGTAGCTGACCGACGAGATGCCGGACAGGCTCATCGGGGTGAACGACACCCAGTCGCCGGCGGAGATGTCTCCGATCCGTTTGCCGCTCTCCGCGCCGGTCTGCTCGACGACCCGGGTTCCGGACTGGCTCGAGTAGTACTCGCTCTGTTTGTGCTTGGGCTGCAGGATGGCCTGGGCCCGGCCGGTCAGCGGCGCCGCACCGCCCGAACCGCCGTTGTCGGTGTATCGGGCGTTGAGGACGTAGAAGAGGTTGGCGCCGTCCGGGTGCCCGCCCAGCAGCTCGGTGAGTATCGTGCCGGAGCAGCCCGGATATTCGCTCGTCTCGTGCGCGTGGTCGTCGTGCCCGAGGGCGGGGTTGACGAAAACCTTCGTACAGTCGATCGCGGCGCCGCCCGGGTCGGTCACGCTGACCGTGTAGGCGACCCGGTCGCCGAAGTCGACCATGCCGCCGCTGGGCGGGGTGGTGATGGTGACGACCGGGGCGGTGTTGCCGACCGTGATGGCGATGTTGGCGAAGCCGGACTTGCCCGACTCGTCGGTGACCTTCAGCTGGGCGGTGTAGTTGCCGTTGCTGGTGTAGACGTGGCTCGGGTTCGCCGCCGTCGAGGTCGCGCCGTCGCCGAAGGTCCACTGATAGCGCAGGGTGCTGCCGGGATCGGGGTCGGTCGTGCCGGCGCTGCTGAACTGGACGGTCAGCGGCGCCGTGCCGCTGGTCGGCGTTGCGGAGGCCCTGGCCAGCGGTGACTGTCCGCCCTGGATGTAGTCGATGCGGTAGAGGCCGGAGTCGCTGTTGCCGCCGCCGAAGTTGGTGCCCCACTCCAGCAGGTAGAGCGACCCGTCGCGGCCGAACTCCATGTCCATCGGCTTGTTGAACCGTCCGCCCGGCAGGAACGGGTTGGTGCGGGTCACCGCGGTGTTCGCGTCGAAGTGCACCTCCTTGATGTAGTTGCGCGACCATTCGTAGAAGAAGTGGACCCCGTCGTAGTAGGCCGGGAACTTCGTGTCGGATGGGTTGGCCGCGTCGTATCGGTAGACCGGTCCGCCCATCGGCGCGGAGCCTCCCGAGCCGAGCTCCGGGAAGGTCGGCGAGTTGCCGTACCCGTACCACATGTTCGGCGCGACGACCGGTCGCAGGCTGGTCAGCCCGGTGTTGTTGGGGGAGTTGTTCACCGGCGAGGAGCAGTTGAACTTGGCGCCGACCACGCCGGTGTCGGGGTTGAAGGGAGCGTACGGCTGGTTGTTGCCGTGGCAGAACGGCCAGCCGTAATTGCCCGGTGCCTTGATGACGTTGAGTTCGACGAGACCTTCCGGCCCGCGGTTGGTGGTCGGCGGGTTACGATCGGGCCCGTAGTCGGCGAGGTAGACCCAGCCGTTCGCCGGATCGATGGAGAACCGGAACGGGTTGCGGAAACCCATCGCGTAGATCTCCGGCCGGGTCTGCGCCGTCCCCGCCGGATAGAGGTTCCCCGCGGGTACGGTGTAGCCGCCCCCGGCCTGCGGCCGGATGCGCAGCAGTTTGCCGCGCAGGTCGTTGGTGTTGCCGGCGGTGCGGGCCGCGTCGAGGTTGGCCTTGCCGTTGCGCCAGTCCAGTGGGGCGTATCCCTGCCAGTTGGGGTCCAGGTTCGGCGGGGTGTCGTCGCCGGTGCCGATGTAGAGGTTGCCGTCCGGTCCGAACTCCATGTACCCGCCGGTGTGTCCCGGTTCGGGGAAGGTCCGGTCGCGGTACGCCGGGATGTCGATGACGGTGACGCCGCCGGAGACGTTCAGCGTGTCGCCGGTGAGGGTGAAGCGGGAGACCCGGTTGACGTCCGTCGCGCTGCTCGCGGGGGAGTGGTAGAGGTAGACGTTCCCGTTGGTGGCGAAGTCCGGGTCGAGGGCCAGTCCGGTGAGGCCGTCCTCGCCCCCGGTGTAGACGCTGAGAGTGCCCGCCGTGACGGTGGAGTTGGACGCGGGTTTGAAGATCTTCACCTGTCCGCCCCGCTGGACGTACATGACCCGGCCGTCCGGCAGGGCGGCCAGCGCCATCGGGTCGACGGTGTCGTCGTCCAGCGTGCGTTTCTGGAAGTTGCTCCACACGGTCCCGCCGCACTCGCCCGGCTGGTTTCCGGCGGCCCACTTCACCCCGCCCAGGACGTGGTCGCGGAAGTTGGTCTCGCTGTAGGACGCGGCGGAATGACCCATTCCCGTGGCCCACACCCGTCCACCGGCGGCGTTACGGCACCAGGAGATCGGGTGATCGGGCCCCATCGCGCGAGAACCCGGGTTGTACGTCCGCTCGTCAGCGGTCACGAGCACGTGCACGTCACCGCGGGGATTGCGGTCGAAGTTGTACCACTCCTCGCTGCGGATCCAGCGGTCCGGCAGGCTCGCCGTCGACGGGTGCTTCTTGTCCGCGACGATGGCGGTGCCCTGCAGAACTCCGGGGGAGTGTTCCGGCATGTGGGCACCGGCGTTGATCGTCTGGTCCCACCACGGGTACTCGCCCTCGATGCCCATGTCCGTGGCGTTGTGGACGGCCACGATGCCCTTGCCGGAGGCGAGGAAACCCTCGACGGCCTGCCGCTGGGCGGCCGACGTCCACACCATGCCCGAGGTCTGGAACATGATGAGCACGTCGAAGGTGGCGAGGTTGGCGGGAGTGAAGACGCCGGCGTCCTCGCTGTGCACCAACTCGAAATTCTCGGCCGCCGCCTGCTGCTGGAACATCGAGATACCGGCGGGAATCGAGTCGTGGCGGTAACCCGCGGTCTTGGTGAAGAGCAGGGCGCGGAAGGCCGGGGCGGCCGATGCCGGGGCGACGGCGGCGAGCGAGAGCAGTATGCCCGCGATCACCCCGATGGTCAGTGTTGAGCGGCGCATACGTCTCTCCTGGGGATGGCTGCCGGCTCCACGTTGAGGTAGCGCAGCGTAGTGCACCGCTGCGCCGTTCTCTGCGGCGTGGAGCGCCGGGGGGATTGCTCTCCTGTTCCTGTACTTCGATGCCTTTGGGCCGCCGTACCTCGGTATGACGGCGTTGGGGACTTCGCCTGCCGAGCTCCGCAGGTCCCTGATCAAGAGTTCTTGGTGTTATTGCTTCAGCATCGGAGAACATCTATCTTCATACGTGTGATGTTTCGTGCCTGTCAAGGATTGCCCACGGTGGGCGCTGAGGGCCGCTGCACTCAACGCCATGAATCCGCCCATGACTACTGAAAGTAAGCGCGAGCCGTTGCTCGCGCTCCGGAACGTCACCAAGTCCTTCCTTGGCGTACGTGTCCTCGACCCGTCGACCTCGACGTCGCGCCCGGCGAGGTCCATGCCGTCGTCGGGGAGAACGGTGCCGGCAAGTCGACCCTCATGAAGATCATCTCCGGCGGATACGCGCCGGACGACGGCCTCATCCGGTTCGCCGGTGAAGCACGACAATTCCGCAGCCCACGAGAGGCGAGGCACGCCGGGATCGCCATGATCCACCAAGAACTCACACTGCTGCCGGAGCGCACCATCGCGCAGAACGTCCACCTGGGCCACGAACCGGTGCGCCGGGGCCTGATCGACCGGCACGAGATGCTCGCCCGCACCTCGGCGCTGCTCACCCTGATCGGAGCGGGATCGCTCCCCGCCGACGCCCCGGTCGTCCGGCTCGGAATCGCTCAGCGCCAGGTCGTCGAGATCGCCAAGGCCCTGGCCCTCGACGCCCGGCTGCTCATCATGGACGAGCCCACCGCAGCGCTCGCCGACCACGAGGCCGACATCCTCCACACCCTCGTACGACGACTGCGGCGCCAGGGGATCGGCGTGCTCTACGTCTCGCACCGCCTCGCCGAGGTCTTCGAACTCGCCGACCGCATCACCGTCCTCAAGGACGGCCGGAACGTGACGACGACACCGACCGCGCAGACCACCCCGGCCCAGCTGGTACGGCACATGGTCGGCCGCGACCTGACCGGCTACTACCCCGACCGCGCCGCCCTCGGCCACCCGGGCCCGGTCCGGCTCACCGTCCGCGGCGCCGGCAATCACAAGCTCAGCGACATCAACCTGCGGCTACGCGCCGGCGAGGTCGTCGGCGTCGGCGGCCTGCAGGGCTCGGGACGATCCGCGCTCGCACGCGCCCTGTTCGGCGTCACGCCGTTCACCACCGGAGAGATCGAACTGGACGACACGCCGATCCGGCCGAACTCGCCGCGCGCCGCGATACGCGCCGGCATCGCCTACGTCAGCGAGGACCGCAAGGGCGAGGGCATCATCGCCCGCCAGCCGGTGCTCGACAACGCGTTGCTCGCCGGCCGCGCCCTCGGCGGCCCCTGGACCGGCCGCGCCGCCCGGGCCACACGGGCACGCAAGGTGCTCGACGCGGTCGACCTGCGAAGCACCGGCATCGACCAGGAGATCCGCTACCTGTCCGGCGGCAACCAGCAGAAGGTCGTCCTCGCCAGGTGGCTCGCGCTCGACCCGCGCGTCATCATCTTCGACGAGCCGACCCGCGGCATCGACGTCGGCGCGAAAGCAGCCATCCACGACATCGTCCGCAGAATCGCACACGACGGCGCCGCAGTCCTGATGATCTCGTCCGACCTGCCGGAACTGCTCGGGATGAGCGACCGGATCATCGTCATGCGCGACGGCCGCATCGTCGGCGAACTGCCCGCCGGCGCGCCCGAGGCCGATGTCGTCGCCACCGCGATGGGCGCGGTGACGGCGCCATGAGTTCCCTGCCACTGCTCGCAGCGCGACGGACCGTACCCGGCGTGTACCTGGCCCTGGCCCTCACCCTCACGATCGGCTGGCTGATCGTCGTACTGCGCGGCGGCGCACTGTTCACCCAGGCGACAGTCGTGAGCCTGCTGCACGTCGCCGCCGGCCTGGGACTCGTCGCCATCGGCCAGACCCTCGTGATCCTCGGCGGCTCCCTGGACCTGTCGGTGGCCTACGTGGTCAGCCTCAGCACCCTCGTCGCCGCCGAGACCATGAACGGCAGCGACACCGCCCTGCTGCCGGGAATCGTGCTGGCGCTGACCGTCAGCGCCGGCGTCGGACTCCTCAACGGCCTGCTGATCGCGCGGACCCGCATCGACGCGTTCATCGCGACCCTCGGCGTCGGATTGCTGCTCAAGGGCTACCTGGACAGCGGCTACGACGGCCCGGCCGGCGCCACCTCACCCGCGCTGGTGCAGACCCTCGGCTATCAGCGCGCCGGGCCGGTGCCGATGTCCTTCCTGCTCCTGATCGCCGTCGCCGCGGCAGCCTGGCTGACACTCCGCCGTACCCGATTCGGCCACCACCTACTCGCGGTCGGCGGTGATCCGGAGGTCGCACGGCTGTCCGGCGTCCGCAACAACCGCGTCCTCGTCACCGCCCACATCCTCTGCTCGCTGTGCGCGGGACTCGCCGGCGTCTACCTCGCCGCACGACTCGGCTCCGGCGGCCCCAGAGTGGGCACCGAAGGCATCTACGACCTGGAATCCATCGCCGCCGTAGTGATCGGCGGCACCGCACTCGCCGGTGGACGCGGCAGCGTCATCGGCACGGTCGGCGGCGTGCTCCTTCTCGCCAGCATCGACGCCGTCTTCAACCAGCTCCAGCTAGACGCCTTCGCCAAACAGGTCGTCCGAGGCGTGATCATCATCGCCGCGGTCGCCGTCTACGCCCGCCGCCGAACCCGGAACGGCCGGTCCTGACCATGAACGACACACTGACGCGCCGCCTGCCACGAATTCGCTCTGGAAGCCCACTGCCGATCCTCGCCATCCTCGGCGTGCTGCTGATCCTCACGGCGATCCGGCAACCCGGCTTCCTCGCCCCGGCATCGCTGATGTCCTTCCTCGGCCGCTCGGCCCCGATCATCCTGCTCGCCGCGGGACAGTACTTCGTCATCGTCTCCGGCGAGTTCGACCTGTCGGTCGGCTCCCTGGTCACCGCCGAAGTGGTGCTCGCCGCCCGCCTCATCGACGGCGACCCCGACCGCACCTGGCCGGTCGCCGCGCTCGTCCTCGTCTCCGCGGCCCTCGTGGGACTGGTCAACGGCCTGATCACGACGTGGCTGCGAGTGCCGTCGTTCATCACCACCCTGGGCATGCTGCTGATCCTCGTCGGAGCCGTGTACCTCTGGTCCGACGGCTCCCCGAAAGGCGCGCTCTCCGAACAGTTCCGGCTACTCGGACGACGCGCCGTCGAGGACGTCCCGGTCCTCGGCCGGGTGCCGTACGCGCTGCTCGTCGTACTCGTCCTTGCCGTCCTCGCCGTGATCCTGATGCGTTCCGACTTCGGGCACACCCTGATCGCCGTCGGCGACAACCCCCGCGCCGCCGAACTCAGCGGGGTACACGTCGGCCGATCCCGCACGATCGCGTTCGTCCTGAGCGCCGTCGCGGCCGCAGTGGCAGCGATCCTGCTCGGCGGATACAGCGGTGTGTCGTTCCAGGCGGGCAGCGGCCTGGAATTCTCCGCCATCACCGCGGTGGTGCTCGGCGGCGTCGCCCTGGGCGGCGGGCGCGGGTCCGTCGCCGGCGGGATGCTCGGCGCTCTGACGCTCGAACTGCTGTTCGCCCTCATGAACTTCTTCGGTGTCTCCGGCACGGTCCGGCCGGCCGTACAGGGCGCCATCATCCTGCTCGCCGTTGCCGTCATGGCAACGCGCTCACCGTCCAGATAGGGGAACAGCGTGCGTCGTCCCATGGCAATGATGGCCGCTGCCATCGTGCTCACCCTCGCGGGATGCTCCACCGACGAGCCGGTGACCGGGCCATCCGGCGGTCCGTCCACGGCCGGCACGGGCACCGGGGAACAGTCGAAGTTCTTCGTGCAAGCCGACTACGAAGCCGAACTCGCGATGCTCGCGGCCACCGCGACCGGCCCGGCGGACAAACCCTGGGAGCAGGCACTCAACCCGAGCACGGTGGACACCGCCTCCTTCCGGAAGGCGGGACCCCACAAGATCTGCTTCTCGAACGCGGGACTGAACAACCCCTGGCGGCAGGTCGGATTCAAGACCATGCAAGCCGAGGTCGAGACACACCGTGACCAGATCTCCGAATTCGTGCACGTCGACGCCGAGGGCAAGGACCAGAAGCAGATCGCCGACATCAACGACCTGCTCGGCAAGGACTGCGACGCGCTCATCGTCTCGCCCAACACCACCGCCACCCTGACCCCGGCGGTTGAGGCGGCCTGCCGCACCAGAATCCCCGTCATCGTCTTCGACCGCGGCGTCGACACGACATGCCCCGTGACGTACATCAACCCGATCGGCGGATACGGCTTCGGCCACGTCGGGGCGGAGTTCGTCGCGCAGAAGATGAAACCCGGTGGCAAGGTGCTCGCGTTGCGCATCCTCCCGGGTGTCGACGTGCTGGAGACCCGATGGTCGGCAGCGAAACTGGTCTTCGACAAGGCGAAGATCGACGTGGTGGGCGTCGAGTTCACCGACGGCGACCCGGCGAAGACGAAGAAGATCGTGGACGACTACCTCCAGCGGTACGGCACGATCGACGGCATTTGGATGGACGCCGGCGCGGTCGCCGTCGCGGCGGTCGAAGCCTTCCAGGACGCGGGCAAGCCCGTACCCCCGATCAACGGTGAGGACCAGCTCGACTTCCTGCGAATCTGGAAAACCCAGCAACTCACGGCCATCGCGCCCACCTACCCGACCTATCAGTGGCGCACCCCGATCATCGCCGCCCTGCGCATCCTCGACGGCCAGGCGGTCGCCAACCCGTGGAAGCTGCCGCAACCGACCGTCACCCAGCAGAACCTCGACGACTACCTCGACCCGGACATGCCACCGCTGCACTACGCGATGTGCGGCTGCACCGGCCTGCCCGGCTACCCGCAGCGCTGGCAGTGACCCCGTGCGCGCCGTCGGTGTCAACCCCTGGGTGTGGTCGTCGCCGGTCGACGACCGGGCCCTGGCCGTACTCATCCCGCAGATCGCCGCGTTCGGCTTCGACGCGATCGAGCTGCCCGTCGAACAACCCGGCGACTGGGACCCCACCCGCACCCGCGACCTGCTGGCGGCACACGGCCTCACCGCGGCCGCCGTCTGCGCGGTCACGCCCCCCGGCCGGGACCTCGTCACCACCACCGCGGCCGTCGCCGAGGAGACCGTCGCCTACCTGAAAGGCTGCATCGACAGCGCCGCCGCGGTCGGCGCACCCTGCGTCGGCGGACCGGTCTACGCGTCAGTCGGCCGGACATGGCGAATGACCGCCGCGGAGCGCACGGCCTGTTACGCGGACTTCCGCCGGGCGATCGTCCCGGTCGCCGACCACGCCGGCGAACGGGGAGTGTCGATCGGCGTGGAGCCGCTCAACCGCTACGAGACCAGCGTCGTCAACACGGTGGAACAGACCCTGGAGATGATCACGGGGCTGCCGTCCGTGGTCGGCCTGATGATCGACACCTACCATCTCAACATCGAGGAGGCGAACCCGTACGCCGCCCTGGCCGTCGCCGGACCACATATCAAACACGTCCAGGTCAGCGGCACCGACCGCGGCGCTCCCGGAGCGGACCACTTCGACTGGCCACGCTTCTTCGCCGTCCTCGACGGCACCGGCTACCCCGGCGCGGTCTGCATCGAGTCCTTCACCAGCGACAACGACACGATCGCGACCGCCGCGTCGATCTGGCGCCCGCTGGCCCGCTCACAGGATCAGCTGGCTCTCGACGGACTGGGTCACCTACGACGGTTGCTGCGGTGATCCGCGCCGCGCCACGTGGAGTCCATGTCGACGCATTTGCTTCCGCCGACCCAACGGATCTCACCGGACCCTCCGGCCGGGGCCTAGCGTTTGTCGAGACGGTGCAGCGTCAGTGACAGCAACCTGACGCTGCCGCCGGCTGCGAAGGTGGCGATGCCCAGACTGTCGGCCGCCGAGTCGAAGTCGGCGTTCTCGGTGTACGACAGCCGTCCGTCGTTGCCGAATGCCTCTCGACCTGCCCTCGGTCCACCAGCACACGCATCTTGATTCTGTTGTTGACGGGGTCGAGCGGCTTCCACACCCTCTGTCGCCGACCACGGTGGTAGGCGATGGTCCGGTTGCTCGACTCTGTCTGGGCAGGTTGGTCGGCGCGGGGAGCACCATGAGGTATCGGGAGGCGTGCACGTTGAGCAGGCGGGCACGCGGTCGCTCCAAGGTTGCTCCGTGGTCGCTCGCTTCATGGCTGTACCAGTGCACCAGACGCTCACAGACCACGGGTTCAGTCTCTGCCCGGGACACGCTCGAATGACTCCTGAGCTGCAGGAACACGTGGTTCGGGGTATCCCGATGGGCTTCAAGGTCGTACGCCGGTACTCTGTTGGCTGCGGGCTGCTAGCTCAATGGCAGAGCTGAGGACTTTTAATCCTTAGGTTCAGGGTTCGAGTCCCTGGCGGCCCACCATGCTTGAGCTGGGAAAACGTAAGAATCCACGTTAACTTAGACCCTAAGGTTGCTCCTGTGGGGCAGTCAGCGGAGCAACCTTAGGGTGCAGTTCTAGCCGGCTCGGCGTTGAGTTCGTGGTACCAGCGCGGCGGAGGCTTCCGCCTTGGCGCGTTCTGTCTCCAGTTCCTGGATCACCGACGTGTAAGTGTCGGACGTGATGGTGATGGTGGAGTGGCCGAGCATCTCCTTGATGTCTTGTAGGTCGGCGCCGGAGGCTTTGAGGAAAGTCGCGGCGCAGTGCCGAAGGTCGTGTAGCCGGATCGGGGGTAGTCCGGCCTTCTCGATGAGGTCGTCGAAACGCTTAGTGACGGTGTCGGGGTGCCATGCCGTGCCGTCGGGTTGCACGAAGATCAGGCCGGTGCGGGGCCACGCCGGTCCGCTGACCAGCTGCCACGTCGCGCGGCGCGCAAGGTGCGAGCGGGTGATGGCAACCGTGACCTGGTCGAGGGTGATTGTGCGGTCCCCGGCATCGGTCTTCACCTTCTTGGTGACCGGCCGGTAGCCGACGGTCGTTATCTGCTGGCTGATGACTGCAGCTCCGACGTCTAGGTCGAGGTCGAGATCGCGGAGACCGATCGCTTCGCCACGGCGGAGGCCTCGGTACAGCATCAGCGCGTACAGGGGGTAGAGCACGATGTCGTGGTCTTCGGCGTAGTCGAGGAACTGACCCGCCTGCTGCGGGGTCCACACCATCACCGGGCTGGGCCGCTTACCGGTCGCCTGCCAGTACTTGACGGCTGCCGTGGTCCAGACACGCGCCTTGGGGCGCTTGCCGGAGGGTAGTTCGACGTGGGCGGCCGGGTTGAACTCGATCAGTCGGTGGGTGCGGATCGCGTCGTTGAGGGCCTTGCGCAAGGTGCCCCGGATGCGGTGCATCGTCGCAGCGCCGGTGGTGCGTTGCCGCCGTACGGATGCGCGAATGTCGGGGTCGTCGCTGCCCCGCGCGGCTTCGATCGCGATGTTGCGGTCGGCGATGGCGTTGAACATGGCTTTGATGTGGCCGACGCGTAGCTTCTCGATAGGAATGTGGCCGAGGTGCGGTTCGAGGTGGTTGCGGATGTGGCCGTCGTAGGAGCGTTTCGTGCTGGCCTCGATACTGCGGCCGGTGAGCCATTCGGTGAGGTAGTCGCCGAGTAGGACGGCGGTGGTGGCGGGAATGCCGGCCTTGACGCGGCGGGCGATCATGTTCCGGTCGGGTAGGGGCTCGGTGGGTTTGAGCTGGTGGAGCAAGTCTCCGATCTCGATCGCCAGGTCTTTGTTGCCCGCGGCCAGGCCGAGCAGGTTGAGTGCGTCGTCGCGTTCCTTGGCGGCGATGTCGCGGGTGTCGAACGTGTATCGGCGCAGCGTGCGTCGGCGTCCATCGGTCGTTGTGGGTAGTTCGAGCTGGTAGGCCCAGCGGCCGTGGGTGGGATGCCATGCACCGCTGGGGCGCCGTAGCTTCGGGCAGCGTGATCCGAGCCGCCGTCCGTCAGCGCTCTTGCAGGAGCAATGTTTGAAGACGGAACCCTCCGCCATGTGTGGGTCCTCCAGCGCGTTCGTGTCGGTGCAGCCCCGGTGCGGGATGCTGCGGATTGCATGTGCTCGATCCACGCTCGACCGCGGGCATTGATCAAGTCGGTGGTGGCGGTAGTTCTTCGTCGGATTCGACGGGTAGGTGCAGGGCGGCGAGGATCGCCGCGACGGGCACCCGGTAGCGGGAACCGATCTGTATCACCGGTATCGGGAACTCGCCGATCTTGAGAAGGACGTAGGCGGTGGACCGGCCTATGCCGAAGATCGCGGCGGCGGTGGGTACGTCGGTGACCGGGCCGAGCGCGCGGATGCCTGCGGGCGACCAGCCGGCCGCCGCGGACAGTGCGGTGCGCGGACGTGCCGAAGAAGAGGGTTGCTTCACGATAGGGTCGATGGCTCCTTCTGACGGTCGTGCCCGGCCGCCTCGGCGGCCGGGCACGATGAACCTGAACGGAGAACCGGGGTGCGGGCGTCGGCCCGGTGATCGACGAGCCGACGGTGTCAGGGTTCTACCAGCGGAAACATGGCGATATTCGCAGCGCAGTACCGCTTGTTATCAGGCGACTGCGTTGGCCGAGTCCGCGAGGTTGACGACGCCCGACCTCGGAGGAGGCGAGGCCGTTCTGGGCGTGCCGGTCGCGTTAGGCGTATCAGTAGAGGCGACTCGAGGGCCGCTTCGCCGGCGAGGTCGAGTCCACCTCCTCGGGTGCGGAGCGACCGACCGGAGTCGGCGGGGTGGGTGCGGCAGTCCGGTCAGGTCACCTCCCGTAGTCCGGATCTTGGTCCGTAGCCGTGTCTGAGGGGCCATCGGGTGCCTGTTCGGCGGGGTGTGGGCAACTCCATGGCCCGCAGCCCGGCGTGTCCTGCTGGTCGACAGCGCGAGGTCGCAGCATCACCTGGTCGAGCGGCACTCGCTGCCGGTGCAGGAAGAACTGCCCTCGGAGCGGATGCCCGTCGACGGTCGCCCGCGCCGATCCGTGGCGGATCGCGGCGTCGAACGCGACCGCGTCCGCCCACCCCGTCGGGTCCTCCGCGCGAAGCCGAGCCCATTCAAGATCTGTGTGGAATGGGCATCCAAGACAGGCCGACCGTGGGGTATCTGCCAGCCCGTGCTCGGTCAAGAAGGCGGAGCAGTCCTCGCGCCGCCACTGGAGATCCAGCAGCGGGAAGGTGTTACGCATATAAGCGACGTCCGCGTCTCGCGCCCGGTGCACCTCATCGACCGAGATGCCTATAGCCATCTGCGCGTAGACGCCGGTCGGCACGCGCATCGGGTGCGGATGACCGAGCCGCCGACGCACCTCGGCCTTGATGGGACGGATTTTGTACTCGGATGTGCATTGACGGCGAGCCATGCCCTCCTCGCCGTTCGGACCGAGCGTGAACAGCGGCATGGACGCGAAACGGTGCTGCGGGTCGAGGGCGTCGTCGCGGATGTTGCCGGAGCAGACCCGCACTACCGGTATCCCGGCCGCGGAGGCGAGCCGTTCCAATCGCCGTAGATGCGTGTAGACCGTTGCCGGCTCCCATCCCGTGTCGGAGAAGATCGCCGCGTCGAACGTCGGGATTCTTCCCTGGACGGCGAGCAGTAGCAGAGCCGAGCTCTGGATGCCGGCGCCGAGGGAGAGGAACCGGGCGACGGGGTGGGTCATGTACCCACCCTGCCCTCGTTCGGCGGCGTCTGGAACACCAGGACGTCCTCGTGTGCGATCAGGTGCATCGGCGTGCCGGCCCGGCGTGCCTTACGGACCGCCTGCAACTGGAAGAAGCTGGGCCGGGCGACCAGCGTGTCGTCACGGACTGCCGCGAGCAGGGCCACACACCGATCCACCGGGACGAGCCCGGCTCGTACTCCTGCGCCGATGACCGCGGACGGTAGGTCGACGAGCTGCCCGTGTTTGCGCCACGGCCGGGCGGTCACCACGACCACCCCGCCAGGGCGCAGCAGCATCCGGCATCCGGCTAGGACCTGCGCGAACCCGTCGGCCAGACCGGTCAGGTCGCGGTAGGCGAGGTTTCCCTTGTCAGTGCCGTCGTTGTAGGTGTTGTCGGACTTGCGGACGCCACCTTCGCCGGGCTCGACCAGGCCGTGCACGGTCGGCCCGTACGGCGGACTGGTGACCACCAGCGCCACCTGACCGGTCAGGACGGCCGGGACCAGCGACAGGATCCCGGTCGAGTCGCCGCGGATCACCGCGGCCCGACCGGTCGCGCCCTGAGCGTGGGCGTGTCTGATGTTGGCGTCGGCGATGTCGGACCAGCGGGACTCGTACTCGACGCCGAACGCGTCGCGGCCGGCGTGTACGGCCTCGACCAGGGTGGTGCCGATCCCGCACATCGGATCGAGCACCAGATCGCCGGGCTTGGTGTAGTGGGCGATGGCATGCGCGGCGATCGCCGGCAGCATCCGCGCGGGATGCCTGACCGACTCGGCCACGTACCGGCCCTTACGCTGCACCGGCCCGGTCGACTGGGCAGTCGCCCACACCGACAGGCCATCCGGTCCGACGCTGCGATGCCGACCGTCGTACCCGCGGTGCCGCCCCGACTGCTGATCGGCGCCGCCGGCCTGCCCGATAGCGATCTGACGCGACTCAGCCACGGCGACCACCACCTCGGCGCTCGCCGCGTGCCGACGGCGGGTTGACCTGGCTGAACACAAGCAGATCAGCGTTCACCCGTAGGTGCGCGGCCTGCCAGCGACTGGTGTCGGCCAGAGCGAGCAGTTCCTCGTCGGTGACGTGATAGACGAATGCGTCGCCGTCGGTGTCGGCCGCGACCGCAACGATGTGCTGCAGATACCCCACGCCGACGCCGGCGGCGGCCTGCACGACACCGGAGAAGTCCTCCGGCACAGGTGGAACACCCGGCGCGACGGCTACGACAAGGATCAGGCAGCCACCCGGGCGCAGCAGCTGCGCGCAGGCGGTCAGCAGCCAGGCGAGGCGGACCCGGTTGGCGGCCTTGCCGGTGGCGTCGAGAGGCCAGCGGGCCACCACCAGACCGGTCACCCCGTGCAGAGAACCGTCAGCCGGGACTTCGGCGTCCGCAGCGCCGACCGGCTGCAGTACGCGGTCAGTGAGGTCGTCACCGAACCAGGCACTCAGCTCCGGCACATCGTCCTCGGCGTTGCCCGTGTCAGTCACCTGCGGTGCCGGGCCGGCGCGGTGTTCCGGGTTGACTGGGCCGATGATCAGGCTGGCGGCGTCGGTGAACCAGCCCGGGTGGTGCCGACGCTGGCCGGTTGCACACGCCTCGGTGAGAGCATGGCCGTCGGTGAGGTCGATGACTACCTCCCCCGGGCGGGAGTAGGCGGCGATAAGCCGGGCCGCGAGGCGGGCGCCGATGCTACGGCCGGCGTCGGCCTCGGTACGGGCGGTGCGCCAGACCGTGATCGGTACCAGCGGGTCGCCGGCAATCAGGTCAGTCGTGGCCGCCTGGAGAGCGGCCGGGTCGATGAAGGCGGACGGGTCGGTGTGATGCTGCGACGTGTCGCTCATGAAGTCGTGGGCTCCGCGCCGCGCCGTGATGCGCTGACACCCTCAAAACAGGCTTTGTGCGCTCTGGCGAACACTCGCCCACCTGACGGCGATCTGACACGGATCTGACGCACTCGGCCCCAGGCCAACTACGTGGCCCCGTCCGCTTACACCCCACAACGTCCGCCCGCTGTCAGATACGGGGAAGACCCTGACCCGCCAGCCGCTACTGGAGCCGTCCTGCACCTACAGGCCGACGAAGCTGTTGGAAGAGATCGACGCTTCACGTTGTGCCGGAGACATCAGGAGCGGCGGGGCACCCGGCAAGCGCCTACATCGTGTGATGTGGCGCCTTTCAGGAGACTTGGAAGATGGACGTGGCAGCGTCGAAGCGGGCGGCGGCGATGTCGTCGCGGCGCATCATCCAGTACAGGCTGCCGAACCACATCATGTCAGCGTCGTTGCCGGAGTCGAGCTGAACCAACGAGGTCCAGTGCTGTGCCTCGCCCAGCACCGCGGTAACGGAGTCCGGTGAAGCCGCATCCAGACGCATCCACGCGGCTTCGAACTCCACGGGCTCCTGCCAGGCATGGGCGTAGCCTCCGAGCAGGTGCCCGGGGAGCCTGCTCCGGCGGCTGAGCTCGTCCCAGAACTCGACGCGTCGCGTCGTTCCCGTGACGAATTCCCGATCGGCGTCGGACAGCTCCGCCAGCGCCTGTTCCAGCGCTGGATGCCCGCGGCGTGGTCCGGTCGCGATCAGGTCACCGGTTAGCCCAACCTCGGGATAGAGCGTCGCACCGGCTTCAGTCCACGGCGTCGTCTGCGTCCCCGCCGGCACGAAGACGACGTATCCCGTCGGTGGCTGATCTTCTGGCTCCGGATCACTGATCCCGAACACCTCGTAAGGATCCTCGGACGGATCACGGTAGAACAACAGCAGCGTGCCGTCGGTAGGCAACGGCACATCCAAATCGCGGATCGGCACCCGGGCCAGATCGATACTCGCGATGAAACCCAACGGCCTTCCCGCCCGCGTTCGCGGCCACTCCATGCCGACCGGCAGCGCCGGCGCCCCACCCAATTGTCCGACAGCGAGCTCACCCGTTACGGCACGCCGCAGCCCGACCGCCGGCCGCAACAGCCCAATCCACGCTTCCGCCGCCGCCGACGGAAGCGTTGCGCGCGCCACTTCAACGAGTTCCGCCACGTTCACGGCCGAGTCCAGAATCCCCACCGCGGGGCCGGTTCGAAGCGCCCGCTTTCATCTTCCAGTGCTATTGAGCGGTCGTAGGCGATCTCGAAGTAGAGAGGCGAGCTGTGATGCGCGGCTGACCCCACCGTCGAGGTGAGGCCAGCCGCTAGCGGGGATCTACTTCGCGGTTGTTTTGACGGTCGCGCGCAGGTTTTGCGCGAGCCCGGGCATCGCGGCCCAGCTGGCGGCTACTTGGCTGAGCTGTGAGGCTTGGTCGGCGGTGAACTGCTGCAGGTCGGCGGCTGCGGCCTCAATGGCCTTGGTGACCTGCGGTTCCCGGCAGGCCCAGTCCGCGGCGGCGACCTTCTTCTCGAATGCGACGGCATCCGGCCACTGCGGGAGCGTGGTTGGGTCCGACGGGCGTTCGAACGACACCGGCGGGAACTTCTGCTCGACTTTCAGGTACGCCTCGGACAGGTCTGCGGCGTCGATCCCGGCTTTCGCCATGCAGCTGGCGTACTGGCCGGGCAGGTCGGGTGCCACCCGCTGCTGGACCTGTGCGAGCACGTCCACCAAATCGGTCTCCAGCTTCTCCTGCCCGGCCGGGACGCGCAGTGCTTCCCCGGCGGTGGCAGCGCCCTGGCAGGACTCGACGGCGGTGAACCAGCGGGCCTGGGCGGCCGCGTCGGCGGGCAGGCCCGGGTTCGGTGTCTCGCCGCGTTTGGCCAGCATCTCGATGCGGGCGGCCACCCCGAAGTCGTCGCGCTGGGGTGCGAAGCCGAGCAGGTCTCCGGGAGCGGGTTCGGTCGGGGGCAGCATCGGCTGATACGGGGTGACGCCGTACACGACTCCCTTGGTCAGCGCGCAGGCGGCGATCGCGGACTGGCTGGTGAGCCACATCCGTTCCTCACCGGCCTGGCGCTGCTGCGGCGTGCCGTACACCCGGTCGAGCACGGTGGCCAGCACGGTCGGGGCGTCGACGCCGGCGGGTGCGGCCGCGGGCATGGTGGCCTGCGCGCAGCCGGTCAGCGCGGTGAGGGCGACAGCGGCCGCGCCGGCGATGCGATGGCGACGGTTGATCATCGGACGGGGATCTCCCTTGCGAGTAGGTGCAGGTCAGGAGGTGCAGGAGGTGGACGAGCCGCCCGCGTTGTACTGGTACGAGCCGGTGGAGGTCAGCCACCAGGCCCGTGTGCAGGGGTTCGGGATGCTGGGGTTGACCGTGGAGGGCGCGCCGGCGGTCACGTTGCAGGTGCCGCTGGTGGTCGCGTTGTTGTTGCCGTAGCAGCTGAACAGCTTGTTACGGCCGGCCACGTTCGTGGACTCGTACGTGTTGCCGCTGTCGCGGTTGTAGGCCGGTCGGCAGGAGCGCGCCATCCGCGCGTCGTAGTGATCGGAGCCGACCTCTTCGCGGTTCCAGTCGTACCACATGTCCACGCACTTGCCGCTGGGCACGGCGCCGGTCGGGTTGGCCAGCACTCGCAGCAGATTCGAGGAGTCGTTCTGGTTGTAGAACCCGTAGGAGGGCGACGGCCCCACGTACAGGTACCCGGATGCAGCCTGTGCGGGACTGGCGACCAGACAGGCGGCCGCGCCGAGTACGGCCGCCGCGGTGACGGCGAGCCGGTGACGCACGGTTTTCCTGGACAAAGTGCTTCCTCCCCTGGAGAAACGACACCGTGCCTCGCAACGGCACGGCGACAGATAGGTGCAGCGCACAGTGCGATCCGGCGCGCAGCAGCGAGTCGGTGTGGTGACGTCCGGGCCCAGCCCCGTGGCCGCTACGTCGCCTCGTCCACTGCCGGACCGGAGGGCCTTCTGCCGGCCTCGATGACGGATTCCGGGTGACTTCCGCGGCAGGTGCTGCACAACGGCCCGGTCGCATCTGCGGGCTGAATCGTGGACCGCACATAGGGGTGCGCCTCGTAGTCGACGCTCTCGGCCACGCAGTCGCGGTTGAAGGTGACCGTGTTCCGGCCGAAGCAGGTGTGGGCGGGCGTACGGGTAGATGGTGGGAAGCTGCCGTGCCTTGATGACCGGCAGTCCTGGCGGCGCGTCCCGGCAGGCCGCCTCGTGGATCCATGGCTGCGGCGGGTAGACCCGGTCACCCACTGTGGTGCTCCCGGTGGGGCCGACTGCCGATCGACGGCAGCCATCCGGTAGGTCGCACGGCGGCCGGCAACGCCTTCGTCCGGACCAGCGGTGAGAACGGGCCCAGGACGGCGCCATCCTCGGGCCGCAAGCGCACGCAGTCGAGGCGGACCCACTCCAACGACGACAGGAGCCGCTGGTCAACGGTGATGCTCTGCACGATCAGCAGCGCCACCCCGGTGCCGTAGCAGTAGTCGCCCGGCTCGACGGCCAACGTCATCCCCGGGGTGATCATGGGTACCACGACCGCGCTCATCCATCCCCCTTAGTTGACGGCGGCCGGAAGCACGGGGGAGCTTCCCGGCCGCCGTCGCCCTGATACCGGCACGCCTCGGGTCGACGCCCACCGGTCGCTGTGCGCCTCTCGGCTGGTAACGCGGTGCAACGGTATGCACCCGCGCGGGCACTCAGGGGGAGGAATCCTCCCCCCTCGTGTGGCAGCCCTGCCGTCACGGCGCTACACACATTGGCGCGGCACGGACGGGTGTCGACAGGCAGCGCCCGCGCGTACGGTGATCGATGACGCCTCGGACAGGAGGTACACGCGGTGCAGGGACACGAAGAGCTCCCCACGATGACGACCGGGCAGCGCATCAAGCTGCTACGCCAGCGGGCCGGCATGACCCGCACAGTGCTCGCCGGACTGGTCGGCAAGTCACCCGACTGGGTCAAGAGCGTCGAGACCGGCCGTATCCAGCCGCCCCGCCTCACGACCCTCGCCCAGATCGCCCGGGTACTGCAGGTGCCAGTGCAATCCCTGATCACCGCGGAGGAACAGATAGTCCTCTCCACCAGCACCACGCACCCCGCCCTGCCTGCCGTCCGGGAAGCGCTCAACCAGTGGCCAATCTCCCGCGACGAGCCACCCACCTCACTGGAGCACATCGCAGCGCGCATCGACGTGGCGTGGCGGGTCCGGCACGCATCCCCGGATCACCGCACCGTGATCGGCCGGCTGCTGCCCGACCTGATCCGAGACACCCAGCTGGCCATCCGCGCTTACCAGGGCTCCGACCGCAACGCCGCGCATGCACAGCTCGCCGACGTCCTCGGCCTGACACAGATGTTCCTGGCCTACCAGAACGCCGCGGACCTGCTGTGGCGCGTCGTCGACCGGGCCATGCTCGCCGCCCAGGAATCCGGCGACCCCATCGCCCTGGCCCAGGCTGCCTGGTTCGCTATCGAGGTACACCGCGACGCCGGCGACTGGGACACCGCCCAGAGCATCAACCAACAGGTCATCACCGCACTGGGACCGCACCTGCCGGACGCCGACACCGACCTGCTCGCCATGTACGGGGCGTTGCACGCCGCCGCGGCGTTCACCGCCGCACGCTCCGGACGCTCCGGCCCCGCATGGCGAGCCTGGGACGAAGCCGACCGGGTGGTGCGCAACCTACCCACCGGCTACTACCAACGCGTCACCAGCTTCTCGAGACCCGTGATGATCGCCCACGCTGTCACCCTTGAGGTCGAGCTACACAAAGGTGACCGGGCGGTACGGATGGCAACCACCGAGCAGGCCAACGCCATCCCCTCCCGGCCACGCCGCGCACGGCACCTGATCGAAGTAGCCCGCGGCCACCACCTCGGCCACCAGCACGAGGCCACCATCGGGCTACTCAACCGGGCCTACCACACCGCACCAGAGACCATCCGCTTCAACACCTACGCCCGTCAGATCGCCTACGACCTGCTGACCGGCCCTCCCGCCCTACGCCGCCAAGCCGCCGATCTGGCCGTCAAGGTAGGCCTCGCCGGATAGGCCCAAGCCTGACATCGTCCGTGCTTCCCGGACCACCTGGGCAACCATGAGCAGGCCCGATCAGGGCCTCGTGGATGGGGTGGTGGGTGGGGCGGGGGCGGGCTGTCGCCGGTGGAGACGGCGGTGTGGGCGGTCAGCGGCAGCTCGGTCACGTGCGGCCGACCCATACGATCTCGACGGCCGGGTGCTACACCAACTGCGGCACCCGCTCTCACCCACGAAGCGAAAAGGTCACCAGCACAACGGCGCTCCTGACACGGTCGCGGCACGCGTAGCCCGAGTCGCGCCTTCTCGGCGGCATGAGAGTCCGTTGACCAGCGGCTTACTCGGCCGAGGTCTGGTATCAAGATGGCGTGACGGACCGAAGGCTGCTCGACATGATCCACGGCACTCCGTGGATCGCCGACTTGCTTACCTGGTTCGAATTCGAGGTGGCACGAGCCGCCGACGGACCGATCGGGTCAGTGACACTGACGAGCGGGGAGCCGTTGGAAGCGATCGCCGGCGACGGTACCGGCGGATGCTTTCTCCTGGTCGGTGCAGGAGATCCGCGGCCGGTGCTCTATGTCGGCTCGGAATGCGAGGGCGGCCTCATCGCGAGAAATCTCCGGGATGCACTGGCCCTCGTCGTCGGAACCTCCAGCCTGCACGACGCCACCACGATTGCTGTAGATCAGAACGACGGGCGGGACTTACACAACTTCCTTGGTTGCACCGATGCTGAGATCCGCGAAGACCACCCGGAACTCGACGCGAACCGCGACCGCCTGCGCAGCGCCCTCGGACTGCCTCCAGTCGATGATGCGCTCCTACGATCACTGCAAGCGGCTGCCGCAGACTTCCGCTATCGACCACTCACCGAGCAGGGCATGCGACTGCGCCCGATGCTGGCCTGGCTCGAGAAAGCCGAGGAAGCAGCGCATCCAGAGGCTCCAGAACCTCCAGCAGCTGTGGCACCTCCGCCCCGGCCCGACGAACCACTGCCGGGGCAGATCGCGTTGTTCTGATCCACACCAATCGAATCGCGGCATGTGAGGACGTCGGTCAGAGGTCGAAGAGCGATTCCCTTTGCGGCGGGTCAAGGATTCTGCGCAAGTCGGAGATGCTCCGCCGCCATGCCGGCGCCTGGGAGACCTCCTTCCAGTACTCGGGTAGCCACGATGGCGCCTTAATCACACGGTCCAAGGTCTCGACCGCGAGATCATGGAGATACGGCGGGAATTGCGGCATTGGCGTGGTCGGGCCTGGCCCGTAGGTTGATGGGACGCCAACGCCGCCTGGGCATTGTGCGGCGATCAGAGCTGCGGCGGCGACGGCTCGTTGGGCGTCCGAGAACAGCGGATCTTCATCGGTTGCCTTGGCGACACGTTCCAGAACGCTGCCGACCAATTCGATACATGCTTCTGCCGAAGCGTTTTCCAGTTCGATGGCGAAGTCCGCGGCGTCGTCGTTGTCGAACGGCTCGACGTCCCAGGTGCTCATGGCTTTGCTGGCCTCCAGCTTTTCCAGAGGAGATCTTCGCATATGGGATGATCGTGATGGGAGATGGCGGTGCCTCGGGCCGCCGTGACGCGCGGTGTCGAGCGGATCGCGGCAGAAGGTGTCAGCGCTTTCTGAAAAATGACCCTCTGTGGCTTCTCGGGATCCCTACGGGGTCACTCTTCAGGAAGCGGCGACAGAAGGGGGCGTTTCGATCGCGCAGTGGCGGGTCTTCGTCCCCCAGTGCGATGGGTACAAACCTGTTGGAAATAGATCCCCACCGCACATCGCGGAGTGAGCCTTTGCAGGCCATGGCTCGCTACCTGCCGGCAACCGCTGCTGCACCCCGAACTGGCTAGCGTGGCTGTGTGTTCGTCTTCGGCGATGAGGCCAGCCAGTCTCGCAGGTTCGGTCTCTCCGCCGCAGTAACCCTGCTGGCGATCGCTGGTGTAGTAGCCATGGCCTTGTTGTGGCTTCCGGATTCTCACCCGGCACCCGTAAGCGCATCCAGCGAAGCTCCACCTGATCCGTCGAGTTGTACCCCAGTGACCTTGCGGGGCATCTTCGTCGACGGTGGGCCGGTCGACGCTCGCGCCTTGAACGAGGCGATCCTGAGTCAGGATGCGAAGAGCTGTGAATACCTGACCGCTCACGATCCGGACCGCAGTCAGTTCTCGGCCACGCTGCCGGCCAGAGCCGAGGCGGAGGCCATCAACAGTGGGGTGACAGCAGCAATTTGCCCGGACCGCACGTCGTGTTCAGTACCGCCATCCAACACCACGTCGGATATAGCCCTGGTCCGAGACGCACTGCTCCGCCTCGGCTATCCCGAGGCCGATGTCCGGTGGGCCAAGTACGTCGGAGAGTCACCGGCGCACGACATCGTCTACGGAGTTCGGCTCCGGACGGCCAAGGGATGTCTAGTCTCATTCGCTCGGACGGGACAAGGCGCTGCACCCATGGGTCCGGTCGGAATCCTGTCCGACGGTCGATGCCTACATCCGTGTTCAACGGCCATCCCACAACCGAGACCCTCGCGGCCGTCGGGCCCCGGCACTGCACTCGACCATCTGCGGATCGAAGCGTCAACGGCATGCAATGCGGGAAGATGATCCCAGGCCTGAACTCTCACTATCCGTGTCGGCATACGACGCGTCGGTTGGGGTCGTGGCTCACGCCGACGGCGGCACCGTCACCATGGACATGGTGAACGGGCCCGGTGGAAATCTTCGGAGAACCTGCTGGGCTCCGCGATCCTGCCCGGATGGTCCTCGGGCCCTGACGCCCGGTCGCTAACCGGTGCTCACTCACGTCGACGCGGTTATCAACCCGCTGGACCTCGGAATCGCATCTCCGATGCTTGCGCGCGATCCACGCCGTCCCGCGTAGCAGGCACGGTCAGCGGCAGTTGAGTAAGTCGGCGGCGTGCCACGCGATGCCTAAGATCCGCGCATGGATCTTGCGGAGTTCGAGGCGCTGGCGGAACCACTACTTCGAAAGTCGGTCGCGGAGCAAGCCATGTACGGCTTTGCCCTCGTCGAAGGCCACACCGTGACTGCGGACGAGATCAGGAGCGTTGAGCGGGGAATGGCGGTAGCTCTCCCGGACAAGTACAAGGCGTTCATGATGCGCTACGGCGGAGGCGTCTTCGGCTCTGTGGAGTTGTTTCCGGTCGCGCCTGTGCCCGCGGGAACTGACGACCTCCGTACCCTCAACGATTGGGAGTTTCCCGACCGCAGCTTCGTCGCAGTTGCCCCAGTCGGCACCGGCGACCACTGGGGCTTCCCGGTCATCGACGGCCGTTGCAGCGAGCAGGTCTGGTTCCACTTCCACGACGCCGGCGACGATGAGCTCGTCGCCCAGGACTTCCTTGAGTTCGTCGCCAACCACGGGCTCAAGCCCTGACCACAGTCGATGTGAAGATCCTCGCTACGGGTAGAGAGCGACTTGCGGCAGATGAGCGCACTCGACGTGGCCCATAGGGCGCTTCACCCGGATCAGCCAGACGCGGCTCGGCCAAGCGAGGGCTTGCGCGACGGGATACCCACACCGGCCCCTTGCCGACGATGTACATGATCGGAGGATGGATGGTGAAGGGTTCAGCACACGAGGCGGCATATGGATTTTTGAGCGTCGGCTCAGGACGCCTTGGTCGTCCAGCTCTGCCCGTCCCTCCGTGAGTGCCACCTGGCCATCCGCCAAGCTTTGTGTGACCAAGGACCAGCTGACGATCTCCTCCGTTCTGCTCGAGTCACTCGTGGTTACGCATGCGAACATCATCTCCATCACGCTGTTCGACTGGATTCCGGTCCTCGGCCGTGGCCTCAGATTCGAGGTAAGCGACCAGGACGATGCCACCGTGTTTTGGACCTACCGCCGACCAAGGATCATGGCGGAGCTGGCTTCCCTTGGGTGGACAGTCGGCGAACGGACAGAGTGATCGCCCAGGGTCGTTGCGTGCTCGGCCTCTGGGCTAAGTCGGGAGCTCACCGGAGTGACAGCCTGCATTGCAGTCGCGCACGGTCGGCGGCTACTTATCTACTGGTGGCACGACCGCTGCCCGGCCAGGCATGGTCGAGGTGACCGGCGGAACGCTCTGTCTGCGGCTGTCCACCGCGGTTTGGTGTGACTCTCTTTTGGCGTGCGGTCTGCCGGTCACCGCGGCGCGGAGAGGCTCAAGACCTCCGATCTCTTTAGAGGTCAAGCAGCAGCCTCGATGGGGTTAGGGAATGCCTTGGCTTCGTTGTAGGTCTGGCCGCTGGTCAGGCACTGGTGGAGGCAGCCGAGGAACCGGTTGAACAGGTTCCGCAGCGCGGCGGCGTGGCGGTCTCCGTGGTCTTGGCGGCGGCGGTCGTAGTGTGCTCGGGCGCCGGGCGAGTTGTTGGTGGCGATGAACGCCCAGACAAAGCCGGCTGCGGCGAGCCGGTCGTTCTTGATGCGGCGATGGGTGATCGAGATGCTGCGGCCGGAGGCTCGGGTGACCGGCGCCGAGCCGGCGTATGCCTTGACCGAACGAGCGTCGATGAAGCGGCTTCGGTCGTCGCCAAGTTCGGCCAGCACGCGGGCGCCGGTGAGGTCACCGAGTCCGGGGAAGCTGGTGATGATCTCGTAGTCCGGGTGCTGGGCGAATGCTGCGGCGCAGGCTTCACCGAGTTGGTCGACGTTGGTGCAGGCGGTGTCGAGTGCGGCCAGTAGCGCGAGTGCAGCGGTGCCCATGGCGTCCTCGACGACGGGCTGCTGCCGCAGATGTTGCACTCGCAGCGCGGCGTGAAGCTCGGTGGTGAGGTTGTCGATGCGGCGTTTGCGGCCGCTGCGGCGCAGAGCAGCCGCGATTCCCGTCTTGGTCAGCTTGGCGGCCGTTGCTGGGGTCGGCGCGATCGCCAAGACGGCGTGGGCGTCCGTGCTGGCCAGGAAGTCCTTGCGGTTGGTGAAGGCGTCGAGGAACGCTGGGTAGTACTCGCGCAGCAGCGAGCGCAGCTCGTTGGAGGCCTTGGTGCGCCGCCAGGTGGCGTCCTGGTGCGCGCGGGCGAGCACCGCGATGGCGCGGGCGAGGTCGGCGTCGGCGGGCAAGGCGCGGTGGACGTGGGCGTCGGTGCGAAGGACATTGGCGAGCACGACCGCGTCGGCGTGGTCGGACTTGCTGCGTGCGACGGTGTGCCGGTCGCGGTAGCGAGCTACCGCCATCGGGTTGATGGCGTAGACCGGCCGGCCGGTGGCTCGCATCGCCGCGACCAGCAGTCCACGAGGTGTCTCGATCGCCACCGGGATCGGGGCATCCGCGCTGTCGCCGGCGGCGGCCAGCAGATCGAGCAGCTGCTGCCAGCCTTCCAGTGTCTCGTGGATCCGCCTTTTCGCGATGAGTTTGCCGTGCTCGTCGACCAGCGCGACGTCGTGGTGCCGTTCAGCCCAATCGATGCCGCAGAACACCTTTCCCAAAGTTCCCTCCCGTGTCCCGAGACTGGCGTTGGCCCATTTCAGTGCCCATGGCGGGAACGCGCGGCGCCCTAATAGCGAGGCTCATGGCCTACCCTCCGATTAGCCGTGTCGCGATCCCAGCGACCAGCGCGTCCCCGGTCTTCGTGCAGAGCTCGGTGGCTCCTGATCATTGAGGGGTTGCGTCGTGCTGGCGGGCTCGAACCGCGACAATAGATAGACCGATTCGCTCGGCGGCCAGCATCCGGTCTGTCCGTCAACGGGACTTTGCTGGGTGCCTTGCCCCTCCCGGTCTTGAGCGAGGACTGGACGTCCGGAGGGGACTTAGGTGATCGAGGCAAGGCACCGAGAGCGGCCCGCCGCCCACTGCGGCACCCGTCTTACCAGAGGCGTCGGAACACCGGAAACGTGTTAGGCGTCCCGTGCTGCGGCGGACCGTTCGAGAGCTATTAGAGGGGACTGCCCAGCTCGAAGTAGCGTTGCCCTCCCGCCGACGCATCCGTCGGAACCGGGAAGGAAACGACATGGCCCGAGTCGTCATCGGCGTGGACCCGCACAAACGGTCCGCGACCATCGAGATCATGAACCAGCGGGAGAAGCCGGTCGGCAAGGGCCGGTTCGGCACTGACCGCGACGGCTACCAGGCGATGCTCGCCGCCGGCCGCCAGCACACCGACCGTGTCTGGGCGGTCGAGGGCTGCAGCGGCATCGGCCGGCACGTCGCCCAGCGCCTGGTCGCCGACGGCGAGACCGTCCTCGACGTGCCCGCGAAGCTGTCCGCCCGGGCCCGGGTGTTCGCCACCGGCCAGGGCCGCAAGACCGACCCGGTCGACGCCCACAGCGTCGCCGTCGCCGCGCTGCGCACCGACAACCTGCGGCGGGTCACCCTCGACGACACCACCGTGGCACTGCGGCTGCTCGTCGACCGCCGGGAACTGCTCGGCCGGACCCGCACCGAGACCGTCAGCCGTCTGCACCACCTGCTGCTCGAGCTGGTGCCCGGTGGAGCGAAGAAGTTCCTGAGCACACAGCAGGCCCGCGCCCTGCTCAACACCGTGCGCCCACGCGATGTGGTGGGCAAGACCCGCCGCTGGCTGGCCTCCGAGTTGATCCACGAACTCGCCGTCCTCGACAAGAAAATCAAGATCGCGGACGCCGAGCTGACCGAGCTGGTGAAGACAACCGGCAGCACGTTGCAGGAGCTCACCGGGATCGGCCCGTCCGGATCCGCCCGTCTGCTCGGCGACATCGGTGACATCAGCCGCTTCGCCAGCCGTGGCCACTTCGCGTCCTGGAACGGCACCGCACCCATCGACGCGTCCTCCGGTGACCAGAACCGCCACCCCCTGTCGCGGGCCGGCAACCGGCGCATCAACCGGGTCCTGCACATCATGGCCGTCGTCCAACTCCGCCGTGACACCGAAGGGCGCCGCTACTACCGGCGCAGACTCGCCGACGGCAAGACCGCGATGGAAGCGATGCGAGCGCTGAAACGCCGCCTGTCCGACATCGTCTACCGCCGGATGGTCGCCGACGCCACAGCCATCAGGACGGGCCCGGGAGGACATGTGGGGGCGACTCTGCAATCCAGCGCGGCCGACCCAAACCCCAAGATCGACACTTCGGAGAAGTCACTTCCCGGACCCGCCGACAACCACGATAGAACACCACTTCTCACAGCCTCTTGACACAGAGGGGTGCCAGAAGAGTACATCGCTGATTCGTTCCCGAAACAGTGAGGTTGGTGGCCGCTAAACCGCATCGCGGCCACCGACCTAACCGTTGGAAGACTGCCTGAGTGAGCCGCCTTCGTTCCCGTGCAGGTGATGGTGCTATCCGCAGTCGAATCGGTAGTCAATGGGTCGGGTCGGGCACGTAGTGCAAACGAACAAGTAAATCCCGCCGGCATCCCCGAGCATCAGGCCTGTGGGGCTCTGCAAGTCTCGCCACGGATGATCGTCGGGAGTCTCCCAGCCCCAGTCGGCCATGGCCGGGCGGTCTTCAGCCGGAATCCAGCGTTGTGCGTCGCGGCGGTCGAACTCCCAGCTGGCGACGGTCAGCACATGCTCCATCGTGATGCCGCATGTGCACTGGGGCCATTGTGGCGCCTGTGTCCAGCCCGGATAGCCACCGACCTTGATTCCGGGCGCGACCGCCAGATCTGCCTCATAGTCCCAGCCGGTGGCCCGTTTGACGCGCTGTACCGCCTCGCCGATCTGCAACCACACCGAGCGCGGCAGGTCATGGGCCGGGTACTCGATCACGCGCTCAGGGTCGATCACACACGGTTTTGGCACCCGCCGCGGGTCGGATTCCACGTCCGGCACAGGCATCTGCGACCGGCTCGCTCCGATGTCGGCGCGCCGGCGCCACCGCAGCTGCGGACGTGGTACGTCGAAAGGTTCGTGATCGAATGGGCACCACAACACCTGCAGCACATCCATCCCGTCCGGAAACGGCAGCTCGGGTACGTCCTCGACCAGCAACTGAGCCACGGGCACGAGGGGTGCCTCGGGTTCACCGGGGCCGTCGCGATAATGATCATCGGCGCTCGGGCCGTCGCACGTCGGCCACGGCTCGTCGGCCGGCCAGAGCAGCGGCCCGCCGATCGAACTCTGGTCGGACGTCGGGGCGCCGGCGCGGGGATGCAACCGAACCGTCGTCCGCGCATACGGTACGACGGCTGGAAACTCACGCGGTACGTCGATCGGCCCGAGCGGTGTGGTGTGCACGCCGCAATCCTAAAGTCGATCACCGCCACTTCCGGCACCCCTGCCCGGTCGACCGGTCGCTCATCAGAAGTGGCCACTACGTCGGCGCGACGCCTACCAAGCTTGACGCTTTGGTGCATGCCGCGCACGATCCGCGGCCAGATGCGGATGTGTCGCGAGGGCTGCAGCGTCTCGGTACGCTGCGGTTATGGATCTTGACCGGTTCGATCTGCGGGAAGAAGAGCTCGGGCTCGACTACTGCCTGACCTTCGTCCGTGACCTGAGCGCCAGCGAGGTTGCTCAACGGCTCGGTGGCACCGAGATCGTCCGGATCACCGGCTTGGAACACGAAAAGCGTTACCGGGCCGCAGTCGGCGACGGACGCGCGTCCGCGCTCGTCGCTGATCTACCCGGCGGTGCAGTGATCGTTGAGGTCGCAGGTTGCCGAGCGCTGTTCGAGGACACCAACAGACCACTGTCGCAGGGCACCAGCGTCGCAGTGGTCTACGAGACTGAGCACAGCGACCCAGCGTTCCTCTGGGTGCAAGACGGCGACGTACGGGTGTCGTTCGACCCTGGGTCAGCTGGCTGGCGAGAGGGCTGCGACCCGGACGCGCTGCTTGCCGAGCTCGAACGGCTCGGTTTCGACATGGCCGACGAACCCGACTACGACGAACAGGCACAACTGAGGGCGCTGGCCCTCGCGGAGTACGTCACCGGCCTGCCGATTGAGGTCGGCATGCTGCGTGGCCTCACCTACTCAGTGCTGAGCCTGCCCGCCACGCCCGGCGACCCGGCCGAGGCGCCGCCGATCCAAATCCGCGACGCGGAGCCGACCGTCGATGCCGACGAGACCGTGTCCCTTGACGGCGTGCCCGGCGCAGCGTTCGGCGAGCCGCTGACCGTTGAGCCCTACTCCTACGCCGGCCTTGATCTGGCGGTCGCCTACACAGTGCACGGCGTACGGCATCAGCCCGGCAGGGACGCCAATTCGGTGCGACTGTTCGTGAAGATCAAGGCAGTCGGTGTCCGGGGTCAGATCGACGCGGGCCCACACGACTTCGCCTTCGTCGCTGCGGACGGCGCAGTGTTCGGCTCCGTGAGGTCCAACGACTACCGGTCGATGACCAGTGTCACCCTGGGCCCCGGCGACGAGACATCCGGTGAACTGATGTTCCTCGTCCCACCTGACACAGTCGCCGGCACCCAGATCGCATACGGCCGAATGGCCTACATCATCGACGACGTGCCGCTCGGCTGGTGGGCACTGAGCACGTGACTAGCCTAGCCTCGGTCCACATAAAGGCCGGCACAGTCACTGAACGCTCGGCGGCACACCGAATGGAATCGAGCGCGACTCGCGGCAGACATCCCATGTTTTTCGATGTCAAGCGGTGAGCTGTAAATGGGCCCAGGCGGTGGCTTCGTCGTAGGCGGTCTTGGCCTTGAGGCAGCCGTGCAGGATGCCGACGAGGCGGTTGCCGAGCTGGCGCAGAGCGGCTTGGTGACCGATGCCGCGTGAGCGTAGTGCCTGGTAGTAGGCGCGGGCGCCGGGTGAGCCGCGCATCGCGCAGAACGCCCACTGATGCACGGCGTCGGCGAGGCGCCGGTTGCGGGCCAGTACCACCCGACGGCGCCCGGAAGCGCGGGTGATCGGCGAGGTACCGGCATAGTTGCGGCGCGCTTTCGCATCGGCGTAGCGGTCCGGGTCGTCGCCGAACTCGCCGAGGATCCGGGCGCCGAGCACGACTCCGAGACCGGGCAGGCTCAAGTAGCGCTCAGCGTCCCGGTGCCGGCCAGAATGGTCGGCCATCACCCGGCCCAACTCGTTGATCTCGATGTTCAAGACGTTGATCAGCTGGACCTGGCTGGACACGATCGCGGCATAGGCCGTCTGCGCCGGCCGCGGCTGGCGCAGCTGCTGTGTCTTGAAGATCTGCTGGATCGTGGTGGCTCGGCCGTCGAGGTTACGACGGCCGGCCCGGCGCAGCACGGCGACGACGGTCAACCGTGCAAGGCGGGCGGCCTGGTTTGGGTCCGGCGCCCGGTCCAGCAGTTCGAGGGCGTCGCCGGCGGCCAGATCGTCGAAGGCCTGCAGGGCGGCGGGGAAGAACTCCCGCAACACCGACCGCAGTCGCAGGACCTGACGGGTGCGGTCCCAGACCAGACTCTGATGAGCTCTGGCCAGCAATTTCACCGCTTCGGCAGCCGGGCTGTCGCCGGCGACCTGCCGGTGATGGTCGTGGTCCAGGCGCACGATTTCAGCAAGCACGTGGGCGTCACCAGCGTCGGACTTCGCGCCCGAGGTGGAATGCCGTTCCCGGTACCGGGCCGACGACATCGGGTTGATCGCATAGACCTGGTAACCGGCGGCGAGCAGGGCCTGCACCCAGGTGCCGCGATCGGTCTCGATCCCGATGCCCACCCGGCCGGACGCCTGCACCGGGTCCAGATCGGACCACGAATCCGGCATGTGCTCGGCGACCAACGTGTGCAGCCGGGTGATGCCCTCCAGCCCTTCGGGCAGCCTCGCCCGGGCCAGCCGTCGGCCGTCCTCATCGAGGATCTCGATGTCGTGGTGGTCTTCGGCCCAGTCGTCACCTATCCAGATCATCTCGCACCTCCGACTCCGGAAACTGCCTGGTAGCAGCGTGGAGGAGACGCCAGCGATCTAATAGTCAAGTGCTCACCACGACCGTGGGGCACGTCATCTCATCAGCTGTCTCATCTCCTCACGACCAGCGGGCGCACGGTCTGCCGCAAGACCTCAACAGGGTCCGAAGAGTGGGAGTGCTGACCCGCCGGCCGCTACTGGAGCCATCCTGCACCTACAGGCTGACGGAACCTATTAGAAGAGTTCGTTCTCTCTCCGGCTGGCGAGGCAGGCGGAGTTCAGGAGACTTGGAAGATGAATGTGGCGGCATCGAAGCGGGTGGCGGCGATGTCGTCGCGCCGCATTGCCCAGTACAGGCTGCCGAACCACATCATCTCGGCCTCGTTGTCGGAGTCGATCTGCACCAATAAGGTCCAGTGCTGAGCCTCGCTCTGCAACGCCGGATCGGAGTTCGGCAGGGCCTTCCCCAAGCGCATCCACGTAGCCTCGAGTTCGACGGGCTCCTGCCAGGCATGGGCGTAGCCGCCGAGACGGTGCCCGGGAATCCTGCTTCGGCGGCTGAGTTCGTCCCAGAACTCGACCCGAGGTGTCGTCTGCGTGACGAATTTTCGATCCTGCTCCGGCAGGCCATCGACCGCTTGGTCCAGCGCTGGATGTCCACGGCGAGGCCCGGTCGCGATCAGGTCGCCGGCGAGGGGGACCTCGGGATAGACCGTCGCACCCGGTTCGGTGCGCGGGGTCGTCTCCGTTCCCGCCGGCACGAAGACGACATGTCCCGCCGGTGGTTGCTCGTCTGGCTCCGGATCTCCGATCCAGAATGCCTCATACGGATCTTCTGAGGGATCGCGGTAGAACAACAGCAGCGTGCCGTCGGCAGGCAGCGGGACATCAAGGGCGCTGACCGGGATCCGGCCCAGATCGATGCTCGCGATGAAGCCCAACGGCTGTCCCGCTCGTGAGCGCGGCCACTCCACGCCGATCGGCAACGCCGGTGTGCCACCCAACTGGCCGACGGTCGATTCACCCGCGTCAGCCCGCCGCAGCCCGACCGCGGGCCTCAACAGCCCGATCCAAGCCTCTGCCGCCGCCAGTGGAAGCGTCGCTCGGGCCAGTTCGATGAGCTCCGCCGCGTTCGCGGTCGAGTCCAAGACTCCCACTGGAGCATCGTGTCACCGACAGCGAACCTGGAGACGCCCGCCCCGCGGCAGGAGAGTAAGTCGCGGCCAGGGGTCAGGATTACGGCGTCAAGCCGGGCGGGTTGCCGCTTAGAGTGCGTGCATGCCGAAGTTCCGCCAGGTACATGTGTGGCCGGACAGCGGCTTTGCGGAGCGGCCCTGGGACGACGACCCCGACGTGGACGCCTTCTCCCGGGTCAGTCGCGGCATCTGCGAGGCGTACAGCCAGGCACTGCCGGGCCTGGCGCTGGTCGCAAGGGCGTCCATAATGCGACTGAACGCCGACCCGGACGCGTCGCCCCGTCCGCGGCCGGCGCTGGACGCCCCGCTCCCGGACATGGTGGAAGTCAGCGCCCGGTTTCTCGGCTCTCAGGAGAATGGATGGGTCGCAGTGCCGGTCGGTTTCGCTAAGCTGCCCACCGACCGAGCGCGCCAGTTGAGCCTTCGCATCGTGCACCACGGGGTCCTGGAGCTGGCCCAGGCGCTTAGCTGGGATCCGGTCGTGCTCACCGGCGCGTTGCACCACGTCGAGGCGAGGGGACTCCGCTACTGGTCGGAAGGCCCGTGGAAGTCGGCGCCGGATCGACGACACCGGGCTCGCGCCGTGGCCAGCATCTCTGACGACGGGCTCGGCCACGTCCATGTTGAGGTCGTCACCGCTGCTGGCGAACTGATCATTCGCAGCGAACCGTTCGATGCCGCCTACCACGGTGATGACCTGGTACGGGCGTGCAAGACGCTGCGCTGGGATGGGCCAGCCCGGGTCAGCATGGATCCATCCGGTTTTACGTGGACTGATCAGCATCGGCAGACCGTGATCGACCTCAACGGTGGACACGCCGGAGTACCGCACAACGCTCCCCGTTAAGCCTGTACTTTAACCTCGGACCTCTCACCCGGCGCCACGGCGGAGCAGCTCGCTGCGTCATCGACGGCAGCTACAGGGGGTGCCGGCCGATCCTCCGGGCGCGGACAGAGACCAGGCCAAACGCGCCTTCTTAGCGGCAAATGAGGATGTGCGTGATGCCCTTGGCTGAGCTTGTCTTTGGCCGGCACTGGTGATGCTGGTACATCACCATTCGCGGTCTTCGTCGAGCCATCGCGCGGCCATGGTGGTATCGATGTCGGCGTGACGGGCTAAAGCCAGGTAGACCTCGGCGGCATGTTCACGGTTGATCGTGTCGATAAGGCCGTAACGGGCGTCGATGACGTTGAGGTCGGCGACCAGGCCTCGGAGGGCGGATTCCAGGGCTCGGGATCGTTCCGACCCGGCTGATGTTGCGTCGACGGCGGTTCGTGCTTTGGTGTAAGCCTTGCAGGCGGCGGTTCCGAATGCCTTGGAATCCTCGATCCAGTCGCGAAACGGGTTGAACATATGGGCCGCCAGCCAGGTGTCGGTCTTGGTGGCACGGGTGGTGACCTTCACTCCGCTGCCTTTGAGCCTGTTCTTCACCGCTGCGGTGGTGCTCCGGCGGACACCGTGCAGGACGATTTCCTGGAGGGCGGGTAGGTCCGGTAGGGCGTCGGGATCCCAGTCATACGCGGAGTTGAACTGCAGGCTGCGCAACGCGGGCAACAACCGCAGGTCGGGCAGATCGGTCAAGGTGCCAGGTGCGTTCTCGAACGTGATCGTCAACGACTGCAGGTCGGCGAGACCGGCCAGTACCGACAAGGTGACCTCGCGGTCAGGCCAAAGCCACAAGGAAGTGATCCGGCTCAGGCCGGCGGGGATACGGATCTGCTCCCGGTTGGCCGTCCGCCAGAACAGCTGCAGTTGCAGGCCGCGGCCGTCGTCGGGTGCCTCTACCCGCAATTCCGGCAGCGGCGGATCATTGAGTTGGAGCCGCTGGATCGACGCAGGTAACAGGATCCGCCGCAGGCCAGCGCCGCCGAGCCTGACGTGAGTGACCGCGGTACCGGACAGGTCGACCTCTCCGTCCGCCTCCGACCAATACAGGTACCGCACCCCTCGAGCGGCTGCAGCGGCTACAACACCGCGATCGGACCCCGACCACTCCACGGTTATCACATTCGGCAGGCTGTCCAATGGAGACCAGTCGACGGCTGCCCCCGCCGGTATGGCCATGTTTGGACCGTGAAAGCTGAGGACTCGGAGCCCACGCGGAAGCCTGACAGGACCGGCCCCAAAATCCACCGTCACCTCGCCGGGCGCCCATGCCTGAGACGAGCTTTCCATCTCAAGATCATACGAGTCCAAGCACCTCAGCTTGGTAGATCACGCTTCCAGTTTTCTCATCCGCTCATCCGCTCATCGGCACGAGCGCGTCGACCAACTCCGAGAGCTGTGATGCTGCGCAGCGCACGATCGGCGGCAGATCAGCGTGCCGGATGCTCGGTCACTGGTTCGGCGTTGTTGTAGCGGTAGCGGACCTCAGCCAACGGGAATCCCCGTGACTCATCCGTCTTCGTTGACCCATCGGCGCGCCAACCGCCGGCTTCATAGAACCGCCGAGCACGCCAATTGCTCTCGAGCACCCACAGTACGACTTCCTCGAAGCCGGCCGCCTTCAGCCTGTGCAAGCCGGCCTCCATCAGCAGCCTGCCGGCCCCTCGGCCCCAGTATTCCGGCAGAAGGTAGACAGCCTTGACCTCGCCCACGGCCTCCGGATCCGTGTCGGAGTCTCGGCTCGGCGAGACGGTAATGAAGCCCACCACACCGTCGGCCGCGTGTTCCAGCAGGAGGATGCCCGCAGTGGCCGGATCCTGCTGGATCCACTGCCTCCAACCCTGGACCCGAGGGGAAGGATCGAGCTGGTCGAGGTAGTCCTGTCGCATCTTCCCTCGATAAGCCACCCGCCAAGTACGGACATGAACCGCGGCGAGCGCCTCGGCGTCGTTCACTAAAGCTGGCCGGACGATCACAAATTCATTCTCTCCCATGAATCACCTGCCACATCAACGCACTCAACTCGGCACGAGCGGACACCAGCCGGCGCGCAGCGGCCGCGACGTGCGGTGTCGAGCGGATCGCGGCAGGAGAGTAAGGCGGCCACGAACCGGATCACGGCTCAAGAAATGCCTCACGGCTCGAGCCAGACGGGCGACATGCAGTCCAGTTCGCCCGCGTTACAGTCCTCCCGTCTCGACAGCACGGCGCGAGCGGAGGAGAAGAAATGCCTGACTGGCTCGCAGCGGTGACGGGCTGGATCTGTCTCTCATGGGATGTCTTGGGTTATGGCGGGGCATCGGCCTGTTGCTGCCCGGCCGCACGGAGACCCATGACTCCCACGGCGCATCCGGCACTCTGGTGGTGGCGGAGAGCATCGGCCTGGTGCTGCTCAGTGGCGCATTGCTGCTTGGCGGCCATTGGGCATATTTAGCCCTGCCTGCAGTTGTGTTCATGGCCGTTAGCGCACTGCATGCGATAGGCAGATGGCGGTGCCGCCGACGCTGCTCCTCCGCTCCTGCTGGTAAGGAAGGACTCTCCGACGCCGGGAGTGTCAAGAAAACGGTGTAACTCGATGTTGTTGAAGGTCAGTTACGGGCTGCGGTGAGTCGTCCTTCGAAGGCGAGATCGAAGGCGTTGAG
>NZ_JBFAAI010000047.1:0-44837 GCF_040639655.1 Actinoplanes sp. NPDC023801 | reverse complement strand
ACACTATCACGTTTACACTTTTTCCATACACGACGCTCTTCCTATCTGTCTCAGGCGCCTCAAGACAGCGGTACGCCACAGCCACCCCCGACCGGCTGTGCAGTACCGCTGCCTCAACCACTCTGAGGCAGCGGTACTGCACAGCCGGGCATGACCGGCGTGACGTACGGGCGGCGGGTCAAGGGACCTGGTCGGGGAGGACGGCCAGGCCGGAGCGGGCGACGATCTCCTGGAGGGCGGCGACGTGGCCGGCGAACGCCTCGTGCCCGTGGGGACTGAGCTTCACCGACGTCCGGGGGCGCTTGCCGATGAAGGCCTTGCGGATCTCCGCATAACCGGCCTCCTCCAGCGTGGTCAGCTGCTTGGACAGCGCCGAGTCGGACATCTCGAGACTGTCCCGGAGGAACCGGAAGTCGGCCCAGTCGGTAGCGGCGAGCAGGCTGACCAGGGACAGTCGCGTCGGCGCGTGGATCAGCTCGTCGAAGCGGGGTTCGATGCTCACCGCGAGCCCGCCAGCGGCCGGGACAGCATCAGCTTGCGCAGGTGGGACATCAGGCGGGGTCCGCCGAAGGTCATGGCGGCGGCGACCGGCAGGATGGCCAGGGTCGCCGGGTACGGCACCGACAGCGCTTCGAGGGCGAACCCCAGCCCGACCCCGACGGCCACGAGACCGGCGGCGAAGCCGAGGATGGTGGCGATGCCGCGGGGGCCGATCAGGGTCTGCCGCACCTGCACGCGGGACTTGCGGACGAGGGCCATGATCACGGCGCCCAATCCTAGGGTGTAGACGAGTGTGGCGACCGCGATCACCCAGCCGATCCGGGTCTCGACGGCGGCCACGAACAGCAGCATGAGCACACTGACGGACACCCAGAACCAGGTGGGCACCAGGTTCGTGTCGACGACCTGTTCGCGGCGGGCTCGCATCTCGGCGAGGGCGAGTTCGGCGTCGATCGGCGGGATCTCCATGGGTTCCTCCTCAAGAAAGCACTTGCCTACTAGGAAAGTACCCCTCCACTTTCCTAGTAGGCAAGTACTTTCCGTGTCAGGAATCAGCGACCGCGGTCAGGAGATCAGCGACCGCGCCACCAGCACCGCCGGCAGCGTGACGACGAGCGCCGCGAGAAACGCCAGGAAGAACCGCAGGCGCAAGGTGCGGCGCAGCTCGTCACGGCGTTTCGCCCTCGTGGCTCGGAGCAGCCTGGACGCCAGGTACAGGTACGAACCGACGAGGGCGAACAGCGCCGGAGTCGCCAGCAGGGCACTGACCAGACCGGAGACTCCGCGCCAGCCCTCGTCACCGCCGCAGCTGACGACCCGGCGGCCGCTCACGCAGCGCGGCAGGCTGATGTCGTGGAGGACATCGGCAACCGCCCAGGTGAGGACCGCAACGGCGACCACGGCGATGGCACTGAACAGGAGAATGCTTCGACGGAACACGATCGTGATCCTGCCTCGGCGGCCGCGTAGAGTCGATGGGTGGACGACGGTGAGTCGGTGCGGCTGCGCCCGGTCGACGTCAGTGACGTCGAGGTCTTCTACCTGCAGGAAAACGACCCCGAGGCGCTGCGCCGGGCGAATTGGACAGCGCGCGACCGGAAAGCCTTCTTCGAGCACTGGGAGCGGCGCGTCCTCGGCGACTCCACCGTCCGGGTACGCGCGATCGTCGCCGGCGACGAACTGGCCGGCAACATCGCGGCCTGGTGGCAGGACGGCCGGCGGCTGATCGGCTTCTGGCTGGGCCGCGAGTTCTGGGGGCGCGGCATCGGCACACGCGCGCTGTCACTGTTCCTCGCGCCCGGCGAGGAGGAGACGCGCCCGCTCTATGCCGAGGCCGCGGTCCACAACGTGGCGTCGGTCAGAGCCCTCAAACGGCACGGCTTCGACGAGCTGGAGGTCGTCGAGGACGGGCCGGACGAGTTCGTGGTGCTGAAACTCGGTTAACGGCTTCGACGAGCTGGAGGTCGTCGAGGACGGGCCGGACGAGTTCGTGGTGCTGAAACTCGGTTAGCGGCGCGGCACCCAGAACTCGACCTCGGTGCCCTGTCCCGGTGCGCTGTGGATGGTGGTGGTGCCGCCCAGGTCGTTGATCCGGCCACGCATCGACTGGGCCACTCCGAGTCGTCCGGCATTCTCGGCCTCGGCGAGGCGCCCGGGAGTGAATCCGGCTCCGTCGTCACGGACGGTCACGCGTACCCCATCGCCTTCGTCCTCCAGCAGGATCCAGACGCGCGCGCCGTCGCCGGCGTGCCGGCGGACGTTGTCGAGGGCGGCAAGTACGGCCGCGACCAGCTCACCGCCGGTTCTGCCGGGCAACACCACCGCGGTGGCCGGCGCCGACAACTGCACTCCCGGCAGGGCGAGAGCCGCGGTCAGATCAACGTCCTCGGATTCGGTACGGGTGAGCGACCCCCCACCCCGCAGCAGGTTCCGCAGCGCCTGCTCCTGCTCGCCGGCGAGTGCCGCCAGTTCGCTGCCCGCCTCGCCGCGCTTGACCATGGCGAGCACCTGGAGCACACCGTCGTGGATGGGCCGGGCCAGCCGCTCGCGTTCGGCCTCGGCCGCCTCCCTGCGGATCTGCTCGGCCCGTTTGCGTTCGGCCCATCGCTCGGCCAGGTAGTGCGCCACCCCGATCCCGGCCACCCCGGCCGCCACGCCGAGCAGCACCTGCGCCGAGGTGGTGATGTTCTGCGCCGGCAGCAGCAGGCCCGAGTACTCACCGGGGCGATCCTGATAGGCGACCTGGACGGTCCGCAGCCCACCGTCCATCAGCACCGCCGCCAGCGGCCCGAGCACCGCCGGAACCGCCCCGCGCGGCGCCAGCGACGGAGCGATCGCACCGAACACCGCCGTGCCCGCGGCCGTGACGAGTACCAGCAGGACCATCCCGGGGACGACACTGCCCTGATCGACGAGCTTCTGCGGATTCCCGGTGGTCGCCGACCAGGCGATGTAGATGGCGACAGCGGCGCCGGCGCTGAGCACCACGCCACCGGCCACCCGCCACCGGGTCGCCGCCACGACCGCTCCGATCGCCACACCGGTGAGAGCGCCGATCCACCGGGCCGGCCCGTGGAACCCCAGTACCGACACGGCCAGCAGCATCGGTGCCGAGACGCCGACCAGCACGGCGCCCGCGGTCAGCGCCCCGGCCAGCGCCCACAGCCCCGCGACGGCGGCGAGCACCGCGGCTGCCCCGAGCCCGGCGACGCCGACCACCGCGGTGGCCGCTCCCGGATGCCGTTGCAGGGCCGACCCGTTGACGTCGAGCAGTTCGGCGAGCCGTTCGGTGTGCAGCAGCGCGAGCGGAATCTCCAGGAAGACCGCCGCACCCGCGGTCAGGATCAGGCGCAGCCGTCGCCAGCCCCACCACGGCTCACCCACCGGGGCCACCGCCTCCGGATCGCCGTACCGCAGCTCCGACAGCGCCGGAACCAGCGCGGCGGCACCGGCCAGGAGCAGGACCACGCGCCACACCGGCAGCGATTCCACCGGCATGAGCCAGGTGGCACCGCGCAGCGCGGCTGCGAACAGCACGGATCCGGCGGCCAGTCCGGCCACGGCCGACCCGGGACCCGGCCGGTGGCGCAGCAGCAGACTCTGGGCGCAGCCGAGAACCCCGGCCACCGCCAGTGGGTACGGCGCGACGGTCACGGCCAGATAGACCACACGCGGGAAGACAAGTGCGGTGATCTCCTGCACGACGAGCGGGGTGACGAGAAGCCCGGCCGTCGCGAGCAGGTACGGCCACCAGCGCACCAGCAGCAGTGCGGCGACGGTGGCGGCGACCGGGGCCGCAGCCATCACCCAGCCGAAGGAGTGGAACTCGGGACGGCCCGGGGTACTGATCAGCGGCATCGGACCGAACGGATCCCGCGGTGATGCCGCCACCACGATCAGCAGGGCTCCCCCGAGTCCGGCCAGCGCGATCCGCCACCGTGCATCCATGGTGGTGATCATGCTTGATCGACTGCGGCGCCGCTGACCCCGGGGTGCGGCAGCCGCCGGGGACGGCCCTCCGGGCGGTACTCGAAATGCCACCACTCGTTGTCGTACACCCGGTAGAGACGGTGTCGCGCCCCGTGTTCCTCCAGCCAGCGGGCGCCCTCACGGGGTCGTACGTCCAGGGCCGTGCCCGCGACGTGCCGCGACTCGTGCGGTGACAGCACCCAGCGGCGGGCCGCCTCGACCGAGCCGCTGCGGCGGATCTCCTCGGCGTACAGCACCGCCTGCCGGGCCGCCGTCCGGTAGCCGGAGGTGAGGCCGATCAGCTCGCCGTACCGCCACAGCGCCCGGGTGCGGGCCGCCTCGAACGCGGCCCGCGCCGACGGGTCCAGTCCGTCCAGGCTCTCGGCGGGGAACCGCAGCGCCAGCGCCCACCGGCAGGCGGTCTGCCGGGCGCGGCCGGGCGTGACCAGGCACGCGACCGGGGCGAGGGCGAAGGCGGTCATCCGGGTGATCGTCCGGTAGACCGGGTCACGGCGGCGTTCTTCAGGCATGAGAAGAACATCGCCGTTCGTGGATCAGCGGGCATGAGTACGCGTACTCAATCGGTGTTGAGTATTCCGTGTTCCATCGCGTAGCGGACCAGCTCGACGCGGTTGTGCAGCTGCAGTTTGCCGAGGGTGTTCTGCACGTGGTTCTGCACCGTGCGGTGGGAGACGACCAGGCGGTCGGCGACCTGCCGGTAGGTGAGTCCCTTCGCGACCAGGCGCAGCACCTCGGTCTCGCGGTCGGTCAGTTGCGGCTGCTCGTCGTCACGCCCGGACGGGGTCGCGGCCAGGCGGCGGTACTCGCCCAGCACCAGGCCGGCCAGCCCGGCGGTGAAGACGGCGTCACCGTCGGCGGTCCGGCGTACCGCGTCCAGGAACTCGTCCCGGCCGGCCGACTTGATGAGGTAGCCATTGGCTCCGGCCTTCACCGCGTCCAGGACGTCCTGCTGCTCGCCGCTGGCGGAGAGCATGAGGATGCGTACGCCCGGAACCGCCGCCAGCAGACCATGGATCACGTCGACGCCCGGCAGGTCGGGCAGCTGCAGGTCGAGGACGACCACCTCCGGCGCGGCAGCCGCGGCCACCCGCAGTGCCTGGGCACCCTCGCCGACCGCCGCAGTGACCAGATAGCCGGCCTCGGTCAGGTCCCGGGCCACGCCGTCACGCCACATCGGGTGGTCGTCGACGACCATCACACGTACGGTCACGCCGTCACGGTATAAGTTCGGGGCATGCATGTCCCGACCGCGGCGATCACCGCCGGTTCCCTGATCGGCGGCTGGCAGATCGCCCGCCGCACCGGTTCCCGTCCGCTCGGCGGCGCCGTCCTGGCCGCCGGGGGCCTGGTGGCCGGTCGCGAGTGGGCCCGGCGCACCGGCCCGATGACGACCGGCGCGCTGGTCGCCACCTATCTCGGCGCGTTCGCCGTCTCGCACCCGCTCGCGAAGCGGATCGGCCCGTGGCCGTCGGTGCTGGCCGTCGCGGCCGTGACCGCGGCCGCGTCGTGGGCCGCCGCGGACCGCTCCTGATCAGGGTCCCTCGAGGACGGTCCGGGTGATCCGGGGCCGGTCCCAGAGAGTCAGCAGCTCGTCGGCCAGGTCCAGGACCGGGATCGGGTGCGGTGTGCCGTTCACGTGGATACCGGCCGCCAGCAGGCTCCGCGGCACGGCACCGGCCGCCAGCAGGACCCGCCACTCCTCCGGCGCGAGCATCAGGAACTCCAGACCGGTCAGCCGGCCGATCTGCCGCGGGTCGGCAAGCGTGCCGGGGTAGGCGCTCAGGGTCCGCAACCGGGGCAGGCCGGCGACCGGTTCGAGGCTGAACGGCTCGCCGTCCCAGAACCCGATCTGCAGCACCTCCAGCTCCGGATGGGCGGCCTCGGCCACGCTGCGGGTGCTGTTGATGTTGACCCAGACCGACGCCGGCGACTCGCCGGTCACGGGCGGGGACGGCCGGGACGGCTTGCGGCCGGTGACCATGCCGGTCAGCGAGTCGGCGTGGAGGGCCGCTCCGGACATGTCCTCGTGGCTGATCAGAATGATCTGGCCGGTGTGCCCGGCGGGCCCGGGTGTCAGATCCACCGCGAAGCTGTCGCCGCCGCCGTTGCCGCCGAAGACGATCCAGCCGGGCGAGCCGACCAGGTCCTGCACGGCGTCGCCGGGGCCGGTCCGCAGGGTCACGCCCGCCGCGAACTGCCACAGTCTCTGCCGGGACGCCGCATCCGCGAAGGCCAGTTCCTCCAGGGGCACCAGTTCACAGCCGAGCACCTCGATGTGATCGCGATCGCCGTCCTCCCAGTGCGCACGGACCACCCGGTACACCGCTTTGAGCTCGTCGGGCAGCGCCAGGCCGAGCCGGGCCTCGGCCGCCGCGATCTCGGCCTCGGTGGCGCCGACGGCGTCCGGCAGCCGTTCCCGCAGGGTGCGCTCCAGCAGTCCGGGGTCGGCCGCCGGATCCGGCCCGCGACCGGGGTACGCCTCCGGGAGGCATCGCCACGGCTGCGGCACCGCGCCCTCGACCAGCAGCAACGCCCCCGGATAGGGCCCCTGCAGTCCGGCCTCCACCGCGGTCCCGGTGTCGAACAGGTGCAACACCGGACGGCCGGGGGTCTCCAGCAGGAAGCCGACGCTCTCCGGCCCCTCGGCGACGAGCACGTCCCGGACCCGCTGCACGGCGTCCCACTCGTCCTGCATGTCCTGGACCAGCATGGCCCGGCCGGCCGGCGGGGACCGGCGCGGCATCGGGACACTCCACGAGCCCACCCCGATCCGCCCGGCCACCCGGCCGCCCGGCTCGGACAGGGCCGCGGCGTTGCCCTCACGCACCACCCTGATCAGCGGCTCCCAGAGGGCGTAGTCGTGGATCGAGGACATCGTCGGCTCCCGGCGTCGGTGAACAGTGCGAGGGATTATCGCGACCCGTACGGTGTCGCGTCGCCCCCGGCCACCGATCACGGCCGGCGGGCGGCGCCTACGCTGCTGCAGATGATCGACGCAGTGGCGGTCCGGCCGCCCCGGCTGCGGGCCGGTGATCTGGTGGCGCTGGTCGCCCCGGCGGGGCCGGTGCCGCAGGAGCAGGCGGCCGGCGCCGAACGGATCCTGGCCGGCTGGGGTCTGCGGACGAGACGTGGGCGGCATTCTCTCGGCCGGCACGGTTTTCTCTCCGGTACGGACGACGAGCGCCTCGACGACCTGAACGCGGCCCTGCGGGACCCGGCGGTGCGGGGCGTGCTGTGCCTGCGTGGCGGTTACGGCAGTCAGCGGATCGTGGACCGGGTCGACTACGACGCGGTCCGCGCCGACCCGAAGGTGATCGTCGGCTTCTCCGACATCACGGCGCTGCACCTGGCCCTGTGGTGCGAGGCGCGGCTGGCCACCGTGCACGGTCCGGTCGGGGTGGCGCTGCGGGACGGCACACCGGCCGCGGAGGCGGTCCGCCGCACCATGATGACGACCGCATCGGTGGTGGTGGCCGCCGTGCCCTCGCCGGGCGGGTTCGCCGGCCGGGCGGAGGGCCTTCTGCTCGGTGGCAACCTGACCCTGCTCGCGGCGAGCTGCGGGACGCGGCACCAGCCACCCACGGCGGGGGCGATCCTGCTGCTGGAGGAGGTCAACGAGGCCGCGTACCGGGTGGACCGGTCGCTCGTTCAGCTGCGGCGCTCGGGCTGGTTCGACGGTCTGGCGGGGGTGGCCGTCGGGCATTTCACGAACTGTCCGGGGGCGGACGGGGTCCTGGCGGAGCATCTGGGCGAGCTCGGTGTCCCGGTGCTGTCCGGCCTGCCGATCGGGCACGATCTGGCACAGATCGCCGTACCCCTGGGGCTGCCCGCCCGGCTCGACACGGCCGCGGGCACTCTCACCGTCGGGGCTCTGGCCCGCTGACCACGCTACGCCGAGGATGGGCTCATGACGGATGAGTGGGTGGTGTGGCGGCAGGACGACAACGGCAACCGGTTCGTGGTGCGGCGGCTGGAGTCACGTGAGGAGGCCGAGGAGCTGGCGGCCGAGCTGGAGGCGCGCGGTCACAAGCAGCTGTACTGGGTGGTGACACCGGATCAGTAAATCCAGAACGGACAGAACCGCATATGTAAGGATAATTACATGCGGTTGTCTCGTCGCTCCCTGCTCAGTGCCGGCCTTCTCGGCGTGGCGGCCCCGACCCCAGGTCCCACCCCGGCACCGGGGCCCGGCGCGGCTGACTGGCGTGCCCTCGCCGACGGACTCGACGGCACCCTGGATCTGCCCGGCAGCGCCTCCTACGAGCAGGCCCGGCGGCTCTTCTCACCCCGGTTCGACCACATCCGCCCGCCCGCGATCGTGCACTGCGCCGGCCCGGCCGACGTCGCCGAAGCGGTCCGGTTCGCGGTCCGGACGGGACTGCCGATCGTGCCGCGCGGCGGTGGCCACTCCTACGTGGGCGCCTCCACCACGACGGCCGGCCTGGTCCTCGACCTGCGGGCACTGAAGGGTGTCGGCCACGACGCGCCGACGCGGACCGCGACGATCGGCGGCGGCACCTCGATTCTCGACGTCTACACCGGTCTCGGCGCGCACGGCGTCTCGATCCCGGCGGGCACCTGCGGGAGCGTCGGCATCAGCGGCCTGACCAGCGGCGGTGGAATCGGCGCGGTCACGTCCGCGTACGGCCTGACCTGCGACAATGTCGTGGCCGCCGATGTGGTCACCGCCGACGGCCGGTACCGGACCGTCGATGCCGCCCGGGAACCCGACCTGTTCTGGGCGCTGCGCGGCGGCGGGGGCGGGCAGTTCGGAGTGGTCACGTCGTGGCGGATCCGGACCCACCCGGCCGGGAACACCGGGACGTTCCAGCTTACGTTCCCGTGGACGGACGCCGCCGCGGTCGCCGCCGGCTGGCAGAACCGGATCGCGACCGCGCCGGACAGCAGGTGGTCGGCCTGCCAGTTCACCGCCGACCGGGTGGGCGCGCTGTCCGTACGCGTCGCCGGGTTCGTCCTCGACGGGGACGCCGCAGCCGAGGTCACCGCGATGACCGCCGCCATCGGCCGGACCCCGGCGAACACCGTCGTGGAGAACAAACCGCACACGCAGATCCTCCGGGAACGTGCCGCCGGTGCCGCCCGCGCCACCCACCTGATCGGCAGCGAGATCTTCCGGCAGCCGCTGCCGGCCGCAGGGATCACCGCCCTGATCGGCGTGGTGCAGGCCCGCGCCGCGAGCAGACGGCCGGGACTCGCCAAACTGAAACGGATGACCGGCGCTCCGGGCCGGGTCGCGGCCGGCACCACCGCATTCCCGTGGCACGGTGCCACAAGCATGCTGCAGTGGCTGGCCGAGCCCGCGGTCGCCGACCCGGCATCGGTCGCCGACGGGTACACCTGGATCGACTCCGGGCATCGGGCCGTGGCGCCCTGGTCGGCCGGGCGATACGTCAACTACCTGGAGCCGGGACCGGTTGATCCGGCGCGATACCACGGCGCTCACCTGGAACGACTGCGCCGGGTACGTGCCGCAGCCGACCCCAACCGGCTGTTCCGCGCCGCATACGCGATCTGACCGCACATAGGATCATGGCCATGGCTTCCGATCTCGTCGAACGTCTCGGTCTGCGGCCGCACCCCGAAGGCGGGTGGTACCGGGAGACCTGGCGCTCCCCGGTCAGCTTCGAACCGGACGGCTACGACGGGCCGCGGCACGCCGCCACCGCGATCTACTTCCTGCTGCACCCGGGTGAGCGGTCGGCATGGCACGTGGTCCGCTCCGCCGAGCTGTGGTTCTGGCACTCCGGCGGACCGCTGCTGCTGCGCCGCGGCGGTGACGGCGAACAGCCCGGCGACGGCGACGAGGTGCTGCTCGGGCCGGACGTGGCGGCCGGCCAGGAGCCGCAGGTGCTGATCCCGCCGGGAGTCTGGCAGGCCGCCGAGCCCGCCGGTGACGAACCGGTCCTGGTCAGCTGTGTGGTGGCGCCCGGCTTCGACTTCGCCGACTTCCGGATGCTCTAGCGCTACCAGCGAATGCTCCAGCGCTGTTTCCGGAGGCTCCAGCGCTACGGAACGGCGACCTTTGCGAACCGCCCCGGCTCGACGGTCAGGAACGTCTTCGCGCCGGGCAGGTGCAGCGGCGTGCCGGCGTACTCGCAACTGTCCGCGACCGCCAGCACGCGGCCGGTCAGCGGCTCGCTGCGCACCGCGACGCCCCACTCGGACAGCGAGAGCAGGCTGGCGCTGTCGGGGCTGAACGCCACGGTCCGCATCATCGGCGTGGTGTACTCGACGACGATCGACCGGTTGGTGCTGAGCTCGACGACGCGTGACCTGCGGTCGTTCGAGACGGCCGCGAGGTACTTCCCGTCGGGGCTGAACGCGAGCGTGCGAACGCCGCCGCCCGGGATGTACGGCTCCGCCTCCGGTTTCCAGTCCTCGGTCCGGAAGATCAGCACCTTGCCGCCCGGGCCGACCGCGGCCAGACGCGTGCCCTCGGCGTCGAAGACCAGCCGGCTGAGACCGTCGAAGTCGATCGAGAATCCGAACCGCTCCTGGATGTCCTTGACGTGACGGCCGGTGCGGACGTCCCGGATGCGCACCAGCTCGTCGCTGCCAGTGGCGACGTACCGCCCGTCCGGGCTGATCGCCACCGCATTGATGATCCGGATCTCATTCTTGCGGCCGGCGACCCCCAGGTCGTTCGGTACCGGCCACGCCCGGACCGTCTTGCCGGTGTCCACGTTCCACACCACGGCCGCCCGCACCGTTCCGGCGAGACTCGCGGCCGGCACCTCGCCGTGCGACACCATCAGCTTGCCGTCCGGGGTGAACACGGGCGAGGTGGTCATCCGGTTCAGATCGAAGGAGCGCCCCTTGCGGCCGGTGGCGACGTCGAACAGCGTCATGGCGTGCACGTCGACCACGAAGCGCCCGTCCGGGCTCGCCACGACCGGGTGGTCCTTCTCGCCGAACTCGGCCGGCACCACGCCCAGAGGCTGCCCGCACGGGTCCTTCTCCAGGCCGCCGGTCAGCCCGAACCAGTCGGTCGTCGCGCCGATCACGATCGTGCCGGCGCCGCAGCAGACGGCCGCCACGGTCACGATCGTGAGGAGCACCCGCCTCCCCCGCGACACCGGCTGCGCCGGCTGTCCCTCGGCAACCATGCGAAACTCCCCGTCTGCCGCGCGGTCACGCACCCATCGAAAACGGTCACCCTAAACCCACCGATTTCGTACGGTCGAAGCGCCCCCGGCAGAGGGTGTGGGACTCAGCGCGACCAGAACCAGCGGCGAGGGCCGCGGCGGCGCCAGGTCATCTCGTCGGCGATCATGGCACGGACGCTGGCGACCGCGATCGTCAACGCCTCCCGCAGGCCCGCGCACGTGCGGCAGTCCGGACCGCCGTCGCACTCGGTGCGGTGGTCGAGGGCGATGTCGGTCACCACCCGGTCCAGGGCGGCGCACGCGTAGGTACCCCGATCGTTCGGGTGCTGCCGGGACAGGATCTCCCGGAACGCGGCTATCTCTTCGTCATCGGTCGCGTACAGGTGTGCCGCACTCTCCACCTGGCGCAACGCGTCCTGAGCCGTCTCGTTCACGTGCAAGGCACTCCCCCAAGGCCCGTGGACGTGTGGACGGTGAACCTACCGCCGCATCGATCCGGCACACATGGGCCGGACAGCCGATCATCTCTGTCGAACACACGACTCCTCCCGGGTGAGCGCGCGAACCGTATCAGCATGCCGCGGCTCCCACCAGGCACGGGACCGGGTCGGCGACCCCCACTCTCCGTAACGTGCGACCGCGGCAGACCCGGATGCCGAGATCGTCACTCGGAGATCGACCCACACTCAGGACGCGTCAGCCCGAGGCAAGCCTTTTGAGTCACCCGGCGGCCACAGTAAGTCAGTGGGCGAATCGGTACCAACAGAGGTGGTCAGGCTGGGAGGCCGGACCGGACCGTGCCGTGACAAGGGCAGCCCCGGAAGGCAACGGGCACCGCGGTAGCCGGCTTCGGCCGTTCGGCCGCGGCCTCGATGTCGGCGAGCATTTGCCGGCGCCGGGACGGGTCGATGTGGCTGCCGCGGACGAAGACGCTGTCGATGCGTGTCGTGTTGCGGATGTCATGCAGCGGGCCGGCGTCGAGCAGCACCAGGTCGGCGAACGCCCCGCGAGTGATCACGCCTTGGTCGTAACGGCCCAGGTAGCGCGCCGGGTTCAGCGTTGCGGCGGCGAGGGCGTCGATGGGTTTCAGGCCCGCCCGTACGAGCAGCGCCAGCTCGTCGTGGAGGCTGAAGCCGGGCATCAGGTACGTGGTGCCGAGGTCGGTTCCGGTCATCAGCGGCACGCCGGCTTCGGCCAGGTCGGCGGTCAGCTCAAGGCGGCGCTGGAAGAGCTCTTGCGACTTGGTGACCGCGGCCTGGGTACGGCCGGGAAGGTACAGGTTGTCCAAGGCCCAGTCCCAGTATCCGATCATGTCGGCGCTGAAGTACCGGTAGCGGGAGTCTTGGCGGCGGATCTGCTCAGGCATGTCATTGGTTTCGTGCAGCACCAGCGTCGGCGTGAAGAACGTGCCGTTGCGAGCGATCCGGTGGAATACCCGCATGGCCTTGCGGCGGTCGTAACTGCGGGCCGCGGCGTACTCGTACGGGTGCATCTTGGTGAACCAGCCGTTGTAGTCGCCTGGACCGATGGGAACCGCGGCGACGGCCCGGCGCAGCCGGTCCTCCTCGCTCGACGTGGCGTACCACACCTCGAATAGGTGCTCGACCGTCCGCATGCCACGATCGCTGGCGTCGGTCAGCGCCACAAAGTCGGGCACGTGGCCGAGGAACGGTAGCCCGAGCTTGGCGGATTCGTCGGCGACGGCGAGGAACGACTCGCGGCTCAGCCGCGTGTAAGTCTTGATGAAGGCGGCTCCGGCGGCGTGTTCCTGCTGTACGGCAGATCGGGCCTGCGCGGGGTTCGCGACCGAGACGTGCACCGACCCGTCGACGTCCAGCCCGTCCCACAGCGAGGGCGCGCCGTCGATGATCCGGCTGCCGATCGACCACTGCGGGCCGAGGCGAGTGCCAGCGACGATCTGCCGCTGCCAGGTCGAGGCCGGACCGCTGCCCGACATCTGCCGGGTGGTGGTGACACCGTTGACCACATACAGCTCAGGATCGGTGTCGTCGATGCCTACGGCATGCGTGTGCATGTCGGCGAGGCCCGGGATGAGGTATTTCCCGGCGCCGTCGAGGACGGTGGCGTCGTGCGGGACCGGCACCCGCGGGGCCGGACCGGCGTCGAGGATGCGGTCACCCCGGATGAGTACGGTGCATCCGCGCCGGCTGCCGCCGACCGCGTCGATCACGGTCACGCCCCGGATCGCGATCAGTCTCCGGGCCGCCGCCCCAGAGCTCGCCCCGGCCGACAGTCCGAGGGCGGCACCCGCGACGCCGAAGGTTGTGCCGGTGAGGATGGTTCGTCGTTGCATGAGCCGCTCCCTGTCTGCGTGCACTCGGTCAGGGATGAGCCTGCCCGCCCGGACCGGCAGAATCAGGGGTGCTGCGTCCCGTGCCCGTGGGAGGGCTGGCACCACCCGCCTGGCCGGAGCCCTCTGGAGCCGTGACGACGCCGAACTAAGCAGGCATGCGCCCTGCCGGTCACCGCGGCGCGGAGAGGCTCCGATCGTGCACGCCGACATCGACCCGGCGGAGAGTGAAGGCGGACGGGTCGAACCCGCTGCCGGCCCTGCGCACCGTGGATGCTCGCACCCGCCCCGGCATGATCAGGAGAGATCATGCCGGGACGAGCATCTACTTCGGAATTCGCCAACAGAGTCCCGTACGGCCCGGGGCTCCTCGAACGCCTCGATCGGTCAGCGGGTGGTGGGCTTGTCGGCGCCCTTGTCCACGGCTGTCCGGCTTTCCTCGATGCTGACGACGAGTGCGTCCGCGTCCTGGCAGATGGTCTCGAACTTCAGCATCGCGGTCCGCAGTTCGGCGAGGTGACCGGCCTCCTCCGGCTCTCCGGCGGCGACCTGGGCCTGCCGCACCGGAACCTCGAGCACCGCGGCGGCGGCCGTGATGATCGTGCTCTTCGACGTCCTGCCGAGGGTCACGATCCGGCTGGCCGTGGCCACGTCGAAGTCGTAGCCACCTTGACCGAGAGTGGCCTGGTGGGAGATGCCGCAGGCCTCGGCGGTCGCCGCGTCCAAGCCGCTGATCGTCACCGCCGGGGCCGCGGTGGCGGCCGGGGCGACAGACTGTCCGCTGGTGGCGCAGCCGGAGATCACCAGAAGGGTGCTGGTGAGGACGGCCGCGGTGCTGGTTCCTCGCATGGCCCGGAGGCTACCCGGCACCTCCGGCCGCCGGGCCGCCCACATGGCGGGATGTGACGAACGTCGTCCGGTTACCGGTAGTGGCGGTTCCCGGCGTCCGTAGCGGCTCATCACGCACCGCTACCCCCGACGGCATGTGGTGGGATGGCGAACGTGACACTCGAAGCGCTGCCCGAGCCGCCCGCCCGCGCGCCCGACCTGACCGACGACTTCACCGGGCCGGGCCTGCGGGACGACCTCTGGATCGACCACTACCTGCCACACTGGAGCACCCCGGAGCGGTCCCGGGCACGCTACGACCTCGACGGTGCCGGACTCCGGCTACGGATCGACGAGGATCAGCCGGACTGGCGGCCCGAGGACGCCCCGCTACGCGTCTCCAACATCCAGACCGGCAACTTCTCCGGCGCCGCCGGGGAGAACCGCGGCACCCACCGGCACCGGCCCGACGGTCTGACCGTCCGCAGTCCCGGCGGCACCCGCCTGCTCTGGACACCGACGGCCGGCCGGATCGACGTGACCGTCACTGCCGGCACCGATCCGGGCAGCATGCTCGCCGTCTGGCTGGTCGGCAGCGAACATCTCAGCCCGCGCGACAGCGGCGAGATCTGCGTCTTCGAGATCGACGCCGAAGCCGTCCGCCGGCACGAACTCACCGCCCGCACCGGCATCAAGGCCCACCACGACGACCGTCTGCGCACCGACATGACCGAGGTCGTGGTGCCGGTGGACGCCGGGCGCCCGCACACGTGGACCGCGATCTGGGGACCGGACGGCACGGTCATCGGCTGCGCGGGCCGGGTGGTCGGCCGGTTCGGCCAGGCGCCCGGCTACCCGCTGATCCTGATGATCGATCTGTTCGAGACGGGTGGCCGCTCCTCCGGGTATCCGAAGACGGCCCGTATCCACGGCATCCGTGCCTGGCACGACTGACCGGCCCGCGCGGTGCCGGGGCAGGAGCCGAGCCGAGCCGGGGCCGGGGCCGGGCGGGGCGGGCTCACCTCCGCGGCGCGGCCCGCGTGGTGCCGGGAGTGCGTTGGACGTACAGGATGATGTGATTTGAGGGGGTTCGGCGGTTGGGGTGATGGACGTGACGCAGTGTGCGCGGACACGTTTGCAGGTGTGGGCGGCATTGTGGTGCTGGAGTTGGCAGGGGGACGGCACTCTCGGCGGAGGCGGGTCGCGGCATGGAGCACGGAGATCTGGTCAGGGCGGCCACCGCTGCGGTGGCGTTCGCGGTGATGCTCGCCGGGCACTACATCGGTGACCACTGGGTGCAGACCAGCGGACAGGCGTACGGCAAAGGCCTCGACCGGGTCGGCTGCGTTCGCAAGGTCGCGGTGTGGCAGTGCACCAAACACGTCATGTCATGGACGGCCACGACCACTCTGTTCCTGCTCGCCGCGGCGTGGTGGCTGCGCCTGCCGCTGCAGCCCGGATGGCTCGTGGCGGGCATCGCACTCAACGCCGTCACGCATTTCGCCGCCGACCTGCGTACCCCGCTGATCCGGCTCGGCCGCCTCCTGGGCCGTGGCGGATACCTCGACCATGTGGGCGTGGTCCGGCCGTCCGGTCCGGCGAACAGTGGCCCCGGCACCGGGCTGTTCGAGCTGGACCAGGCGTGGCACATCGGCTGGCTCGCGGTGTCCGCCCTGCTGATCGCCGGCCCTCCCGTCTGACCGCTCCCCACGCACCCACGGCCCACTGACGCGTGGTGACCTGCGGCGCGGCACCACACGTCACCACGCGAACGGGCGCTCCCTGCAGCGTGGTGACTCCCGACCCGTGGCGGACCGGCAGTCACCACTTCGGGGAGGATGGTCAGAAGACCATGCGGATCACGGCGGTCACGCCGACCGCGACTATCACCCCTCGCAGAACCGCGTCGGGGAGGCGCCGGCCGTAACGGGCGGCGACCACCCCGCCGGCGACCGCGCTGACCGCGATCAGCAGCGCGGGCAGCCACGACACGACTCCGGCGACGACGAAGACCACGGCGGCCACCATGTTGGCCACCCCGGCCAGGATGTTCTTCAGGCCGTTGACCTGCTGCAGGTTCGATGACACGAGCACTCCGAGCAGGCCCAGGAGCAGCACACCGAGCGCAGCGCCGAAATAGCCGCCGTAGACACCGGCCGCGAACACCCCAGCGATCAGCGCGGGACCGGCCGGACGGGCGGTGACCTGACGACGGCCAGCGGGAACGCCAACGGTGTCGGCATCGGCAGGGACGTCGGCAGCGGCAGGGAGGTCGGCAGCGGCAGTGAGGCCGGCATCGGCAGGGACGTCGGCAGCGCTTCCGGGCTCGGGCTCGGTGTCCGGCTGGTGGGCCACGCTGCGGGTGCCCCGGCTGCGCAGCACCCGCACGAGCCAGGGCTGGAGCACGATCAGAATGAGGGCACCGCCGATGAGGACCGGCACCACCGCCCGGAACGTGGCGTCCGGCAGCACCAGCAGCAGCGCCGCTCCGACGACACCGCCGGCCAGAGCGGCCGCACCGAGCGGAAGCAGCAGACGGCGGTGGACCGCGATCTCGGCGCGATAGCCGTACGCCGCCGCGAACGAACCCGGCACCAGGCCGACCGCGTTGGAGGCGTTCGCCACGACCGGCGGGTAGCCGAGCGCCAGCAGGACGGGAAAGGTCACCAGGGTTCCGGAGCCGACCAGCGCGTTGATCGCACCGGCCGCCGCGCCGGCCGCAAGTATCTGGGCGGCCTCGATGGGTTGCACAGGCTCTCGCCTCTCGCACGGGACGGTCGCCGCCGGCAACGGTCGCCGCCGTCCATGGGTTCGTGGTCGTCACCGAGCCTATGAGCAACGATCATGCCGGGACGGCCGCCCGGACCGCGATCCCAGAGCCTGGATGGTGTCAGGATCGCGGTGGGCGGCGGCGGATCGTGAGGACGAGCACCGCCGCCAGGACGGCCGTCACGGTGAACATGCATGCCAGCATGCCGATCAGTTGGATCGGCTTCAATGCGCCCATGCCGTCACCCTACTGTGGATCGCCGGTCACCTCGTGCGGCGTTTCAGGGTGCGCGTGTAGTCCTGGAAACGGGCCTTGGCGATCACCGACCGGCCGGCGGTACGGAGCACCACACCTTCGGCGCCGCCCAGGCCGGAGTCGTCGAGGGCCACGCGGGTACGCGGGAGCCGCTCGGCGAGGAAACCGTGCATGCCCTCGATCGTGGACGGCAGCGAGCCGGCGTCCACCGTGAACAGGCGCGGCGTCAGGTCGAGGCCGGTATCCCGCAGTTGCTCCTCGGTGAACCAGTGCTGCCCGCCGCCCTCGCGCCACGCCGAGATCCGCTGCGGCGCCCAGGTGAGCCGCTCGTCGAGGTCGTCGACGACGGCCACGTCGAAGAGCCGCCAGCCGACGGCGCCACGGGCCGAGTACTGCTTCGCCTGACCGCCGATCCTGCCGCCGTACAGCTCCAGGTAGTAGACCCGGATGTGGCCGGCAGGCGTCCCGGCCAGGCTCTCGGCGAGCGGCCGCAGGGCGGCGACGATGCCGAGGGCCGGGTTGCCGATCAGGTCACCCTGGGCGTACAGGAATTCCTCCCGCGATCCGAGCAGATAGGTGCCGTCCGGCAGCACGACGACCCGTGAGTTGGTGCCGTCGACCTTCTCGGTCCCGATGACGGGGCCGGCGAACGTGACCGGTTCCTCGACGAGGCCGCCGTTGCGGGGGTCGAGCGCGTGGTACGTGGGGATCGACGGATATTTGGTCAGCGAGTTGAGCGCGGCCAGGTCGACCGAGCGGACATCGAAACCGGACATGCCGGCGATGCTCTCAGGCGGGCGTCACGAACCGCGACCCGATTAAGTCCCGGCGACGGAGAGGGTGACGGGCCGCCCCCGGACAGGTCCGGCCGCTATCCTCTGTGGATGGCCGAGATCTTCGACACCGAACGGCCCCATCCGGCCCGCGTCTACGACGTGTTGCTCGGCGGCAAGGACAACTTCGCCGCCGACCGGGCGGCCGCGGCCGAAGGGCTGAAGGCGAACCCGAACGCGGCGACCGCGCCGAAGCAGAACCGGGCGTTCATGCGGCGCACCGTCCGGTTCCTGTCCGCCGCCGGGATGCGCCAGTTCCTCGACATCGGCACCGGCCTGCCCACCTCGCCGAATGTGCACGAGGTGGCGCAGGGAGCCGACCCGTCGGCGCGGATCGTGTATGTCGACAACGACCCGCTCGTGCTGGCCCACGCCCGCGCCCTGCTGACCAGCGCGCCCGAGGGGTGTACCGCCTATCTGGACGCGGACCTGCGCGATCCGGAGAAGATCCTGGCCGAGGCGCGGCAGATCCTCGATTTCGACCGGCCGGTCGCGGTGCTCCTCTTCGCGGTCCTGCACTTCCTGGAGGACGACGCCGATCCGTACGGCATCGTCGCGCGCCTGATGGCCGAGCTGCCGTCCGGCAGTCACCTGGTGATCTCGCACATCACCGCCGACCACGATCCCGAGTCGTGGGCCCGGTTCGCCGAGATCATGCGCCGGCAGGGCATCACCACACGCCTGCGGGACAGGGCCGAGGTCGCCCGGTTCTTCAACGGGCTCGAGCCGGTCGAGCCCGGTGTGGTGCCGATCCGGCAGTGGCGCCCCGAGGAGGAGACCGGGTTCACCGACGCGCAGGTCGCCCTCTACGGCGGGGTGGCCCGCAAGCGCTGAACCCCCGTCACGGCGGGGCGATGGACCCCGCCGTGACCGGAATGCCGCACCCGTATCGAAACGGGCTCCGGCACGTCGTCGGGCGCCGATCAGGCCGGCGTGGCACCGTCCATCTGCTCCCGCAGGCTGCGCGGACGCATGTCGGTCCAGACCTCGTCGACGTAGGCCGAGCACTCGTCCCGGCTGCCCTCCTTGCCGACGCGGTGCCACCCTGCCGGCACCTCCTGGCCCACCGGCCACAGGGAGTACTGCTCCTCGTCGTTGCGGAGCACCTCGTACCGGGCGTCGTCGTCCATGATCGTCTCCATCCGTGTGGGTGTTGCCTGACGGTGTGTGGTGCCTGACGGTGCGGTCATTCGGGCACCGGCTCCGGGGCCGGTTGCTCCCGGAGAAGGCCACGGAGCACGGGGCTGACGGTGGCGAACACCGTCGCCAGCGCCATGCCGGCGGCACAGACGAGCACGGCCGCCGTGCCGGGGACCAGCGCGGTGAGCACCCCGCCGAGCGCCGGCCCGAGCGCTCCGGCGAGCCCGGTGAGCAGCGCGAGCGCGCCGCTGAGCCGGCCCCGCAGCTCGTCGGGGGTGATCAGCACCTGCTGGGTCACGATGGTGGTGTTGGCGGTGGGCGCCAGCAGGGCCATCAGTGCGAACAGGCCGCCGATCACGTACCCGTCGCGGGTCAGTGCGGTCATCGGGACGAGGACGGTGAGCACCCAGAACACCGCGGCGACGGACACGTAGGGGCTGAGGAGCCGATGCAGGTACGGCGCGAGCAGCGCACCGGCCATCCCCCCGGCACCCAGCATGGCGGCCATCAGTCCGATCTCGTCGGGCGCGGCGCCACGGTGCTGCGCCAGGATGATCACCACCAGGTAGAAGGCGCTGAAGAAGAGGTTCAGCACCACGGCGTACAGGGTGGTGGACCGGATGACGCGGTGCTGCCACACCCACCGCAGCCCGGCCACCATCTCCGGTCCCAGCCGGGTCACCGGCTCCGGGGCCCGGGTGCGCGGCGGGACCCGGAGGAAGCTGAGCGTGATGAACGCGATCACATGGGTGAGCACGTCGACGGCGAACGGCAGGGCCCGGGCGACGGCGAAGAGGAAGCCGCCGGCCGCCGTGCCGGCCAGCTGTCCCAGTGAGGTGCGGGCCGCGTTGGCGGCGACCGCGGTGCCCAGCTGTTCCGTCGGCACCAGGGCCGCCAGGGTGGCGTCCTCCGCCGGCTCGAACAGCGCCGTGCACGCGCCGAGCACCGCGGCGACGGCCACCATGTGCGGCACGGTGGCCACTCCCGCCATCACCGCGGCGACCAGGCTCACCAGCGCGACGACCTGTGCCGCTTCGCAGGCCAGCATCATGCCTTTGCGGTTCCAGCGGTCGGCGGCCGCACCGGCTGGTAGCCCCACGACCAGCTGGGCCACCGCGATGGTGCTCAGCACCAGTCCGGACGCCGCCGTGGATCCGCTCATCGCGAGGATCAGCAGAGGAAACGCGATCGTGGTGGCGTTGTGCCCGAACTCGGCGCAGGCCTGACTGAGCCACAGCAGCCGGTAGTCCCGATTGCGGGACAGCCGTGCTGTCACCCCAGCCCCCGGCGGCAGTCGTCGGCGATTCCGCGCAACGCGCCGGCGAACGCCTCGGCCACCGCCGTCACCGCCTCGGTGTCGTACGCCTGGGCCGGGTAGTACCAGGTGAATCCCAGCTCGCCGCCGTACACGGCACCCACCACCTCCAGGCCGTGCGAGCGCCGGTTGCGCGGATCGTGGTCCTGCCCGGGCGCCGGATGGGAGTCGTGGTAAAGCGTGGCCCCGGCCTCCTGCGCCCTGGCATCCCACTGACCCAGGTAGTTGAAGACGGTCACCGGCTCCCGGTCAGCGGCGGCGAGCCGGTCACGCACCTCCTGCCCGCCGAGATGACGCAGCGCCCCGTATCCGAAACCGTTGCCGGGGATGGCCCGCAGCTGCCGGCGAACGGATTTGACCAGAGCCCGCCATTGCGGTTCGCCGCCCGCTGGTACCTCCAGGGTGACCGGGTACATCGTGGTGAACCAGCCGACGGTCCGGGACAGGTCGACGTCGCCGAGGATGTCCTCCCGGCCGTGCCCTTCCAGCTGAATCCGGACCCGGTCCGTTCCCGTCCACCCGGACAGCGCGGCGGCCAGCGCGGCCAGCAGCACGTCGTTGACGCGAGTGCGGTACACGCCCGGGGCCGTGCGGAGCAGTGCGTCGGTGTCGTCGGTGCTCAGCTGCATCGACACGCTCTGTACCGGCTGCGGTGGCGTCTGGACGGACTCCGCGGCCGGACGTGCGTCCGGGTCGGCACCGGCGGTCCAGTAGTCGACCTCGCCGTCGAAGGCGCCACCGGCCACGTGGTCACGCAGGCGGGCCGCCCATTCCTGGACGGAGGTGGTGCGGGCGCCCAGGTCGACCGGCTCGCCGCGGACCAGTTGCTGGTAGGCGGTGTCCAGGTCGTCGAGCAGGATCCGCCACGACACGCCGTCCACCACCAGGTGGTGCGCCAGCAGGAATAGGTACGGCCGGTGGCCGGCGCCACGGCCGAACAGCGTGGCCCGGAACAGCCCGCCCCGGTGCAGGTCGAACGAGGCGTGCAGATCGTCGGCGACCTTCTCCATCTCGGCGTGCCGTTGATCGTCGTCGTCGGCGGCCAGTTCGTACCGGCGCAGCACCGGCCCCGGCTGCGGGGGTGCCAGCTCCTGCCGCCAGCCGCCGTCGTCGTGCCGGAACACCGATCGGAGGGCGTCGTGCTGGACCACCAGCGCATCCAGAGCGGCACCGAGTGCGGTCTCGTCCACCCCGTCGGTCAGTTCCAGCAGTACCGCCTGGTTGAAGTGGTTCGGGTTGACCGTGTGGGTGTCGAAGAACCACCGCTGGATCGGGGTGAGCGTGACCTCCCCGACGACCGGGGCCCGGCCCCCGTCGCCGTCGCCCACCACCGCGACGGCCTCGGCGAGAGCCGCGATGTTCTGCCGGGTGAACAGGTCCCTGGCGGTCAGGTGCAGCCCGGCCTGCCGAGCCCGGGAGACCACCTGGATGCTGAGGATCGAGTCACCGCCGGAGTCGAAGAAGTTGTCGTGCACGCCGACCCGGTCGAGTCCCAGCACGTCGCTCCAGATACCGGCGAGCCTGCGCTCGATGTCGGTGCGGGGCGCGACGTACCCCGCGGCGGTCCCGGCCGTCTCCCGTCCGGGAGCCGGCAGGGCGCGGCGGTCCACTTTGCCGTTGGCCGTGACGGGCAGCCGTTCGAGCGTCACGAACGCGGCGGGGATCAGGTGATCGGGCAGGGTACGGGCCAGGAACGACCGCAACTGCGCGGTGTCCGGCGCCGGGGTGCCCGCGGCGGGAACCACGTACCCGACCAGGCGTTTGACGCCCGGCCGGTCCTCGCGCGCCGCTACCACCGCCTGGACGAGATCAGGATGGGCGGCCAGTGCGGCCTGTACCTCGCCGAGTTCGATCCGGAACCCGCGGATCTTGACCTGGTCGTCGGCGCGGCCGAGGAACTCCAGCTGCCCGGCGGCGGTCCAGCGCACCATGTCGCCGGTGCGGTACATCCGGGCGCCGGGTCCGTCGAAGGGGTTCGCGACGAACCGCTGGGCGGTCAGGCCCGGTCGGCGCAGGTATCCGCGAGCCAGCCCGGACCCCGCGACGTACAGTTCACCGGCGACTCCGGTAGGCACCGGCCGCAGGTGCCGGTCCAGCACGTACACCCGGGTGTTGGCGATGGGACCGCCGATCGGCGGCACCACGCCGTCCACGGGGAGCGGGCCGGTCCAGGTGGCCACCACGGTCGTCTCCGTGGGCCCGTACGCATTGATCATGCGACGTCCGGGCGCCCAGCGGGCCACCAGATCACCCGTGCAGGCGTCCCCGCCGACGATCAGCGTGGCCAGGTCCGGCAGATCGGCATCCGGCAGGGCGGCCAGCGCGGCCGGCGGGATCAGCGCGTGGGTGACCCGCCGGTCGGCCAGCACCTGCTGGAGCTGGTCGCCGACGAGCGGTCCGGGTGGCGGCACCACCAGGGCGGCGCCGGCGGGCAGGGCCATGCAGAGTTCGAGCACCGAGGCGTCGAAGCTGGGCGAGGCGAACTGAAGGACCCGGTCGCCCTCCCGGACGGCGAACTGTTCGATCTCGGCGGCGGAGAACCCGGCGATACCGGCGTGGGTGACGGTCACGCCCTTGGGCCGGCCGGTGGACCCGGAGGTGTAGATGACGTAGGCGGGATGGTCCGGTCGCAGCGGGCTGTGCCGGTCGACGGCGGTGACCCGGTGCGCCGGTTGCGCGGCGAGGGCGGCCACGACCGACGGATCGTCGACGACCACCAGGTTTGCCGACGCCGGTACCCGGTCGGCCAGGGCACGGCTGGTCAGCACGAGCATGGGCCGGGCGTCGCTGAGCATGAACTCGATCCGCTCCGCCGGATAGTCCGGGTCGACGGGCAGGTACGCCGCGCCCGCCCGCCCGGTGGCCAGTTGCGCCACGACGATCTCCACCGAGCGGGGCAGGACCAGCGCGACGATCGACTCGGGCCCGGCTCCCCGCTCGATCAGCAGGTGCGCCAGGCGGTTCACCCGTTCGTCGAGACCGGCGTAGTCGACCGTGCCGTCGTCGTGCAGGAGCGCCGGAGCGCTCGGGGTACGGGCGGCCCGGGCAGCGAACAACTCGTCGAGAGTGGCCGGCGGTACCGGGGTGCCGGTGTCGTTGAGCTCGACCAGCAGACGGTGCCGTTCCGGCGCGGGCAGCATCGGCAGGTGCGCCACCGGCCGGTCCGGGTCGGCCGCGATGCCGGTCAGCAGCTCGGTCAGGTGAGCGGCCATCCGCTCGACGGTGCCGGCGTCGAACAGGTCGGTGTTGTAGGTCAGTGCCACCTCCAGACCGGCGTCGGTCTCCTGGAACTCCATCGTCAGGTCGTAGGCGGCGGCGGTCATCGGCAGCTCGACCGGCTCGGTGCGCAGGCCGGGCAGTTCCGGTGTGCTCCCGGGAAGGTTCTGCAGCACCACCATCACCTGGAACAGCGGGGTACGGCTGGGGTCGCGGACCGGTTGCAGCTCCTCGACGAGCCGCTCGAACGGCACGTCCTGGTGGGCGAACGCGTCCCGCACGGCGCTGCCCACCCCACCCAGCAGATCGGTGAAGTGCTGTTCACCGGTCACCGTGCCGCGCAGCACCACGGTGTTGACGAAGAACCCGACGAGGTGTTCGAGCTCCGCACGGTCGCGGCCGGCGGTGACGGTGCCCACCGCCACGTCGGGCTGCCCGGACCAGCGGCTGAGCAGCACCTGGCAGGCGGCCACCAGGGTGGTGAACAGGGTGCCGCCTTGCTGCTGGCCGAGCGTACGCAACCGCGCGGCGACCTCCGGTCCGACCTGTGCCTCGTGGATCGCGCCTCGCTGGGTGTGCACCGGCGGGCGGGGCCGGTCGGTGGGCAGCTCCAGGGCGGTCACGCCGGCCAGCGTGTTGCGCCAGAAGGAGAGCTGCTCCTCCAGCAGGGCGCCGGTGAGCCGGTCCCGCTGCCAGGCGGCGAAGTCGGCGTACTGCACCGGCAGGGCCGGCAGTCGCGGCGGGCGGCCCTCGAGCCCGGCGGTGTAACACTCCGCGAGCTCGTCCAGCAGGACGCCGGTCGACCACCCGTCGGTGACGATGTGGTGCAGCACCAGCAGCAGCACATGGTCGTCGCCGGCGAGCCGGACGAGTACCGGCCGCAGCACCGTGCCGGCCAGGTCGAACGGGAGCCGCCCGGCCTCGTCGAGCACGTCGCGCAGCCGTTCGTCGCGCTGCCGGGCCGGCACCCCGGTGAGATCGACCCGCTCGCAGACGACCGGGTACGGGTCCCGGATCACCTGTCGGCCGTGCCCGCCGGCGGTGGTGTGGAACGTGGTCCGCAGCGACTCGTGCCGGGCCACCAGCGCGGACAGGGCCGTACCGAGCCGCTCGGTGTCCAGCGTGCCGCGCAGGCGTAGCGCCGTCACCGTGTGGTACTCGCCGCCGCCCGGGTCGAGCTCGTGCAGGAACCAGAGGCGCTGCTGGGCGAAGGACAGGGGCAGCTCGCCGTCGCGGGGCACCGTGGGGATGCCGGCGTCGGCGGGGGCCAGACCCGGGGAGCCCAGCGCGGCGGCGAGCCGGGCCACGGTGGGATGTTCGAACAGCACCCGCGGCGACAGTTGCACACCGAACGCCGAGCGCAGCCGGGACGTGACGCCGATGCTGAGGATGGAGTCACCGCCGAGCGCGAAGAAGTCGTCGTCGGCGCCGACGGCGCTCAGGCCGAGTGCCTCGGCGAAGGCGGCGGCGACCCGGCATTCGGCCTCGCCGCGCGGGGCCACGAAGGCCGTTCCCCGGGTGACAGGTGTCCCCGGCGCGGGCAGCGCCCGCCGGTCCAGTTTGCCGCTGACGGTCAGCGGCAGCCGGTCCAGGCTGACGAACACGGCGGGGACCATGTGCTCGGGCAGCGTCCGGCGCAGGTGGTCCCGCAGCTCCTGATCCTCCGGCACGACGGCGCCGGCGGCCACGACGTACCCGACGAGCCGCGCGCTGCCGGGCTGGTCGGTACGTGCCAGCACGGCGGCGTCCCGCAGCGCCGGATGGGTGGCGAGCGCCGCCTCGATCTCACCCAGTTCGACCCGCAAGCCCCGGATCTTCACCTGATGATCGGTACGCCCGAGGTACTCCAGCAGGCCGTCGGCCGTCCAGCGGGCCACGTCACCGGTGCGGTACATGCGTGTCCCGGCCGGGCCGTACGGATCTGCCGGGAACCGTTCGGCGGTCAGGCCGGGCCGGCGCAGGTAGCCGCGCGCCAGCTGGACCCCGGCGAGGTACAGCTCCCCCGGTACGCCGGGCGGCACCGGATTGAGGAACCGGTCCAGTACGTAGGTGCGGGTGTTCCACACCGGGCGGCCGATCGGCACGGACGTGCCCGTCCAGCCGGGCGGGCATGGGAAGGCCGTCACGTCGACGGAGGCCTCGGTGGGGCCGTACAGGTTGTGCAGCGGCACGTCGAGAATCCGTTGCCAGGCTTCCACCAGGTCACCCGGCAGTGCCTCGCCGCTGCAGATCACCCGGCGCAGCCCGGTGCACCCGGCGGCGGCCGGCTCGGCGACGAACGCCCGGAGCATCGACGGCACGAAGTGGACGGTGGTGACCGCCCGGTCCCGGATGAGCTCCGCCAGGTAGGCGGGGTCCCGATGGCCGTCCGGGCGTGCCACCACCAGGGTGGCACCGGTGATCAGCGGCCAGAAGAACTCCCACACCGACACGTCGAAACCGGCCGGCGTCTTCTGCAGGACCACGTCGTCCGGGCCGAGACCGTATTCGTGCTGCATCCACAGCAGCCGGTTCACGATGCCCTCGTGAGGCACCACCACGCCCTTGGGCCGCCCGGTGGAACCGGACGTGTAGATCACGTAGGCGGGTGACGCGGGCCGTGGCACCGCCAGTGACACCTCTCCGGCCGGGGGCAGCCCGGTCCCGTCGCGTACGGTCTCGGGCCGGTCCAGCACCAGGACCGGGCGCACGTCGTCACGCATGAACGCCGCCCGCTGCGCCGGCAGGTCCGGCTCGATCGGCAGGTAGGCGGCACCGCAACGCACCACCGCCAGGAGGGCGACGACGAGTTCCAGCGATCGGGGCAGCGACACGGCGACGAACCGTTCCGGGCCGGCGCCGGCGGCGGCCAGCCGGGAGGCCAGCCGCTGCACCCAGGCGTCGAGCTCGCCGTACGTCAGTTCGCGGTCCTCGAAGACCAGCGCCGGGGCGTCCGGGGTCCGCGCGGCCTGGTCGGCGAGCAACCCGGTCAGGGTGCCACCGGTCCCGGTCCGCGCGGTGTCGTTGAACCGGGTGAGCACCGTCGCGATGTCCGGCCCGGCGAGCCAGGGCAGCCGGCCCACCGGCCGGTGCGGATCGGCGGCGATCTCCTCCAGTACGGTACGCAGCCGGCCCGCCATCGCGGTCACGGTGCCGCTGTCGAACAGCCGCCCGTCGTAGGCGAGTTCCAGACGCAACGCGTCGTCGAGGTAGGCGGTCACGCTGAGCGCGAAGGTGGTGGTGTCGACGCCGTCGACGTGGGTGACCCGCAGTCCGGCGGCGTCGTCGGGTGCGGCGTCGATGGGATAGTTCTCGAACGCCACCATGCTGGCGAACAGATCCACCCCGGGGGGCAGCTCACTGCAGGTGCGCAGTTCCGGCAGGGGCGCGTGGTCGTACCGGCGTGACTCGCTCTGCTGCAGTTGCAGGCGGCGCAGCCAGTCCGCGGTCTCCATCCGGTCGTCGACCTCGACGCGGGTGGGCACCGTGTTGATGAACATGCCGATCATGGATTCGACACCGGGCAGGTCGGCCTGCCGGCCCGAGACGGTGGTGCCGAAGACGACGTCGCGCTCACCGCTGTAGCGCGACAGCAGCAGCGCCCAAGCGCCCTGCACGACGGTGTTGACGGTCAAGCCGTTGCGGCGCGCGGTGTCGCGCAGCAGCTCCGACTCGGCGGGGTCCAGCCGGACCCGGACGTGCTCGGCGGACTCGGTGTGATGCGCGTCCGTGGGGGCCCGGTCGTACGGCAGCGGTGTCGGTGACCGTAGCCCGGCGAGAACACCGGACCAGTGCCGCCGTGCCTCCCGCGCGTCCTGGGCGTCGAGCCAGGCGAGGTACTCGCGGAACGGCCGCCGCGGGGTGAGCGCGGGCGCCCGGCCGGCCACGATGGCGGTGTACTCCTCCACGACCTCGCTGAAGACCGCGGTGGTGCTCCAGCCGTCCAGGATGATGTGGTGCGAGCTCCAGACCAGCAGCACCTCGTCGTCGGTGAGCCGGACGACGGTCAGGCGCATCAGCGGCGCACGGGTCAGATCGTGGCCGGCGTCGCGGTCAGCGACGCACAGCCGGTCGAGTTCGGCGGCCTGTTCGGCGGCGGGCAGGTGACGCCGGTCCACGTGGGTGACCGGTACGCGTACCCCCGTGTGCACCACCTGCACCGGCCGGGCCAGGCCTTCCCAGGCCACCGACGTGCGCAGCACCGGCGTGCGGTCGGCGACGCGCTGCCAGGCCTCGGCCAGCGCCGCGAGGTCGGTCACCCCGGCCAGCCGGATCCGGGTCTGATCCAGATAGGCGCCGGAGCCGTCGTCCACCAGGCTGTGGAACAGCATGCCGGCCTGCAGCGGGGTGAGCGGGTACACGTCCTCCACGTCGCGGCCGTCGCCGACCAGCCGGTCGACGCCGGCCTGGTCCAGGCCGGCGAGCGGGAAGTCCGACGGACTGCGCCCGCCGGCCTCCGGGCGTGCGCAGTGCTCCACGATCCCGGTCAGCGCGCGCAGCATCGCCTCGGCCAGGTCGCGCACGGTGGCCTCGTCGTACACCTCACTCGCGTACGTCCAGTCGAGGTGCAGCCGGCCGTCGGTGACCGCGCCGGTGACCTCGATCAGGTAGCCGCGTTCGCCGTCCGGGGCGGCGTCCTCCCCGATTCCCGGCCGCCACGCCCGGTACAGGGCACCGTCCTCGTCGCCGCCGAGCTCCCACTGGCCGTGGTAGTTGAAGCAGATCCGTGGCATGGCCTGCTCGCGCAGAATCCCGGCCGGGGAGCCGGGCGCACTCAGATACCGCAGCGCGCCATAGCTGAGACCGCGGTGCGGCACCGCCCGCAGTGTCTCCTTGACGCCGGTCAGCACCGCACCCCACGGGCCGGACGGCACGGTGAGCGGCACCGGGAACTCGGCGGTGAACCAGCCGACGGTCCGGGACAGGTCGACGCCGTCGAACAGTTCCTCACGCCCGTGCCCCTCGAGCGCGATCGCCACCCGGTCCCGGCCGGTCCAGTCCGCCAGCACCCGGCCCAGCGCGCTCAGCAGCACGTCGTTGACCTGCGTGCGGTAGACCGGCGGCACCTGGTGCAGCAGCGCGTCGGTCTCGGCTTGCGGCAGCCGTACCGTCACGGTGCGGGCGGACCCGGTGGTGTTGCCGCCGGCCCGGTCCATCGGCAGGTCGGCGGGCGCCGAGCCGGCCGCGATCCAGTACGGCAGCGCGTCGTCGAAGCCACCGGCGGTGACGTGCGCGGCGAGCCGGTGCGCCCACCGGGTGTACGCCGTGCCGGCCGGCGCGAGCGCGACCGGCCGTCCCGCGGACAGGTCCTGGTAGGCGTGTTGCAGGTCGTCGAGCAGGATCCGCCAGGACACCCCGTCGATCACCGCGTGGTGGACGGCGATGAACAGTTGCGGCAGCCGGCGCGATCCGTGGTCGAACAGCAGGGCCCGCAGTACCGGGCCGGTGAGTGGGTCGAGTCCGCGCTGCGCGTCGACGGCGTGCCGGTGTAGCACCGCCGGGAGGTCGTCGTCACCGGTGCCGGACAGGTCGTGCCGTTCCAGAGGTACCCGCGCCGGCGGTTCCGGCTCCTGCGCCCAGCCGCCGGGGGTCCGGCGCAGCCGCAGCCGCAGCGCGTCGTGGTGGCCGGCCGTCGCCTGCAGGGCGGCGGCGAGCAGGTCCGGGTCCACCTCGGCCGGCAGGTCGACCAGCATCGACATGGCGAAGTGGCCCAGGTGCTCCGGTTGGTGGCCGACGAACCAGTGCTGGATCGGGGTGAGCGGCGCCGGGCCGGCGACGGGTGCGGTGTCCGCTTCCGCAGGTACGTGCGGGGTCGCGACGAGGGCCAGTTCGGCGATGCTCTGGTGCAGGAAGATGTCCTTGGAGCTGATCCGCAGGCCGGCCTGGCGGGCACGGGAGACGGCCTGGATGCTGAGGATGGAGTCGCCGCCGAGGGCGAAGAAGTTGTCGGTGACGCCGACCCGGGGGGTGCCGAGCACGTCGGCCCAGATGCCGGCGAGCAGGCGTTCGGCGTCGGTGCGCGGGGCGGTGTGGCCGGTGGTGGGCTCGTCGCTCAGGCGCGGTTGCGGCAGTGCGCGCCTGTCCACCTTGCCGCTGGTGGTCAGGGGCAGCCGATCCAGCACCATGAAGATGGCGGGAACCATGTGGTCGGGCAGGGTGCGTTTCAGCCAGGACCGCAGTTGTTCGGGTCCCGGGGCATCGGTGCCGGTGGTGACCAGGTAGGCCACCAGTCGCTGGTGGCCGCGGCCGGTGGGCCGTGCGACCACGGCGGCGGCGCTGACCGCGGGGTGGGCGAGCAGGGCGGCCTCGATCTCTCCGGGCTCGATACGGATTCCGCGGATCTTGACCTGCTCGTCGGCCCGGCCGAGGTATTCCAGCAGACCGCTGCCCGTCCATCGCACCAGGTCGCCGGTGCGGTACATCCGGGATCCGGGCGGACCGAAGGGGTCGGCCACGAATCGCTGAGCGGTCAGTGCGGGCCGGTCGAGGTAGCCGCGTGCCACCTGGTCGCCGCCGATGTAGAGCTCTCCGGACGCCCCGGCCGGGACGGGGCGCAGCTCATGATCGAGGACGTACGCCTGCTGGTTGCGGCCCGGGCGTCCGATCACCGGGCGATCGGCCTCGTCGACACGGCAGGACACCGAGTCGACGGCACACTCCGTCGGCCCGTAATAGTTGTAACCGGTGACACCACTGGCAGCGATCTCGCGCCACAGTGCCGGCTCCGTCGCCTCACCGCCCAGCATCACCACTCGCGGGAAGGTGCGGCCGGGGGTGAGCAGGCCCGCGTTGACCAGCTCACGGGCGTACGACGGGGTCACGTCGAGCAGGTCGACCTCGTGCTGGCCGATGTAGTCGACCAGGGCTTCCGGGTCCAGGCGGGTGTCGTCGTCGATGACGTGCAGCCGATGGCCCGCCGCCATGAACAGCAGGCCCTCCCAGGAGGTGTCGAACGAGAACGCCGCCGTCAGCCCCACCGTCAGCGTGCGGCCCGCCACCCGCGCCTCGGGCTCGATCAGCCCGGCCAGGTGGTCGAAGAACAACGTCGACAACTGCCGATGCTCGACCACCACACCCTTCGGCCGGCCCGTCGAACCCGACGTGTAGATCAGATACGCGGCATTGCCGGGCCCGGCCGGAACGGGAGCGGTGTCCGGGCAGGCCCGCAGCGCCTCGGCGGTCGCCGGGTCGTCGAGGGCCAGCACGGGCAGGCCCTCGACGGCGGCGCCCACCGTGAGGACGGCTCGCGCGTCCTGGCAGAGCAGCTTCGCGCGTGCGGCCGGCAGGGTGTGCTCGACGGGCAGGTACACGCCGCCGGCCTTGAGGATCGCCAGGATCGCCACCACGGTGTCGGCGCCGCGCGGCAACGTCACCGCCACCACCTTCTCCGGACCCACCCCCGCCGCGACCAGCAGATGCGCCAGACGATTCGCCCGCGCCTCCACCTCCGCGAACGTCGACGACACCCCCCGGAACACCAGAGCAGTCGCATCCGGCGTACGCCGCACCTGCTCGGCGAACACCTCCGCGAGCGTCACCGACGGCATCACCGCACCCGTGTCGTTCCACTCCACCAGCACCCGCCGCCGCTCGTCCGCGCCGAGCAGGTCCAGGTGCCCGAGCGGACGCCGCGGGTCAGTGCCGATCTCGTCCAGCAGCGTCATCAGCGAGCCGGCCATCCGTTCGACGGTGGCCGCGTCGAACAGGTCGGTGTTGTACTCCACCGCCCCGGCCAGCGTGCCGTCGCGTTCCTCGAACTCGAACGACAGGTCGTGGGTGGCCGCGACGACCGGTGGCGGGAGTTCGGTGACGTCCAGGCCGGTGAGCCGGGGCTGCTCGGCGGGCAGGTTCTGCAGCACCACCATCACGTCGAACAGCGGGTTGCGGCTGGTGTCGCGGGTCGGCTGCACCTCGTCGACGAGCCGCTCGAACGGCACGTCCTGATGGGCGAAGGCGTCGAGCACGGTACGGCGTGCCCGGGTGAGGAAGTCGGTGAACACTTCACCGGACGGCACCGCCGAGCGCAGCACCACCGTGTTGACGAAGAAGCCGACGACCCGGTCGAGGCCGTCGTGTTCCCGCCCGGAGGTGACCGTGCCCAGCGCCACGTCGTCCTGTCGGCACCAGCGGCTCAGCAGCACCTGGCAGGCGGCGACCAGTGTCATGAACAGTGTGCAGTCGTGGTCTCGGCCCACGCGGTGCAGCCGGGCGGTCAGGTCAGCGGGCAGCCGGAACTCGAGAGAGGCGCCGGCCGAGGTACGTACCTGCGGGCGGGGCCGGTCGAGGGGCAGTTCCAGCGGGGTGATCCCGGCGAGCCGGTCCCGCCAGTAGCCCAGTTGCGCGTCGGCGGCCGGCCCGGTCAGCTGGTCGCGTTGCCACACCGCGAAGTCGGCGTACTGCACCGGCAGCGGCGGCAGCTCGGCGGGCCGGCCCGCCAGGGTCGCGTCGTACAGTTCGCCGAGCTCGTCGGCGAGGATTCCCCCGGACCACCCGTCGGTGACGATGTGGTGCAGGACCAGCAGCAACACGTGCTCGCCGGGTCCGGTGGTGATCAGGACGACGCGCAGCACCGGCCCGGTGGCGAGGTCGACGGGCCGGTTCGCCTCAGCGGCGAGCCGGGCGGGAAGCGTCTCCGGTCGTGCGGTCAGGTCGTACGTCTCCGGCACCACCGGGTACGGCTCGCCGACGATCTGCACACCGCGGCCGTCGACGGTGCCGAAGGTCGTCCGTAACGACTCGTGCCGGGCCACCAGCGCGGTCAGGGCCGTGGCGAGGGCGTCGGTGTCCAGCGGCCCGCGCAGCCGCAGCGCCAGCGGGCTCAGGTATTCGGTGCCGCCCGGCTCGAACTGGTCGAGGAACCAGAGCCGCTGCTGCGCGAACGACAGCGGCATCGGGCCGGTCCGGGGCACCGGTGTCACGGGGGCCACCGCCGGCCGGCCGGCCGCGCCGTCGAGCAGGGCGGCCAGGGCGGCCAGGTCCGGGGCGTCGAACACGGCGCGCGGCGAGACGCGTACGCCGGAATCCTCCCGTAGCCGGGAGGTGACCCGCATGCTGAGGATGGAGTCGCCGCCGAGGTCGAAGAAGTTGTCGGTGGCACCGACCTGTTCCACCCCGAGCACTTCGGCCCAGATCCGGGCGACCAGGCGTTCCGCGGCGGTGCGGGGTGGCACCGTCACGCCGCCGGGGACGCCACGGAAGTCGGGTTCCGGCAGCGACCGGCGGTCGAGTTTGCCGCTGCTGGTCGTGGGCAGCCGGTCGACGGCGACGAACGCCGCGGGCAGCAGGTGCTCCGGCAGCGACCGGCCGAGCCACGCCCGCAGATCGGCGTTCGCCGGCAGCCCGGCGCCGGTGGCGGGGACGAGGTAGCCGACCAGCCGGCGCACCGATCCCGGCGCCTCGTGCGCCACCACGGCGGCGGCGCTGACGGCCGGGTGGGCGAGCAGTACGGCCTCGATCTCACCCGGCTCGATCCGGATCCCCCGGATCTTGACCTGCTCGTCGGCCCGGCCCAGATACTCCAGCAGGCCCGTACCCGTCCACCGCACCAGATCACCGGTGCGATACATCCGCGATCCCGGCACACCGAACGGATCCGCCACGAACCGCTGCGCCGTCAACCCCGGCCGATCCAGATAGCCACGAGCCACCTGATCACCGGCGATGTACAACTCCCCGCACGCCCCGGCCGGGACCACATGCAACTCCCGGTCCAGCACATACACCCGCTGGTTACGACCCGGACGCCCGATCACCGGCCGATCCGCCTCATCGATCCGGCACGACACCGAATCGACCGCACACTCGGTCGGCCCGTAGAAGTTGTAGCCCGTCACACCACTCGCGGCGATCTCCCGCCACAACGCCGGCTCCGCCGCCTCACCACCGAGCATCACCACCCGCGGAAACTCCCGGCCCGCCGTCAGCAAACCGGCATTGACCAGCTCACGGCCGTACGACGGCGTCACATCCAGCACATCCACACCCTGCTCGGCGACGTACCGCACCAACGCCTCCGGGTCCAGGCGCGTGTCGTCATCGATCACATGCAACCGGTGACCCGCCGCCATGAACAGCAGGCCCTCCCACGACGTGTCGAACGAGAACGCCGCCGTCAACCCCACCGTCAGCACCCGGCCCGCCGCCCGCGCCTCCGGCTCGATCAACCCTTCCAGATGATCGAAGAACAACGTCGACAACTGACGATGCTCCACCACCACCCCCTTCGGCCGGCCCGTCGAACCCGACGTGTAGATCAGATACGCGGCATTGCCCGGCCGCACCGGCGCACGCCGTACCGTCTCAGCGAGCTCGGTCTCCGGGCACAGACGCAGCACCGCCTCGGTCTCCGGCTCACCGGGACAGAGCGCGGGCAGGTCGGCGACCTTCGAGGGCACGGTGCCGAGCACCAGCGTGACGCCGGCGTCGCGGCACAGCAGCGCGATCCGATCGGGCGGGAGCGCCCTGTCCACCGGCAGGTACACGCCGCCGGCCTTGAGGATCGCCAGGATCGCCACCACCGTGTCGGCGCCGCGCGGCAACGTCACCGCCACCACCTTCTCCGGCCCCACCCCCGCCGCGACCAGCAGATGCGCCAGACGATTCGCCCGCGCCTCCACCTCCGCAAACGTCGACGACACCCCCCGGAACACCAGAGCAGTCGCATCCGGCGTACGCCGCACCTGCTCGGCGAACACCTCCGCGAACGTCACCGACGGCATCACCGCACCCGTGTCGTTCCACTCCACCAGCACCCGGCGCCGCTCGTCCGCGGTCGTCCAGTCGAGGTCACCGACGGCGCGGCGCGGGTCCTCAGCCACCGCCAGCAGCAGCGTCCGCAGCCGGGTGACCAGGTCCCGGGCGGTGCTGTCGTCGAACAACTGGGGGTCGTACGCCAGCTCCAGCCCCAGCCCGCCGGCGAGGTGGGCGCTCAGGGCAAGGGGGAAGTTGGTGGTGTCGGTGCTGTGCACCTCGTGCAGCCGCAGTTCGCCGGAGGCCACCGCGTCCGCGTCGTAGGGGTAGTTCTCGAAGACCACCACACTGTCGAACAGGTTCACCCCGGCCGGCAGGCCGGTGCAGGCGCGCAGCTGGGACAACGCGACCCAGTCGTGGCGGCGGGCCTCGCTCTGTGCCGCCTGCAGGTCGCCGAGCCACGCCGCGGCCGGCTGCCGCCCGGCGACGGTGACCCGGGTGGGCACCGTGTTGATGAACATGCCGATCATCGACTCGACACCGGGCAGGTCCGCGGGACGGCCCGAGACGGTGGTGCCGAACACCACGTCGCGTTCACCGCTGTACCGCGACAGCAGCAGGGCCCACGCGCCCTGCACGACGGTATTGACGGTGAGCCCGTGCTGCTGGGCGGCGCGTTGCAGGGCGGTGGACTCCGCCTCGGCCAGCCGGACCCGCACGGTGCCGGCCGACTCGGCACGGTGCGCCTGCACCGGCCGGCGGTCGTACGGCAGAGGCGTCGGCGAACTCAGCCCCGCCAGGGCGCCACGCCAGTAGCGATGCGCCTCGTCCTCGTCCTGCCCGGCCAGCCAGGCGAGGTAGTCCCGGAACGGGCGGCGGGGCTCGGGCCGGTGCGGGCGGTCCCGGACGAGGGCCGCGTACTCCCGCGCAACCTCGGTGAAGACCTGGCCGACACTCCATCCGTCGAGCAGTACGTGGTGCGAGGTCCAGAGCAGGAACACCTCGTCGTCGGCGGTACGGGCGACGGCCAGGCGCATCAGCGGCGCCCGGGTGAGCTCCAGCCCGGCAGCCCGGTCGGCAGCCAGCAGGTCACGGCCGGCCCGGTCGCGCTCGCTCTCGGACAGTTTCCGCCAGTCGTGGTGGGCGACAGGCAGCTCGACGCGGCGGTGCACGACCTGCAGCGGCCGCTCGACGCCCTCCCAGACCACCGCGGTACGCAGGGCGGGAGTCCGGTCGACGACCCGTTGCCAGGCCGCGGCCAGCGCGTGCGGGTCGGTCACCCCGCCCAGCCGCATCCGGGTCTGGTCGGCGTACACACCGGAGCCGGCGTCGACGAGACTGTGGAACACCATGCCGGCCTGCAACGGGGTGAGCGGGTACACGTCCTCGACGTCCCGGCCGTCGCCGGCGATCCGGTCCACACCGGCCTGGTCGAGCCCGGCGAGTGGGAAGTCAGCCGGGGAACGGCCACCGGCCCGCGGTTCGCGGCAGTGCGCGACGATACCGCGCAGCGCGTCGAGCATCGCCCCGGCCAGGCGGCGCACGGTGTCCTCGTCGTGCGTCGCGCCGTCGTACTGCCAGTTCAGGCGCAGCTCGCCGGCCTCCACCAGACCGGTGATGTCGAGCCGGTACGCGAGCGGCACGTCCGGGTCGAGGTCGGGGCCGACACCGTCGTGGCGGCCGCGGATCAGCCCCGTGCCGGAGGCCGGGTCGTCCCAGCGGCCGTGATAGTTGAAACAGACCTGCGGCAGGCCGCGTCCGTGCAGGGCGGTCGCCGACGGGGCCAGGTGCTGCAGCGCCTCATAGCTGAGCCCGCGGTGCGGCACCGCCCGCAGCGCCTCCTTGACCGCGAGCAGGGTACGGCCCCAGTCCCCGCCCGAGGGAAGGTCGACGGTGACCGGGAACTGGGTGGTGAACCAGCCGACGGTCCGGGACAGGTCGACGCCGTCGAACAGTTCCTCACGCCCGTGCCCCTCGAGCGCGATCGCCACCCGGTCCCGGCCGGTCCAGTCCGCCAGCACCCGGCCCAGCGCGCTCAGCAGCACGTCATTGACCTGCGTGCGGTAGACCGGCGGCACCTGGTGCAGCAGCGCGTCGGTCTCGGCTTGCGACAGCCGTACCGTGAGCGTGCGGGGCATGGGCCGCGCGCCGGTGCCGTCGTGGTCCGCCGGGAGCGGCTCCGGCTCGGGACTCGCCGCCCAGTACGGCAGGGTGTCGTCGAAGCCGCCCGCGGCGGCGTGCGCGGCGAGCCGGTGCGCCCACTGGGTGAACGCGGTGCCGACGGCCGGCAGCGTGACCGGCTGCGCGGCCATGATCTGCCGGTAGCCGGTCTCCAGATCCTCCAGCAGGATGCGCCAGGACACCCCGTCGACGACCAGGTGGTGGGCGACAAGCAGCAGGCACGGCGGCCGGCCGGCGCCGTGGAACAGCACCGCGCCGAACATCCGGCCACCGTCGGGGTCGAGGTCGGCGCGCACCGCGGTGGCTGCCGCGAGCTGCTGCCCGGTGGGGTCGTCGCCGGTGAGCTCGACGGTGCGGAGCCGGACCGGGGCGGGGTCGGCGACACAGGTCTGGGTCCGGCGGCCGTCGCCGTCACCGACGGCCAGGCGGAGCGCCTCGTGGTGGCCGGCGACGGCCTGCAACGCCTGTTCGAGGGCGGTCCGGTCGGTGTCCGGTGCCAATTCGAGGGTGATCGACATGGTGAAGTGGCGCAGCGGCCCGTACGTGTCGAACAGCCAGTGCTGGATGGGGGTGAACGGTGCCGGCCCGGTGATGGCCGGGGTGTCGGCGGGTGCCGGCGCGGTGCCGGTCACCGAGGCGAGCTCCGCGATGCTCTGGTGCAGGAACACGTCGCGGGAGGTGAGGCGCAGACCGGCCTGCCGCGCCCGGGAGACCACCTGGATGCTGAGGATGGAGTCGCCGCCGAGGGCGAAGAAGTTGTCGGTGACACCGACCCGGGCGGCGCCGAGCACCTGTTCCCAGATCTCGGCGAGGCACCGTTCGACGTCGGTGCGCGGGGCGACGTAGGCCGACTGCTCGTCGGTGGGGGCGGGCGGCTCCGGCAGGGCACGCCGGTCCAGTTTTCCGCTGCCGGTGGTGGGCAGCCGATCCAGGGCGACGAACACCGACGGCACCATGTGGTCGGGCAGCGTGCGGCGCAGTGCGGCGCGCAGCGCGGTGGCGTCCGCGGTTCCGTCGGCGGATACCAGGTAGGCGACCAGCCGCCGGTGCCCAGCGGCGTCCTCGCGGGCCACCACGGCCGCCGCGGTGACACCGGGTTCGGCGACCAGCGCGGCCTCGACCTCACCCGGCTCGATCCGGAAGCCTCGGATCTTGACCTGGTCGTCGGTACGCCCCAGGTAGTCGAGCAGGCCGTCGGCGGTCCAGCGGGCCCGGTCACCGGTGCGGTACATCCGGGAGCCGGCCGGGCCGAACGGGTCGGCGACGAACCGCTCCGCGGTCAGTCCGGCCCGGCCCAGGTAGCCGCGGGCGACCTGCGCACCGGCCAGGTACAGCTCCCCGGCCACGCCGGGCGGCACCGGTGCCAGCCGGTCGTCGAGCACGTAGGCGCGCAGGTTGCCCAGCGGGCGCCCGATCACCGGCCGGGACGCGTCGGTGATCCGGCAGGACACCGCGTCCACCGTGCATTCGGTGGGTCCGTAGAAGTTGTACGCCGTGGTTGCCGGTGCCTCGGCCAGCCGCCGCCACAGCGCCTCGTCGAGCGCCTCGCCGCCGAGCACCAGCACCGCCGGGTGGTGCTCGCCGTCGTCGAACAGCCCGGCCGGCAGCAGCTGCCGCAGATACGACGGTGTCACGTCGAGGAAGTCGATCTGCCGCTGCCGGACGTAGCCGATCAGAGCCGCCGGATCGAGGCGGGTCTGGTCGTCGATGAGGTGCAGCTCGTGCCCGTCGGCGAGCAGCAGCGGCCCCTCCCAGGAGGTGTCGAAGGCGAACGACGCGGTCAGGGTGGCCCGCATCCGCCGGCCGACGGCCGCGCTGAGGTGGTCCCGGTGGTGGTGGAACAGGTTGGCGAGCTGCCGATGCTCGACCGTCACGCCCTTGGGCCGCCCGGTCGATCCGGATGTGTAGATCACGTACGCCGCGTTCCCGGGTGTCGCCGGTGCCGCCGGGCCGGTGCCGTCCGGCAGCGCCGCCGCTTCCCGGTCGACGGCCGGGTCGGTCAGGTCGATGCACACCACACCGTCCGGGACCGTCAGAGGGCCGGCGGTCAGCATCAGCACGGGCCGGGCGTCGTCGAGCACGAAGGCGAGCCGGTCGGCGGGCAGCTCCGGATCGAGCGGGAGATACACAGCGCCGGCCTTCATCACCGCGAGCAGCGCCACCAGGGCCTGCGATGTACGCGGCACCGCCACCGCCACCAGCCGTTCCGGTGCCGCACCGTGCCGCCGCAGCAGGCGGGACAGCCGGGCGGCGCGCGCATCGAGTTCCCGGTAGGTCATCGTGGCGTCCCGGCTGACGAGCGCGGTCGCGTCGGGGGTACGCCGTACCTGTGCCGCGAACAGCTCGCCGAAGGTGGCCGCCGGCCAGTCGGCGCCGGTGTCGTTCCATCGGTGCAGCACCTGGTCACGTTCGTCGTCGCTGATCAGTCCCAGCCGTCCGACGGGGCAGTTGGGGTCGGTGCCGAAGGCCTCGAGCAGGGTGAGCAGGTGACCGGTCAGCCGGACGATCGTCTCCGCGTCGAACAGGTCGGTGTTGTACTCGACGAATCCGGCCAGCGTCCCGTCGCGTTCCTCGAACTCCACCGACAGGTCGAAGGTCGCGGCGCGCCGGGCCAGGGACACCTCGTCGACGTCGAGCCCGGCCATCCGGGGCCGGGGCCGGTTCCCGCCCTGCAACAGCACCATCACGTCGAACAGCGGGTTACGGCTCACGTCCCGGGGCGCCCCGGCCACCTCGACCAGGCGTTCGAACGCGAGGTCGCCGTGCGCGACGGCGTCCAGGGTGGTGGCGCGCACGCGGCCGAGGAACTCGGCGACGGTGTCGGCCGGATCGACGTGCGAGCGCAGGACCACGGTGTTGACGAAGAACCCGACGAGGCGTTCCAGTTCGGGCCGGTCGCGCCCGGACACCACGGTGCCCAGGGCCACGTCGTCCTGGCCGGCATAGCGGGCGAACAGCAGGGTGCAGACCGCGGTGAGGGCGGTGAAGAGGGTGGTGTCGTGCGCGCGGGCCAGGGCGGTGAGCCGGCCGGTGACGGCGGCGGGCACGGTGAAGTCGTGCACGGCGCCGTTCGAGGTACGGACCGCGGGGCGGGGCCGGTCCGTGGGCAGGTCAAGCGGTTGCAGGCCGGCGAGCTGCCGGGTCCAGTAGTCGGCGTGCCGGCCGGCGGCCGCGCCGGACGCCCGGGCCCGCTGCCAGACCGCGAAGTCGGCGTACTGCACGGGCAGTTCGGGCAGGGTCGCCGGGCCTCCGGTGCGGATCTGCTCGTAGAGCGTGCCCAGGTCGTCGACGAGCACACCCATGGACCAGCCGTCGGTGACGATGTGGTGCGCGGACAGGAGCAGGACCTGGTCGTCCGGTGCGAGGCGGTGCAGGGTCGCCCGGAACAGCGGACCGGTACGCAGGTCGAAGGGTGCCGAGTACGCCGCGAAGAGGACGTCGTCGAGCGTGCCGGGGTCGCTGAGGTCGGTGACCGGTACGGTCACGGGCGCCGGCGGGTGCACGACCTGCACCGCCCGGCCGTCGATGTCGTCGAAGGTGGTGCGCAGCGACTCGTGCCGGGCGACCAGTGCCTCGATCGCGGCGGTGAGCGCGGCCGTGTCGAGGGGTCCGCGCAGTCGCAGCGCCAGGGCACTGTTGTACTCGGAGTCGCCCGGGGTGAACCTGTCCAGGAACCACAGCCGCTGCTGGGCGAAGGACAGCGGGAGTGGTTCGTCGCGCCGGGCGGCCGGGACAGTCCGGATGGACGAGTCCGGCGCGGACCCGGCGAGCCGCTGGCGCAGCACGCGCTGAAGGTGTTCCGGAAGGGCGGCGATACGGCTCTGCTGCTCGGACGGCATCCGGTACTCCTTCATCGGGGGTCGCTCTCGCTGCCGGCCAGGCTCTCGAGCTCGCGCAGGATGTGTTCCTGCACGATCTCGGCGAGCTCGGCGACGGTGCGGGCGGTGAGGACGTCGTGTGGGCTGACCGGGACGCCGAAGGCGGCGGCGGTCCGGGAGGCGACGAGCATGCCGGCGATGGAGTCGCCGCCGAGGTCGAGGAAGCTGTCGTGCACACCGATCCGATCGGTGCCGAGGACCGCCCCGAAGATGCCGGCGATGGCCGCCTCGGTGTCGTCGCGTGGGGGCACGTACTCGACGGCGGGCGGGGCGGCCCACACGGGGGCCGGCAGGGCGGCCCGGTCGAGCTTGCCGTTCGGGCTCAACGGCAGCCGGCCGAGCGGCACGAACGCCGCCGGGACCAGGGCCGCGGGAAGTTCGGCGGCGAGCCATGCGGCCCATGCCGCAGCGGCCGGCTCACCGTCGCCGGTGGGTACGACGTACGCCACCAGCCGGTCGTCGCGGGCCACGACCGCCGCCTCGGCGACGCCCGGGTGCCTGCGCAGGGCCACCTCGATCTCGCCCAGCTCGATCCGTACGCCACGGATCTTGACCTGGTCGTCGGTGCGGCCGAGGAAGGTGAGGACGCCGTCGCCGGTCCAGCTGGCCAGGTCGCCGGTGTGATACATCCGCGAGCCGGGCGGGCCGTACGGGTCGGCGACGAACCGCCCGGCGGTCAGCCCCGGACGGCGCAGGTACCCACGGGCCAGCTGCACCCCGGCGAGGTACAGATCGCCCGGGACGCCCGGCGGCACCGGTTGCAGGTCCCCGTCGAGCACGTAGGTGCGGGTGTTCCACACCGGCCGGCCGATCGGCACCGGCAGGTCGGTGTCCTCGGGCCGGCACCGGTGGTAGGTGACGTCCACGGAGGCTTCGGTGGGGCCGTACAGGTTGTGCAGCCCGGCCGGGAGCAGCGTCTGGAACGCGGCGGCCAGGTCACCGGGCAGCGCCTCACCGCTGCAGATCACCCGGCGCAGGCCGGTGCACCCGGCGGCGGCCGGCTCCGCGACGAACGCCCGCAACATCGACGGCACGAAGTGGACGGTGGTGACGCCCTCGTCGCGGATGAGCCCGGCCAGGTAGGCCGGGTCGCGGTGCCCTTCCGGCCGGGCGACGACGAGCCGGGCCCCGGTGATCAGCGGCCAGAAGAACTCCCACACCGACACGTCGAAGCCGGCCGGCGTCTTCTGCAGGACCACGTCGTCCGGGCCGAGACCGTATTCGTGCTGCATCCACAGCAGGCGATTCACGATGCCGCGGTGCGACACTGCAACGCCCTTGGGCCGGCCCGTGGAACCGGACGTGTAGATGACGTACGCCGGATGGTCGGGATGCGGCGCCGCGATGCGGTCGAGGGCGGGTGCCGGGTCGGCGCCGTGCGCGTCGAGGACCGCCTCCGGCCGGTCGAGCACCAGCATCGGGTGGGCGTCGTCGAGCATGAGGGTGGTCCGGGCGGCCGGCAGCCCCGGGTCGACGGGCAGATAGGCGGCACCGGTCTTGAGCACCGCGACCAGCGCGACCACCAGTTCCGCCGAGCGCGGCAACGACACCGCGACACACTGCTCCGGCCCGGCGCCGTCCGCGGCGAGCCGGTGGGCCAGCCGGTTCGACCAGCGGTCCAGTTCGGCGTACGACAGGGTGTCGGCGCCGAAGGTGACCGCCGGGGCTTGTGGGGTACGCCGCACCTGTTCGGCCAGCAGGTCGACCAGGGTCGCCGGCGTGACCGGGTGCGCGGTGTCGTTGAAGGTGCGCAACATCCGTTCGCGCTCCGCGCCGGTGATCATCGGGAGCCGCCCGACCGGCCGGTGCGGGTCGTCCGCGACGGCGGCCAGCAGGTGCCGCAGATGCGTGGCGATGCGGTGGGCGGTCGCCTCGTCGAAACAGTCGGGGTCGTAGCAGAGCACCAGGGACAGCTGCTCGCCCGGATAGGCCATCAGGCTGAGCGGTAAGCTGGTGGTCTCCACCGCGTCGAGGTCACGCAGGCGCAGCCCGTGCGCCACGGCGGCGGCGTCGTCGATCGGATAGTTCTCGAACACCACGATGCTGTCGAACAGCGCGGCGTCCGGTGGCAGGTCACTGAAACCACGCAGGCGGGTCAGCGGGGTGTGCTCGTACTGGCGGGCCTCGGTCTGTGCCGACTGCAGGTCTTGCAGCCACCGAACGGTGTCGGCGGTGCCGTCCACATCGGCGCGTACCGGCAGCGTGTTGATGAACATGCCGGTCATCGCGTCGGCGCCGGCCAGCGTGGGCGGGCGCCCGGAGACGGTGGCGCCGAAGCAGACGTCGCGCAGGCCGCTGTAGCGCGACAGCAGGATCGCCCAGGCGCCCTGCACGAGCGTGTTGACGGTGAGCCGGTTCGCGCGGGCCGTCTCGTGCAGCCGCAGCGACTGCCCGGCGTCGAGTTCGACGGCACAGCGACGCGCCGAACGGCCCCGGTGCGCGTGGGCGGGCGCCCGGTCGTACGGCAGCGGAGTCGGGGTGGTGAAGCCGGCCAGGGCCGTGCGCCAGTAGCGTTCCATCGGCGCGTCGTCCTGACCGGACAGCCAGGCCAGGTAGTCCCGGAACGGGCGCCGGGCCGGCAGGGTGGCCGGTTGCCCCGAGCGCAGAGCGGCGTGGGTGGCGAACACGTCGGCGAGTACCTGGAAGACGCTCCAGCCGTCGAGCAGCAGATGGTGGAAGGTCCACAGCGCCTGGACCTCGGTGGCGGAGAGGCGGGCCAGGGTCAGGCGCATCAGCGGTGGCCGGGTCAGGTCGAGGCCGGCGGCTCGATCGTCGTCGAGCAGGCGTTGCAGCCGATCGCGGCGCCCGGCCTCGGTCAGGCCCGTCCAGTCGAGCTGGGTGACCGGGAGCTGGACCCGGTGGTGCACCACCTGGACGGGTTCGGTCAGGTCGGCCCAGGCGACCGCGCTGCGCAGGATCGGGGTGCGGTCCACGACGTGCTGCCACGCGCGGGCCAGCAGCCGCGGATCGGCGACCCCGTCCAGCACGAACGTGGTCTGTTGCAGGTAGACGCCGTCGCCGGCCGGGTCGAGGCCGTGGAACAGCATGCCGCCCTGCATGGCGGTCAGCGGGTAGATGTCGGCGACCTGCGCGCCGGTGCCGGCGAGCCGGTCGACGTCGGCCTGGCCGAGGCGCGCCAGCGGGAAGTCCGACGGGGTGCGGCCACCCGAGGCGGGGCCGGTGCAGTGCTCGACGATCGCGCGCAGGGCCGCACACATCCGGTCGGCAAGGTCCGCGACGGTGTCGTGCCGGTGCCGGTTGCGGCCGTACGACCAGGTCAGCTCGAGCCGGCCGGCGGTGACCCGGCCCAGCACCTGCAGCAGGTGGGTGCGTGGCGCGGCCGGGTCGTCATCCAGGGCGAGCTCGTGCGCGACGCCGCGGCAGAGGCCGTCACCGCCGGCCGGCATCTGCGTGCGGCCCAGATAGTTGAAACTGATCCGTGGTCCGCCGGGCCCGCCACGGTGGCCGGCCAGGTGACGCAGGGCGCCGTGGCCGATCCCGCGCCGGGGCACGGCCCGCAGCTGCTCCTTGACCGCTTTGAGCACCGTGTCCCAGGCCGGATCGGTGGGCAGTTCCAGAGCGACCGGGTGGATCGTGGTGAACCAGCCGACCGTCCGGGAGAGGTCGACGCCGTCGAAAATCTCCTCACGGCCGTGGCCCTCCAGGTCCACGGCGGTGCACCGGCGGCCGGTCCAGGCGTACAGGGTCGCGGCCAGTGCGCTGAGCAGCACGTCGTTGACCTGGGTGCGGTAGGCGCGAGGAACCTCGTTGAGCAGCGCGTTGGTCTCGTCGGTGGTGAGCCGGACGGTAACGGTGGCGGTGTCGGCGACCGTGTCCGGACCGTCCGCGTCGGTGGGCAGGTCGGTCGCGGCCGCATCGGCGATCTGCCAGTGCCGGCGTTCGCTGTCGAAGCCCCCGCCCTCGGTGTACGCGGCCAGACGTCGCGACCAGTCCAGGAACGGCGTGGTCGGCTCGGGCAGTCGCACCGGTTCGGCCGCCGCCGCCTGCCGGTACGCCTGCTGGAGGTCGGCGACGATCACCCGCCAGGAGACGGCGTCCACGACCAGGTGATGAACGGCCAGCAGCAGCACCGGTCCGGGGGTCGCGCCGTTGAACAGAGTGGCACGCAACAGTGGTCCGCCGGCCAGGTCCAGAGGTCCGTGGGCCTCGCGGGCGGCGTCGATCAGGGCGGCCATGCCCGGCTCGGCGGGTGCGGCGCGCCGCAGCATCGGCAGGACGCCGGACCGGAGGCCCGGGACACGCAAGAGGCGGGCCCGACCCCGGGACCCCGGGGGGCAAACCCCGGGGGGGCGCCACCCACCCGC
>NZ_JBFAAI010000046.1:0-50386 GCF_040639655.1 Actinoplanes sp. NPDC023801 | reverse complement strand
CCCGGTTCCGGGCCGCCACCCCGACCGTCCCGGTCAGTTCTGCAGGTAGCGGATCACCGCCAGGACCCGGCGGTGGTCGGTGTCGGACGGCGGCAGGTCGAACTTGCCGAAGATGTTCGTCACGTGCTTCTCGACGGCCCGCTCGCTCACCTTGATCGTGCCGGCGATCGCCGTGTTCGAGCGGCCCTGCGCCATCAGGCCGAGCACCTCCCGTTCCCGCGGGGTCAGCTCGGTGAGCAGGTCACGGTGCCGGGTCCGGCCGAACAACTGGGTGACCACCTGCGGGTCGAGCGCCGTGCCGCCGGCCGCGACCCGATGCAGCGCCTCCACGAAATCGTCGAGCTGGACCACCCGTTCCTTCAGCAGATAACCGACGCCCTCCGAGCCACCCGCCAGCAGCTCGGCGACGAAAGCCGTCTCCACGTACTGCGAGAAGATCAGCACCCCGGTCCCGGGCCACTCCCGGCGCAGCCGGATCGCGGCGCGCAGCCCTTCGTCGGTGTGACTCGGCGGCAGCCGGATGTCCACGATCGCCACATCCGGCGGCCGTACGGCAACCGCCTCGAACAGGGCCGGAACGTCGACGACGGCGAGCACCTCGTGCCCTCGTATCGTGAGCAGCTGAGCGAGTCCTTCCCGCAGGATCGCGGAATCCTCGGCGATGACGATGCGCATTCGTGTTTTACCGCCTCTGAACCGGCATCGGGCAGGGGATGTCCACGGTCACCGTCGTCGGACCGCCCGGTGGACTGTCGATCGTCAGCCGGCCGTCGACCACCCCGACCCGCTCGGTCAGCCCGGCGAGCCCGCCGCCGGCCCGCTGATGGGCGCCACCCCGTCCGTCGTCGTGCACCCGCAGGTTGAGGACGCCGTCCCGCAGGCCCACCCGGACCGTGGCGTTGCGGGCCCCGCTGTGCCGGCCCGCGTTGGTCAGCAGCTCACACACCGTGAAGTAGGCGATGCTCTCCAGCGCCGGCGGCGGCCGGCCGGGCAGGTCGGTCTCGACGGTCACCGGCACCGCGCTGCCGGCCGTCACCGTGGCCAGCGCCGCCTCGAGACCGTTGTCGAGCACCGGCGGATGGATGCCCCGCACCAGGTCGCGCAGCTCGGCGACCGCGGTCGCCAGCGTTGCCTGGGCGGTGTCGACAGCCGCCACGACGTGTTCCGGAGACGCCTGCGCGGTGACCAGCTCACGGACCATGGCCAGGTGCATCCCCACACCGATCAGCCGGGCCTGGGCGCCGTCGTGCAGGTCGCGTTCCAGCCGGCGGAGGGTGATGTCGGCGTCCTTGACCGCCCGGTCACGGGAGTCCCGCAGGTCGCTGATCCGCTGGCTGGCCCGACTCGGCCCGAGCAGTCCACGGATCAGCAGCCGCTCGACGGCGAGCACGGACCGCACCATCCACGGGCCCAGCAGCAGCAGGATCACGCTGGTCACCATGACGGCGTACGCCTCGGTACCGAACTCACCCTCATGGAACGGCAGATAGACGAGGCTGACCAGGCCGTACAGATAGAAACCACAGGTCAGCACCACGGACAGCACCGCCACCGGCGGCTTGATCAGCGCGTAGGCCAGGGCACGCCACCCGACCGGGTCGCTGAGGACCGCCCGCCGCCAGCCGAAGAAGCCCCTGCCCTCCACGACCAGCCGGGCAGGTTCCGGAACCCGGTCACCGAAGGTACGGGCAGCCAGCTCGCGCCGTCCCGCCCCGAGAGCGGCTGCGCCCCGCAGCACCGCCGCCAGCAACCACGCACCGATCGGGGTGAGCGAAAGGATCGTGCCGACCACGCCGCCGACCAGGAGAAGAAGGCCGCTGAGCACGTCGATCGGTGTGACACGCAGGAGATATCCCAGTCCTTGGCGTGACCGGCGGCCGAAGATCGGGGCCAATATCCTCTTCATCGCGGTTCAGCATGCCCGGTCGGCGCCACCGGGCGCGATGGTGCCAGCACGAGCAACGACGGTGCGGATAACCGAACCATCAGGCGCGTGCCTGCCCGACTGTGTCCACGACTGATTCTCATCAGGCTCAATGGCATGCCTCACGCCTCGGTCACCTCACGGAATGCCTGGCTGACGGCCGGCCTCGCCGGTTTCGCCGTCACCACCGGCACCCTGGTCGGTCTGATCCTGCCGTCGCCGCCGGACGCCCCGGCGTTCCTGCCCGGCGGCCTGGCCGCGCCGCTCGCCCTGTTCGGGCCGCCCGTACCGGCGCCGCGTGCCACCGCGGCGACCGTCCCAGCCTGGCTGACCGACCGGCTCTCCCCTCCGGACCCGGGCACCGCCCGCCCGGCCGAGGTCGCGGCGTTCTTCGCCCGGATCGCACCGGCCGAGGCCACCGCGCTGACCCGGCGCTTCCCGGAGATCGTCGGCAATCTCGACGGTGCGCCGACGGCCCTGCGCTACACCGCCAACGCGATGCGCTTCCCGCAGGCGGCCGGCCGGCAGATCCTGGCGTACGACGAGAGCGCCGGCGGCCGCCTCGTCGAGGTCCTCGGCGATCTCGACACCGCCGACCGCACGGTCATCCTGATCCCCGGCGTGGACACCGACGTGACCAACTTCGACACCGGCCTCGGCAAGGTCGAGCGCCGGGCACCCCGATGGCAGGCCCACCGCCTCCACGACCGGATCACCACGGCCCATCCGGATACGCGGATCGCCGTGGTGGCCTGGCTGGGCTACGACCCGCCCGAGGGTATGGGCACCGCCACCGTTCGCGAGGACCGGGCAGCCGCCGGCGCCGCGGCCCTCGTCCGCTTCGTCGACGGTCTGCTGCTCGGCCACCCGGACCGGTCCGTGGTCCTCGTGGGCCACAGCTACGGATCCACCGTCACCGGTCTCGCTGCGCCTCACCTCGGCGCCCAGGTGACCGACCTGATCGCGATCGGCAGTCCGGGCATGGGCGTGACCGACCGGCCGGATCTGCGCACCTCCGCCCGGGTGTGGGCCTGCGCCGCCCCCGGCGACTGGATCCGCCGCGTTCCCGGTGTCCGGCTCCTCGGCCTCGGGCACGGCACCCTGCCGTCCGACCCGGAGTTCGGTGCCCTCCCGTTGCCCTGCGACGACGTCACGGGCCACGACGGCTACTACGATCCGGGCGCCTCGGCTCTGCCGGCCATCGGAGCCATCGCCGCCGGCGGCATCCCGCGCACCGATCCCGGCGCCGGATCGGCCGCCGCGGGCCTACTGGGACCCGCCGGCGAACGGGGTGTCGCCGGGGAGCACGTAGCCACCGGCGACACGCCGGAATCGCTGGCGGCTCGGACGGAGGGAGACGTCGAATGATCATGGACGCCTTCGCGCTCCTCGCATGGTGGGGCCGGCCACGCAGCCAGAACAAGCGACGAGAGCGCAGCACCGCCGCCCGAACCACCGCCGGCAACACCGCCGCCGCCCGCACCGCCGCCGCCCGCACCGCCGCCACCCGCCCCGCCGCGGCAGGGCCGGCCACCGCTGAGCCCGGCGACGAACCCGCCCTCCCCGCGCGGCCCGCACTGCCCCGCCGGTGATCCAGTCCGCCGGGCCGGCGCCCACCGAGCCGGACCGTCCGCGTGTCGTCCGCACAACACGGATCAGCGGGATTCCGGCCTGACGGACTCCATGGAATGGGTGGTCTCGACCGGACGGAACCCGAAACCCTCGTTGATCGACCGCATGGCGTCGTTCGTCGAGGCCGTCCAGGTGTGCACATGCCGTGCCCGCGGATGCCGGCCGACGAGTCCCCGCACGTTACGGGCTTTGGCAAGCGCACCGAGCCGGTGCCCTCGGTGTGCCTTCCGGATGTAGGTGTCATCCTGGTGAACGTCGATGCCGTCAGCGTCCACGAGCAGCTGGGTGTAGCCTGCCGGTTCGCCGGAGCCGGCCGTGATCAGGGTGGTGACCAGCGCGTACCCGACAGCGGTGAGCCGTTCCTGATTGGTGCCGATCCGCTCGGCGTCCCAGCGGGAGGCCTCCACGTCAAGATCACCTGTCGGTACGTCGGCGGCCATCTCGCTGGTGAGTTCGGCGAGAGCCGGCAGGCTGTGCGGCGGCGTGGGACCGTGCCAGGTCTCGGCCCGGTAGCCGGGCACGGCCCGGTCGTACGTGGTCAGGACGGCCTCGGGAACGGGCAGGTCCAGAACCATCCGCTCCTCGGCGAGCCCGGAGACGAAGCCGCGGGCGAGAGCGAACCGGCCGCCCGGCCAGTCGGACAGCCCCTGCCCGCGGGGGACGTGCACCTCGGCGGTGACGGTGTCCCGTCCAGCGGCCCGGGCCCGGTTCAGGCCGGCGGTCCAGAGCGCCCCGCCGACACCGCGGCGCCGGTGTCCGGGCGGGACCGCGATGTCTATCTCGGCCCGATGCGGGTTCTCGCGCAGCGCCCACTCGACGAGCATCGCGCCGGCACAGGTGTCACCGTCCCAGGCGGCCCACGCCTCCCGGTGCCGGTTCGGGTTGGTGGCGTTGGCGGCGAGCGACCTCAACTGGCTGTCCCGGGCGGTGACGAGAGGCGCGTGCCGGTCCGCGGCGGTGCCGGTGCGCCACGCGTCATACCAGGCGAATGCCTCGTGGCCGTCGAATGTCGCCAGCCTCCGCAACTCCATCCGGCCGATGATATCGATCGCCGGCCCTTGAACCCCGCTGCCTCCCCGGGGCGCCGGTACCGGACGACCGCGACGGCACACCCATCCGCCGCCGGTCGAGGCGTTCGTCACGGCCGCCCGCGGTGCCGGCGCGGACCTGGCGATCGTCGACGTGCCGACCGACCGGCACGGTTTCGACATGCTCGACCACACCGACGAGTCACGCGCCGCCGTACGGGAGGCATTCGGTCTCGTCGTCCGGCAGCTTCGTGCCGGAACGACGCAACAGATCCAGGGTCCCGGCGTGTAGTCATAGGTATGAGAGGTGCCGGGTTCGAAACGTTTCTGCGGCAGAGCGCAGCCGGGCTGCTGCGGCTGGGCAATGCCCTGACGCTGGACCGGGCCGCGGCCGAGGATCTGGCTCAGGAGACCCTGATCAGGGTGGGGCTGGCCTGGTCGCGGGTTCGCAAGGACGGCAATCCGGTCGGGTACGCCCAGCGCACCATGGTCAACCTGTTCCTGAACGAGCGACGGCGCCGAAGTCCGATTCCGGTCGCCGAGGTGCCGGACCGGGCCGGGGAGGACCGGGCGCTGACGTCGGTCGACGACGCGGCGCACGTACACCAGTTGCTGGCCGGGTTACCGCCGCAGCAGCGGGCCGCGATCGCGCTGCGCTATCTGGCCGATCTGCCGGACGACCAGATCGGTGCGGCGATCGGCTGCAGCGCGGCCACGGTCCGATCCCACCTGTCCCGGGGCCTCGCGACACTTCGTACCCAGATGACGGCGGAGGGCTGACATGCCGGAATTCCTGTCCACAACCGATTTCGATCTGCCGGTGACGGAGGACTTCCTGAACCGGGTGCACCGCGGTGTCCGCCGCCGGCGGGCTCTACGGCTGACTGTGGCGGGTTGCGCGGTGCTCACGGTCACCGGTGGCGTCTTCGCGGTGACCCGGCCGCATGAGGTGACGCTCCCGGTTCCCGCCGCCAGCTTCGGCACGGCGAGCACGGCGATCGCCGATGTGGACCGTTTCCGGATCGGCCACCTCCCGGAAGGCATCACCCTCGACCCGAGGGCCGACAGCGCCACCCTGATCATCTCGCCGGACGGCGAGGACGTCACCGATGGCCGCTCGGCGGGGCCGCTGGACGCCACCGTGGCGAAGTCGATGCGCCGCTTCGAGCAGACCAACGGTGGTTCCTACCTGTGGATCACCGTGCTGCGCCCGCTGCCGGCGACACCGGAGCGGGGCACCGCCATCCTGCTGAACACGCTGGCCAACCGCTTCCTCAACGGCACCACCACGGTCGCCACCTTCGACGTACCGACCGGCAAGGCTCGCCTGACCCGGACCTCCGGCACCGAGGACGCCGGTCACGGCCTGGTAATCATCTCGCCCGACCTGTCGGTGATCGCGATCGAGGCCAATGCCCGGGTTCCGGCCGACGTTCTCAAGGCGGTCGCCGCGGGCATCACCCCCGCCTGAGCCGGGCGTCCAGCCATGCCAGCAGGTGCTCGGCCTGCTCCCGCTGCATCCGCCGCAGCCGTGGCTCGCCCGGCCGGGCGCAGTCACGCCACGCCCGCCCGGAGAGCCCGGCCAGGGCGACGTTCACGTCGTCGGCCGGCACATCCCGCCAGCAGGAACGCCGCAGCACGGCCTCCGGATCGTGCCCGCACGCGGCGAGATCCGGTAACAGACGGATCAGGTCCATCCAGCCCGGCGCCGTCCACAGATGCGTCCAGTCGACGATCCGCAGACGGCCGCCGGGTTCCCGGATCACGTTGTCGCGGCGCAGGTCACCGTGATGCAGCGCACCGCCCGGCGCGAGCACGTCGAGCCACCGGCTCTCCAGTTCGGCAAGCCGGGTCACCGGCACGGCCACCGGCGGCGGCCGGGTCACCCCGAGCGTCGTCCAGTTCCCGAGCAAGGGCACAAAATCCCGCGCGTACGGCCGGACGCCCCCGATCGGGCAAGGTTCGAGCCGGTCCCGCATCCGTTCGGCCACCGACAGCAGTTCCACCAGGTCGTCCCCGGTCCAGAAGTCGACGGTCACCCCGTCGACGACCTCGTAGGCGGCCACCCGCCAGTCCCCGCACTCCACCGCCCCGGCAAGTCGCGGCCCGAGATCACCGGCCGCGCCGGCCAGCACCACTCCGGCCGCCACCGCCTCACCGAGCCCGTCACCGACCGGTGCCGCCTCGACGAACAGCCGCCGCCCGCCCCGCCCGGCGACAATGGACGCGATCGACGGCGTGAACCCGGCAGCGGCGGCCCGCTCCGCGACGATCGGTGCACCGAGCAGCTCGGCGACCGCCGCACGAACAGCGTCGGGCGCCTCAGCCAGCACCGGCCGGCGATCGGTGGTCACGGCCGCCACTGTAGAGCGTCGCCACGCGACAGAGAATCGCCACGCGACCGCGCCTCTCCGGGACAACCGGCCGGCCGGAACCCACCGGAGCCCGGCCGAGGCGTCACCTGCCTGCCGTCCGGGACCGAAGACCTGTCCTGGCGGGCCGTTCCTCCCGAGTCCCCGCGTTGGGGTTGCGGCGATCCCAGGCGCATACAAGTGTGGGACCGAGGTCATCCGCCGAGTGGCTCGATGACGAACGGCCCGCCTCGATCCCGGTGAATAGCCTGCCCACACCGCCGAACCGTCTCGGACCGCCTCCACCGGCCCGGACGGCATCACGACCGCTTGATCGAAGGAGTGCGCATGCACAAGACATCACTCGCGGACCTCGCCGGGCAGCACCTCGCCGCCGCCCGGACGTCGCCGGCCGGGCGTAGCGCCGAGACTGTTCTCGGCGGCCATGACGCGGTCCTTCGTCAGACCCTCATCGCCCTTGCCGCCGGGCAGCGGCTCGACGATCACGAGAGCCCGGGCGAGGCGACACTGCAGGTGCTCCGCGGCCGGGTCCGGCTGGTCGCCGGTGATGACAGCGCCGACGCGTCCGCCGGCGAACTCCTCGTCATCCCCGACGTGCGGCACCGCCTCGAGGCCCTGCAGGACAGCGCCGTCCTCCTCACCGTCGCCAAGCGCATCTGACGTCGCGGTGCGCGCGCGGAATCCGCAGGTCTCGGATCGCCGGGCGACGACCCTGGACGATGCCGCCGGGCCTGCCGCCTGGGACCTTTCCTCAGCGCGGGCCGGCGCGAACCGGCCTAGGCGAGCATGCGGGCGAACTCCTCCGGATCGATGACGGGAATGCCGAGTTGGGCCGCCTTCTTGGCCTTGCTGGTGGTGGTCTCCGACGTGACCAGCGCCGTGGTCTTGGCCGAGACGCTGCTGCTGGCCGATCCGCCGAGGGCCTCGATGCGCTCGCTGACCGTGGTGCGGGTGTAGCCGGGTACGGAACCGGACACCACATAGGTCTGACCGGCCAGCGGTTTCTCGCCGCCGTCGTCGACGACCCGCATGGTCAGCCCGTGACCGGCGAGCCGGTCGATCACGTCGCTCATCGCGATCAGGCCGTCGACCACGTGCTGCGCCTTGATCATGCCCATCTTGTCGATCTCGGCGATCTCCTCGACGGACGCGGCTCGCAGCGCGTCCATCGACTTGAAGCGGGCGGCCAGCCAGCGGCCGACGCTGCGGCCGGTCATCCGGATGCCGAGGCCGGTCACGACCCGGTTGAACGGCTGCTGCTTGCTGGCCTCCAGGCCCGCGATGATCCGCTCGGCGTTGGAACGGCCGAGCATGACCGTGCCCCCGGCGGTGGTCCTGCCGACCGGCAGCTCGGCGATGTCGTCGACCGTCAGCGTGTAGAGGTCGGCGACGTTGCGGGCCAGGCCGGCCTCGATCACCGCGTCGCAGAACGAGTCGCCGGCGCCGTCCACGTCGAGGGCCTCGCGGCTGCACCAGTAGGCCAGCGCGTTCGCCGCGGCACACGATGCGGTGTGGCAGCGCCAGAGAAGGCTGGACTTGTCCCACGCCCCGCCGCACTGCGGGCAGTTCTCCGGGGCGACCCACGGGGTGAGACCGTGCGGCTGGTCGCCGATCGGTGAGGTCACCCGGGGGATGACGTCACCGGCCCGCCACACCGCGACCGTCTGGCCGAGGGCGAGGCCCTGCTCGGCGACCCACTGCGGGTTGTGCAGGGTGGCCTTGGTGACCGTGGTGCCGCCGACCACGACCGGGTCGATGATCGCGCGCAGGCTGATCCGGCCGGTCCGGCCGACCCGCACCTCGATGTCGCGCAGCACGGTGGAGGCGGTGTCCGGCGGGTATTTGAAGGCGACCGCCCAATACGGCGTGCGGCTGGCCAGCCCGAGCCGCCGGCGGGTCGACTCGGCGTTCGCCTTGATCACCGCACCGTCGATCGGGAAGACGAGCGACGACCGTCTCCCACCGATGATCTCGATCGCGGCGTTGACCTGCTCGGCGGTGAAGCATTCGCCGGCAACCTCGGGGATCAGCCGGCATGCGGCCGGGAAGCCGAGCTCTTCCCCCCGGTCCATCCGGCCGAGGTGGGTTCCTGCCGGGTCGACGCCGTCGCCGGTGATCTCGTAGGTGGCGAAGGTCATCGGTGCCTCGTAGGCCCGGTCGATGCTGCGGATCGCACCGGCCACCGCTCCCCGCGAGTTGACGAAAGCCTTGCCACCGGCCGCGACCCGGTTGGCGCTTGCCGCCTCGAAGTCCTCCACGGTCATGTAGACCTCGCCGCGCACCTCGCCGCTCCATGGCGTGGCCAGGTCGGCCGGCAGCCCGGCAACACCGCGCCGCACCTGGGCGGTCACGTCCTCACCGGTGGCGCCGTCACCACGCAGCGCGGCCAGAACGAGCCGGCCGCCGGAATACTCTGCACGAAGTGCCAGGCCGTCGAGTTTCACCTCGACCAGGCACCCGTCGCCACCGAGCGTGGCGACGAACGCGTCGACCTCCTCGGGCGTCTTGATCTTGTCGAGGGAGAGCATCGCGGTCGGGTGCCGGACATCGCCGCCCGCAGAGGCCCCCGCGGCCACTGCGGTGGTGACGCCACGGTCGTCCCACTCCGGGTGTGCCGCGACCGACGCCGCGATCCGGTCGGCGAGGTCGTCGTATTCCGCGTCGGTCATCACCGCGTCGCCGGTGTCGTAATACGCCCGGGCGGCGCCGCGCGCCCGCGCCACCGCCTCGTCGAAGGCGACATGGTCGTCGAAGGCTGCGGTTTCCGGTGAACGATTGAGCATGCCGGAAGGGTACGGCCAGGGTCCGACAAGAATCCCGCCTTCCGCCCGCCCGCAGCACCGGTCCCGCCGCCTCGGGTCAGCCGGCCCCGGGCAGGGTCGTGGGACCGCTGAGGAACTCCTCGATCCGGCGTAGGTCACGCGATCGCAGCCCGCGAGTCTCGTTCGGCGCCACGACCAGTGCCCGGCCGTCGGCCACCCAGGTCGCGCACTCGTCGGCGTGGTGGCCGACCTCCACGTCGTCGGTCCAGATCAGGCGCCGGCCGGCGGCGATCCCGCGGCGGGCGGCGGCCAGTTTCGCCTCGCAGGCGGCTGTCCCGGCCGCGGCCGAGGGGAAGGCGCGGGGCAGTTCGGGCAGGGTCAGACCTTCCTCCAGCGCGGTCGCGTCGCCGCACCATGTGGTGCACCCGGTGACCTCGGCCAGCGCGTCCTATGGATGCGGCGGATCATGTCGACCACGCGTGGTTCGTACCGGATCCGGTAGAGATAGTCGTCGGCCGACGAGTAGACCTCGACCAGGCGGGGCCGGGTGTACCAACCGGCGCGGAAGGCGTTGACCACACCGTCGACGTCGAGCAGCCAGACCGGTATCACGACGCGGGCGGCACGGACGCGGGCGGCACGGACGCGGCCGGGGCGGGCCGGGCAGACGCGGCCGGTCCCGGCGACGGGGGTGCGGGACGGAACGGCACGCCGGCTGGGGAGAGCAGTGCGCGCACGCCGGCGACGTAGTCCGGCGCGCACGTGGAGGGCAGCAACAGCCGCTGCAGGAGGTAGCCCTGGACCAGGCTGAGCATGGCCGCGCCGACCTGGTCGGGTACCGCGTCGGCGGGCAGGTTCCCGGCCTCCTGCCAGCGACGGGCGGCCTCGGCGCAGTGCCCGCGGAGCCGGGTCACGACGCCGGAGACGCGGCCGAGCAGCTCCGGGTTGCGGATCGCCTCGGCCCATACCTGTACGGCCAGTCTGGTCAGGTCGGCGCCGGTCCCCGGGTCGCCGATGAGCTGTTCGGTGACGCCCTGGATCATCGTGCCGGCCACGTCGGCCGGTGCCGGGGTGGCGCCGTCGGCCAGCAGCTTTTCGAAGACCTCGTCGGCGGTGGACATCACCAGGTCGGCGACGGCGCCGATCAGCTCCTCCTTGCTGCGGAAGTAGCTGTAGACGGCACCGGCGGACAGTCCCGACTCGGTGATGATCCCGGCCATCGAGGTGGCGTGGAATCCGTTGCCGGCGAAGAGGCGGGCCGCGGCGGCGACGATCTCGGCGCGGCGTCCGGCGCGGTGGGACTCGGTGACGCGTGGCATGCGCCCCAAACTAAAACGAACGACCGTTCTTGACAAACCCACTTCACCGGGGGACTCTAAAACGAACAATCATTCTCTTTGGGATCTTCGAAGGAGTCGACATGACCAGCGACAAGCCGTCGCCCTGGCCGCAGGTCGCCGCGACGGTCGGGCTGCTCACGGTCATCATCAGCGTGCTGCTGACCGCCTTCGCCTGGCCCGCCGTCCGATCCACGGTGCACGACGTCCCGATTGCCGTCGCCGGGCCCGCCCCGGCTGTCCAGCAGGTCACCGCCGCCCTGGAACAGCGTCTGCCCGGTGCTTTCGAGGTCACCGCCGTCAACGGCACGGCGGAGGCAGAGCAGCTCATCCGCGACCGGGAGGCGTACGGGGCGATCGATCTGACCAGCGGAAATCCCCAGGTCATCACGGCCTCCGCAGCGAGCGCGCCGGTGGCGCAGACTCTCCAGGCACTCGCCGCCGGGCTCGCGCAGGGTGAGACGCCCGCGGTGGCGGCCCGTGACCTGGTGCCGTTGCCCGCCGACGACCCGCGGGGCGCCGGTCTCGCCGCCGGAGCCCTGCCCCTGGTGATCGGTGGCATCATGGCCGCCGCACTGCTCACGGCGCGGCTCCGGGGTACCGGTCGCCGGGTGGCCGGCGCACTGCTCTTCGCGATCACGGGCGGGCTGGCGATGGCCGCGATCCTGCAGTACTGGCTGGGTTCCCTCGGTGGTGACTACCTGGCGAACGCCGGCGGCATCGCGCTGAGCGTCGGCGCCACCGCCCTCACCCTGCTCGGCCTGGAGTCGCTGCTCGGCGCCGCCGGCCTCGGTCTCGGCGCCGCCGTGATGATGCTGGTCGGCAACCCGCTGTCCGGCGTCTCCAGCGCGCCCCAGATGCTGCCCGGCTGGTCCGGCGAACTCGGCCAGTTGCTGCCGCCGGGCGCCGGTGGCTCGCTGCTGCGCTCGACCGCCTTCTTCGACGGCGCCGCCGCCGGCCCGCCGATCGCCGTTCTGCTCTCCTGGCTGGCCTTCGGCGCGCTGCTCTGCGTGGCGAGCACCCTGCGTGCCCGCCGCCGGCCGGCCGCGATCGCCACCGAACCGGCCTCGCGGGAGACCGAGGCGGCCACGGCCTGACGAAACCGGCAAAGGAAGCGGCCCCCTCCGGGAGGCGGCCGCTTCACTCCGGACCTCAGAAGTCGTCGTCGAAGCTCACCGAGCCGGAAACCCCCATCTGGTACGCCGAAACGCGCCTCTCGAAGAAGTTCGACAACTCCTGGACGTCCTGCAGTTCCATGAACGCGAACGGATTGCCGCTGCCGTAGATCGGCTTCATGCCGAGCGTGACGAGCCGCCGGTCCGCGACGTGTTGCAGGTATTCGCGCATGTCACCGAGCGACATTCCGGAGACGCCCTGCTCGAGCAGGTCCTCGGCGAACTGCACCTCGCATTCGACGGCCTCGGCGAGCATGTCCCGGACCTGCTGTTCCATTTCGGCGTCGAACAGATCCGGCTCCTCGGCGCGCACCTGGTCGACGACGTCGAAGGCGAACGCCATGTGCATGCTCTCGTCGCGGAAAACCCAGTTCGTCCCGGACGCGAGACCCTGCAGGACACCGCGGGACCGCAGAAAGTAGACGTACGCGAAAGCGCCGTAGAAGAACAGCCCCTCGATGCAGGCGGCGAAGCAGATCACGTTGAGCAGGAACGCCCGCCGGTGTTCCCTGGTCTCCAGCTTGCGCAGATCGAAGACCGAGTCGATCCATTTGAAGCAGAAGTCGGCCTTGCGCGCGATCGACGGGATGTTGTCGACGGCCGCGAATGCGGCGGCGCGCTCGTCGAGGTCGGGTACATAGGTGTCGAGCAGGTTCAGATAGAACTGGACGTGCACGGCCTCCTCGAACAGCTGCCGCGACAGATAGAGGCGGCCCTCCGGCGAGTTGACGTGCTGATAGAGGTTGAGGACCAGGTTGTTCGCCACGATCGTGTCGCCGGTGGCGAAGAACGCGACCAGCCGTGACACCAGGTGCTGTTCGGCGGGCGACAGCTCGGCAAGGTCGGCGAGGTCGGAGTGCAGGTCGACCTCCTCCACGGTCCACGTGTTCTTGATGGCGTCCTTGAACCGGTCGAAGAAGTGCGGATACTTCATCGGCCGCAGGGTCAGGTCCATTCCGGGGTCGAGCAGCATCACTGACAGGCCTCACACGATTCGGGGTTTTCCAGGGAGCAGGCTTCCGCGGCGGTCATTGCCGGGATGAGCGAGACCGGTGCGGCCGGCGCGACGGCGACGGTGGCCTGCTGGATCCGGGTCGCCGGGCGCGAACGCAGGTAATAGGTCGTCTTCAGCCCGGCCTTCCAGGCGTAGAGGTACATCGAGGAGACCTTGTTGATGGTGGGCGCGGCCATGAACAGGTTCAGCGACTGCGACTGGTCGATGTACGGGGCACGGGCGGCGGCCAGGTCGATCAGGGCGCGCTGCGGAATCTCCCACGCCGTGCGGAACAGTTCGCGGACATCGTCGGGCAGGTCGAGAATGCCCTGCACCGACCCTTCGGCCCGCTTGATCGCCTCGCGGATGGGGGCGGTCCACAGACCGCGGGACTTGAGTTCCCGTACCAGATAGGTGTTGATCTGAAGGAATTCGCCGGACATCGTCTCGCGCTTGAACAGGTTGGACACCTGCGGCTCGATGCATTCGTAGGCGCCCGCGATCGACGCGATCGTCGCCGTCGGCGCGATGGCGACCAGCAGCGAGTTCCGCAGGCCGTGCTCGGTGATCCGTTCCTTGACGGCGGCCCACCGCTCGGTCTGCACCGGCGTGACGCCCCACAGCTCCGGGTGCAGGTCGCCCTTGGCGGCGCGGGTCTCGGCGAACGCCGGGTGCGCACCGAAGCTCTCGGCCAGCGCGACGGAGGCCTCCAGCGCCGTCAGGTAGATCTCCTCCTGGACGCGCGTCGACAGTTCACGCGCCGCCTCGGAGTCGAACGGCAGCCGCAGGGTGAAGAACGCGTCCTGCAGGCCCATCAGCCCGAGTCCGACCGGCCGCCAGCGCGGGTTCGACGCGGCCGCCTGCTGCGACGGGTAGTAGTTGATGTCGATGACGCGGTCCAGATGGACGACCGCGGTCCGGACCGTCTCCCGCAGTTTCTCCCAGTCGATGCCGTCCGGCGTGACGTGCGCGCCCAGGTTGATCGACCCGAGGTTGCAGACCGCCGTCTCGTCGTCGTTGTTGACCTCGAGGATCTCGGTGCACAGGTTCGACAGGTGAATCGTGTTGCCCGGTTCACCGGTCTGGTTCGACAGCGCGTTGGAACGGTCCTTGAACGTCATCCAGCCGTTTCCGGTCTGGGCGAGCGTGCGCATCATCCGCCCGTACAGATCCCGGGCCTTGACGGTTCTGACCGCCTTCTTCTCCGCGGCGCGGTAGGCCTCGTCGAACGCCTCGCCGAACAGGTCGGGCAGTTCCGGGGCGTCCGACGGGTCGATCAGCGACCATTCGGCGTCGGCCTCGACCCGGCGCATGAACTCGTCGGGAATCCAGTTCGCCAGATTGAGGTTGTGGGTGCGCCGCGAGTCCTCGCCGGTGTTGTCGCGCAGTTCCAGGAACTCCTCGACGTCCGGATGCCACGGCTCGAGATAGACGCACGCCGCGCCTTTACGCCGGCCGCCCTGGTTGACCGCCGCCACGCCGGCGTCGAGCGTCTTCAGGAACGGGACGATGCCGTTCGACTTGCCGTTCGTGCCCCGGATCAGCGCCCCGCGGCCGCGGACCCGGGACCAGGCGATGCCGATTCCACCGGAGAACTTCGACAGTTTCGCGACCTGGTGGTAACGCTCGTAGATGGAGTCGAGCTCGTCCTTCGGCGAGTCGACCAGGAAACACGACGACATCTGGGTGTGCCGGGTGCCCGAATTGAACAGGGTCGGTGAGCTGGGCAGATAGGCCAGCGACGACATGAGCCGATAGAAGCCGATCGCCTCGCGGGCGTCCTTGGAGAGGCCGCAGGCGACCCGGAGCAGCCAGTACTGCGGGGTCTCCACGACCAGCCGCTCGTGCGGGTGGCGCAACAGGTAACGGTCGGCGACCGTGCGCAGGCCGAAGTACTCGAACCGCAGGTCACCGGTCACGTCGACGGCATCGTCGAGTTTGCGGGCGTTGCGGGCCACGAAGGCGGCGGTCTCGTCGCCGATCAGGCCGAGGCCGTGGGCGTACCGGATCGACTGGCTGAAGCTGGCCACACCCTGCCCGCGGACCTCCTTGTCGACGTAGGCGGAGAGCAGCCGGGCCGCGAGGCGCGAGTACTGCGGTTCCTCACCGATCAGCTCGGCGGCCGTCTGAATCGACAACTTGTCCAGCTCGGCGGTCGTCGCGCCGTCGTACAGGCCGCTGATGGTCCTGGTCGCCACCCGTAGCGGGTCCACTTCGTCCAGGTCGGAGACCCACAGCTCGACGGCCTTGACGATCTTGTTGACGTCGACCGGTTCCAGGTCACCGTTTCTTTTGCGCACCTGCATCACGTGCCGGCGTTGCTCCGGCACGCCCGTCTTCTGCGGCGTGAGTGTCATGCCTGCTCTCTCCTCGCGAGCTCGGCGCGCGGGGGCAGACACCATCGGTCCCCGGGCACACGGCCGCGAGGACACATCCGGCGTCGGCCGTCCCACGCGGCCTTCGACCGCCGCACACCACCATGGCGTACGGCGCGCTGGCAGGTCTTCGGACTCGCGGGCACGGCTGAAAGCCACCTACTGGCCGTCGCTTCCCAGGCTCGTGCGAGCCCAGTGCTCATCTGACGGCGGTCGTTCCCACTCACCGCTGCGGGGCAGTCCCGGTTTCGCACCGGGTTCCCTGTTGCCTCGGTCAGGTGTGTGACCACCTGACCGAACCAGCTGCGAGGAACACCATATATGGGCGGCTTCCGAAACTCCTAACCCAACATGCTGTGTTGACCATGTCACTCCCCCGCGATACCGGAGTGCCCTCCCCGGCGACGGGGAACGGGCGGAGAGCGGTCGGCTGCCGGGTCGTCACCTTCGCCGGAAAGTCGTCCGGCCGGTTCCGGTCTTCGGGTAGACATAGATCCATGACATATCCGCCGCCGCAGTATCACGGGGACGACGGGGAGAAGAGCGCCGTCTACCGGCCGGCCGGGACAGCCCCCGACTTCGTCTATCCGAACAACGGCACCCGGGTTCACTACCTCTCCAGCGGTGCCTCCACCGGAGGGCTTTTCGGCCTCTACCGCTGGGAGTGCGGGCCCGGCGTCACCGGCCCCGACCCCCATTTCCACCGTACGATCAGCGAATCCTTCTACATCCTTTCCGGCGTCATGAGCATCTATGACGGGAACCGGTGGATCGAGGCGGAACCGCACGACTGGGTGCACGTGCCGATCGGCGGCATCCACGGGTTCAAGAACCGGTCCGGTGAACCCGCCTCGATGCTGCTGCACTTCTCCCCCGGCGCGCCGCGCGAAGGCTATTTCGAGGGTCTCGCCGGCATCGGGCAGATGAGCGACGAGGAGAAGGCCGCCTTCTACCTGGAACACGACAACCACTGGCTGGACTGAAAACCCGGCTGGCTCTCACCGCCGTCTCAAGCACGCTGAGACAGTGGGAGCTGCCAGCCCAACAACCCAAGCTGGACCCCACCGCTGCCTCAAGCACGCTGAGACAGCGGTGGGGGCCAGCCGGAAGGGAAGGGGTGGGTGTTGGACTGGACGGCCACGTTGCCACGCAAACGGATGGGGGCCGGGGTTCTGCTCTGTGACGAGCAGGATCGGGTGCTGCTGGTCGAGCCCACTTACAAGCCGCACTGGGAGGTTCCCGGTGGCTGCGTCGAGGCTGACGAGTCGCCACGGGCGGCAGCGGCGCGGGAACTGCGGGAGGAACTCGGGCTCTCCGTACCGGTGGGACGGCTGCTGGTCACCGACTGGGTTCCGGCGCGCGAGGGGCGTACCGAAGGATTGATGTTGATCTTCGATGGCGGAATCCTCCTCGCAAGGGACGCTGCCGGTATCCGGCTGCCCGCCGAGGAGCTGCGGGGATGGGCCTGGTGCACCGGGCCGGAGGCGGAGGAGCGGCTGCTGCCGTTGCTGGCCCGGCGGGTCGCCGCGGCGCTGCGGGCCCGGTCGGGCGGCGGGTCCGCCTACCTGGAGGACGGATTCGGCGCCGCCTGAGAGGAAGCCACCTGCGAAGACGCCGCGTGCGAAGCCGCCTCCTCCACCTCGGCGAGGATTCTGGTCGCCCCGCTCGCGGTGGCCAGTTCCCGGGCCTCGGTGATCAGATCGGTGGCATCCCGGCCCTCGGCTGCCGCGATGTGGATCAGACCGACCAGGTTCGCCGCGACGCCGGTGGTGAATCCGGCCTCGCGGCGCAGCGTGGTCGACTCCTCCAGCAGGGCACGGGCGCCGGACAGGTCACCGGCCCGGTGCGCGGCCACGCCGAGGTGCCGCAGCGCGTAGGAGCGCAGCAGCGGGTCCGGGGCCAGTTCGGCGGAGCGGCGCAGGTATGGCACCGCCTCGGCGTCGTCGTGCAGGACGAACTGGTGATAGATGCCCGTCCAGCACAGCGCCTCGGCCTCGCCGCGCACGTCCCCGGCGCTCCGGTAGAGCGTGAGAGCCCGGTCCAGCAGAACCGGCTCCTCGCTGTGATCGCCGGTCCCGGTGATCAGGCGGGCGTGCGCCAGTTTCGCCCGGGAGAGACACAGGGCCGCCTCGAGCGCGGCCAGGTCCCGCTCGGCGGCCGTCAGCAGAGCCGGGTCGCCGGCGAAGGCGGCCCGGTCATAGGCGGCAGCGGCCCGGCGCAGCGCTGCCGGAACGTCGTGCGGCGCCGGCGCCTCGGCCGGTTGCCGCAGTTCCTTGCGCATCTGCTGGGAGGTGACCCGGTAACCGGAGGTGCGGTAGAGCTCGATGGCCACCGGGTTGGCGCCGAACACGTTGAGCTCCAGCGCGGCCGCCCCGTGCGACCGGGCCGCCGCCTCGCCGGCCGCGAGCAGTGCCCGGCCCAGCCCCTGACCCCGGCGGGACTCGATCACCTCGATGTCGTAGACGAACGCGCAGTCCGGGACCTCCCGCGGGTGGACGAGCCCGATCCACAGGCGGCCGATCGGGGATCCGCCGGCCTCGCCCGTCAGCAGCAGCATGCCGTCGGTCGCGGGGCCGTCGGGCAGGCGTTCGGCGGTTTCGGCGCGGGCCCGTTCGTAGGCGCCGTCCTCCGGCCAGTTCCCGGCTCTGACCTTCTCGGCGGCATAGCCGACGGCCAGTTCGTGCTGCCACTCGTCGTACTCCGCGGGGGTCATCGCACGGACGGTCACTTCGGTCGGCTGGGTCATCCGGAAATTTTATTCGCCGTATGTGTAGTAGACAGCCCCGCCCGTTCGTCATGTCGGTGTGAGCAATACGAGGAACCAGGAAACAGACCTGGTCACGGGTACGGGAGTGGCCGTCACGCTGATCGTGCCACTGCCGCCGGAGCAGGTGTGGAAGCTGATCACGGCGGTCGAGCGGATCGGCGAATGGAGCCCCGAGGCGACCGGCGGCCGCTGGTGCGAGGAGTCGCCGGGCCCGGTCCGTGGCGCGCGGTTCATCGCGACGAACCGTTTCCCGCACGGGCTCGAGACCACGGTGGTGTGCCGGGTGACCGAGGCACGCGAGCCGGAGGTGTTCGCGTGGGACGTGCTCGACGACGACGGTGCGACCGGGTCGTCGTGGCGGTACGAGCTGTCCGGTGGCGGCACACCGGGCACCACGATGGTCCGGCAGTCGTTCCGGCACGGTCCGGGAATGACGGGCGCGCGGCAGGGCGGGCGCTGGGACAGCAGGCTGACTGTCCTGTGTAGCAACATGATGTCCACGATCAACGCGATGACGGGGGTAGAACGATGAAGTACCTGATGCTGGTGTGTGTCGACCCGGATTTCACGCCGGGACAGGACGACGGCAAACCGGAGATCGACGACTGGGCCGGTGCGATGGACGACAAGGGCATCCGGCTGATGGGTGACCGCACCAGGCCGGCGAGCGCGGCCACCACCGTCCGGGTCCGCAACCGTGAGGTGCTGGTGACGGACGGGCCGTACGTGGAGACCAAGGATGTGATCGCCGGGTTCGACGTCCTCGAGTGCGAGGACCTGGATCAGGCGATCGAGGTGGCGTCGCAGCATCCGATGGCCTGGGCCGGCGTCATCGAGCTGCGGCCGGTGTGGCCGTGGGGCGAAGACTGACGATGAGTCACGGCATCGCGGAGATCTACGCCGACGGGTGGAGCCGGATCGTCGCCACGATGATCCGGTTCACCGGGGGTGACTGGGATCTGGCCGAGGAGTGTGCGCAGGACGCGTTCACGCAGGCGCTGCGGGTGTGGCCGGCGGACGGCGTACCGGACCAGCCGCTCGCGTGGCTGACGACCGTGGCGCGCCGCCGTGCCCTCGACCGGATCCGTCGTGCCGGGGTGGAGCGGGAGAAGCTGCGGGAGGTGGTGATGGAACCGGTGCCGCCGCCGTACTCCGGGGACGCAGACATCCCGGACGAGCGCCTCGAGCTGATGTTCACCTGCTGCCACCCGGCGTTGAACGTGGAGGCGCAGGTCGCACTGACCCTGCGTACGGTCGCCGGGATGAGCACGGCGGAGATCGCGCGGGCCTTCCTGGTGCCGGAGAAGACGCTCGGTCAGCGGCTGTTCCGGGCCAAGCAGCGGATCAAGCAGGCGGGCATCCCGTTCCGGGTGCCGCCTGGGCATCTTCTGCCGGAGCGGCTGTCGGCGGTGCTGCACGTGCTGTACCTGCTGTTCAACGAGGGCTGGGCGGGCCGGGAGCAGCTGTGCACCGAGGCGATCCGGATCGTGCGGACGCTGGCCGCGTTGATGCCGGACGAGCCGGAGGCGCAGGGCCTGCTCGCTCTGATGCTGCTGCAGGACGCCCGTCGCGAGGCGCGGACCGGGCCGGACGGCGCACTGCTCACCCTGCAGGACCAGGACCGGTCACGGTGGGACCGCCGCCGCATCGACGAGGGCGCGGCGCTGTGTGAGCGGGCGTTGCGCCGGGGGCGGGCCGGGCCGTTCCAGTTGCAGGCGGCGATCGCGGCCTGCCACGCGACCGCGGCGAGCCTTGACGAGACGGACTGGCCGCAGATCGTCGGCTTGTACGAGGTCCTGCGGCGGGTCTCGCCAGGGCCGGTGGTGGAACTGAACCGGGCCGTTGCGGTCGCGATGGCCTCCGGGCCGGAGGCCGGGCTTGCGCTGGTGGACACGATCGAGGGGCTCGACGGCTATCACCTGCTGCACGCCACCCGCGCCGAACTGCTGGCGCGGGCCGGCCGGGCCGACGAGGCCGCGAAGAGCCTGAGCCGGGCACTCGAGCTGGCGCCGACCGAGTCCGAGCGGCTGCTGCTCAGCGCCCGGTCAGCAGACGCTCGGCGAACCGGGCCTCGAACCGGGCCGCTTTCCGGGCCACCGCCGGCAGGGTGATCACGAGGAACATGGCGACGGCGGCGTTGAAGACCGCATTGGTGAGATAGGCGTCGCCGAAGCCGAGCAGTTCGGGCAGTTCACGATTGTTGTCCGGCAGCGCCCAGCCCCACAGCGCCCAGGTGCAGCCGCCGAGGATGCCCGCCCACCAGGTCGCGAGGACGGTGAACGAGATCGTGCTCGGGATCCAGCGCAGGGTGGCGTGGGCCAGGTCGCGCCACGTCTGCCCGTCGATCAGCACGGCCCACAGCCGGGACAGGAGAGAGGACGCCTCCGCCGTACGGTAGGAGGGGTTCTGGATCTCTCGGCCGAGGACCCGGGCGATGCGCTCGCGCTCGGTGGAGGCGAAGCCGCGGGCCTGCATCAGGGCGAAGAAGGTGAGCGGCACGCCGACCCAGACCACCGCGAGGCCGAGTCCGGCGGACAGTGCCGCGGTGCAGACGACGACCGAAGCCACTCCCAGCGGGAGGCCGGTCAGGACATAGCGGGTGTCGTCGGCCAGCCGGGGCAGGACCCGGGTGACCGGGGCGGGCATGAGAACCGGTTCGAGCTGCGTCGTGGTCATGCCCTAGACGCTATTGAGGCGCACGTCCGTTGTGGATATGGCGGGCCTCCCCTTCGGGGGTAGTGCCAGCACTACCCCCGGAGGACCTCCCAGTCCACCGCACCGTCCACGACCCGCGGCCGGTAGCGCCCCTCGTAGGGTCGCCCCGTCTCCAGCGACGTCGCGGTCTTCTCCAGCAGTTCGATGACCGACGCGGGCCAGCGCTCGAAGTTCGTGCCGTCCTCGGGGTAGAACTCGCCGACCCGGCCGTGACCGCCGGGCCGCTGGTCGGCCACCAGGCTGCCGCCGTCGCCGGCCTGGGCGAACGGCACGAAGTCCGGATGCCACCACGGTTCGCCCCATTCGCCGCTGGCGGTGTCGGTGCCCGCCAGGACCTTGCAGTTGACCTGCCAGTCGCGATAGAGCGACTGCACGCTCTCCGGGGCGAAGAACGGTGGCAGGGCGAACCGATCGGCGCCGTCGTGCCGGCGCAGCGAGGCGACCAGGTCGCCCGGGAAGGCCACCGACATCCGCCGTTGCGTGGCGTCGATCGTGGCGAGCGGCGCCGGTGGACCGAGCGAAGCGTGGCTGACCGGCGCGTTGGCGGCCAGCCACTTCTCGATCCGCTTCCAGGCCCGGTCGACGCGGGCCGTAGTGGCCCCGTCCGGACGGCCGACGGGCACGTGGCCGGCGTACTCGGGGCAGACGTCGGTGGAGACCCGTTGCCGTGCCGGGGGGACGGCCCGCGGCGCGAAGGAGACGACCGCGGTCGGCGTGTACGACGAGAGGGACGAGCTCGTCGTGGTGGTGCTGTTGCAGAACGCCAGACCGCAGGCGGCCAGGACCATGACCGCGAACACGCCGAGAAGGGCGAACACGAACCGTCTGCCGTCGACCGGCCGGGGGCCCGCCTCCGCCGGGGCCGGTTTCTGTGCCTCGGACGGGACCGGCCCGACCGGTCTGACGGAGAGTTCGCCGTTCTCCATCGTCGCCACCGACGCCGGGATGTTCCGGCCGGAGAGGGCGTCGAGCGCGAGGGAGAGATGGTTCTCCGCGTCCGGTCCGGGCGCGGCCGCCACCAGAACCGGCGCGGGCAGCCGCACGGCCAGATCGACGAGGGTCCAGCCGTCCCGGCCGAGCGGCATGAGCAGCCCGGTGCCACCGGAGATGAGCACGAGGTCGTACGCCCTGGTCATCGCACCGATGAGGTCGCGTGTCCGTTCGACGCTCAGCTGTTCGGCTTCGGCCAGGTGAAGGAAACCGGGCACCGCGATCACCTCGCCGGGCCCGACGAGCACCGCCGCGACGTGCTGTCCGGACTGTTCGACCAGGGCCTTCACCGTGCCACTGACATCGATGTCACTCGACGTCGCCGCAATCACCCACGGGCCGCGGCCCGCCCATCCCCGCTCCACTCCGTCACCTTAGACACCGCGGGTCCGGTTTGCGGCCCCGTCGGGACAGCCGGCACGGCAGGCTCCATCGGAACGGCAGGCTCCACCGGAACGGCCGGTTCGGCCGGGATGGCCGCGATGCCGGCGAGGATCAGCAGGCCGCCGGCCATCTGCAACGGGGTGAGAGCCTCGCCCACCACGATCCACGCGAGCACCGAGGCGAACACCACCTCGAGCAGCCCGACGAACGACGCGAGCCGCGAGCCCAGCCGGCCGGAGCCGAAGATCCCCGCCGCGTACGCCACCGCGGTCCCGAAGAACGCCACCACCATCAGCGGCACCCACCACGGCACGATGGCGCCGAGCAGCGGAACCTGACCGAACCGGGCCTCCATCGGCACCAGCCCGACGGCACCGGCCAGACCCAGCGCGAGCCCGCCGAGTACCAGCCCGGCACCGGCCAGCGCGACCGGCGGCAGCCCGTCGGACGGCCGTGCCGCGACCACGAAGTAGACCGCGCAGCCCACCGCGGCCGCGAACGCCAGCGCCACACCCACCGGGTCGACGGCGTTGATGGCACCGGGCCCGATCACCAGGACCAGGCCGCCGATCGCCAGCACCGAACCGACCAGCACCATCGGCCGGGGTACCCGCCGGGTGGTCACCGCGACCCAGATCACCAGCAGCAGCGGCGCCAGATATTCGACGAGCAGCGCCGTGGAGACCGGGATCCGGCGGATCGCCGCGAAGTAGGTGAGCTGCGTGAACGCTACCGCGATGAGGCCCATGCCGAGGATGCGCCAGCGGCCGCGCGACAGCGCGTCCCAGCGGCCGCGCAGCGAGAACAGCACGAACGGCAGCAGCAGGACGCCGGCGACGAGCGCGCGTGCGGTGACCGCCGCGGCCGGCGACCAGCCGGCTTCGAGCAGCGGTTTGATGAAGGCACCGGACGTGGCGAAGGTGGCGGCCGAGGTGACCGCGGCGGTGAGCCCGACGAGCTGCGGCGATTTCACGGCGTCTCCCTGTGATGGGCTAAGTTGAGTACACCCCTGACGCTAGGCCGCGCTGAATAAGGAGTCAAATTGCTTTTTGCCCCTGACACCGAGGAGGCGCTGCAATTCGTCGTGGACCTCGCCAACACCGCACCCGGCGCCTCTCGCTCCGGCGGCGACGAACTGACCACCCTCGGGCAACTCGACGCGCTACTGGTCAGCTACTCCGGCCGCAAGGACCGTGACCAGGCCGAACTCGCGGCCGTCCGGGAGACCCGCGACCTGCTGCGCGACGTCTGGACACTGGACCGCGACGATGCCGTCCAAGCCGTCAACCGGATGCTCCGCGAAGCCCGCGCCGTGCCCCATCTCGTGCGTCACGACGACTACGACTGGCACATCCACGCCACCGAACCCGACGCGCCACTCGCCGAACGCATCCGCGTCGAAGCCGCCATGGCACTCATCGATGTCATCCGGATGGACGAGACCGGCCGCCTCCGCGTCTGCGGCGCCGACGACTGCGACGGCCTGTTCCTCGACCTGTCCCGCAACGGTTCCAAGCGGTTCTGCTCGGTGCGCTGCGGCAACCGCGTCAACATGACAGCCTTCCGGGCACGCAAGAACCGGTAGGACGGTCAGGAGACATACCAGTCGAAGACCTCCCAGCCGTACGGCGAAAGCATCGTCACCAGCATCAGCGCCCCGGCCGTGGTAGCACCGGCCAGCAGGCGCCAGTACTCGTTGCCGGCCCGGTACTCACCGCTGCGCAGCAGAACCAGCCCACCCACCACACCGATCAGCCCGGACAGCGGCCCGAAGAGGGTCGCCAGCACAGCCGGAACCGCCCAGGCCGGCGGCGCCTGCTCCGGAAAGGACGTCGCGTCCGTGGTGGCGAAGGCGACGACCCCGTAGAAGTACGAGGCGGCCACGACCACCTGCGAAACGACGAGAACCCAGGTCAGACGCCGGGCGGGAACGGTGACGGTCGGCTGCATCGTGGCAAGATACCGCTCCGCGGCCGCCGCCAGCGCCCGGCGGAGCGATCTGGGCGCCCACCGATGTGGCTCTCGGCCGCGGCTACGACCTCTACGTCTTCCGCTGCCCGGTCTCGTTCGGCCACCCGACCGCGACCGCCATGCAGTGACGGCCCGGAGTGGTAAGGGCCACCCCCGCGGAGCGGCCCGTACTCGATAGATTCGGCGGGTGCCCCGCCGGAACACTGTCGTCCTCACCGTCTGTCTCGCCGCCGCGTTCACCACCCTGGTGGACCAGGCCAGCCTCAACACCGCGATCCCGGCGCTGCGCGAGTCGCTGGGTGCCGGACCGGCCACGATCCAGTGGATCGTCGCGGGCTACTCGCTGACGTTCGGGCTGGTCATGGTGCCGGCCGGGCGGCTCGGCGACGCGCACGGCCGCAAATGGCTGTTCGCCGGCGGGATCGCCCTGTTCACCGTGGCCGCCGTGGTGGCCGGGACCGCCTCCGAGCCGTGGATGGTGGCCGTCGCGAGACTCGTCCAGGGCGCCGGCGCGGGAATCGTCAACCCGCAGGTGTACGGAATCATCCAGGACCTGTTCACCGGCCGGGAACGGGCCCGCGCGCTGGGCGCCTACGCCACTGCCGCCGGGATCGCCTCGGTGCTCGGGCCCCTCGTGGGTGGCACGGTCCTCGGTGCCGTCGGTGACGAGCACGGGTGGCGGGTCGTGCTGCTGCTGACCGTGCCGTTCGGGCTGCTCACCGTACCGATGGCCATGACGTTCCTGCCTTCCGGGCGGCCTGCGGGGGCGCGCCGGACCACCCTGGACCTGCCGGGACTGGCTCTCCTCGGTGCCGTGACGTTGTGCCTGCTGCTGCCGTTCGTGCTGCCGGCCGGACAGGTTCTGCCGACGGCTGCGTGGCCGGTGATCGCGGTGGCAGCTCTGGTGGCACTGGTCTGGTGGGAACGCCGGTACGCCCGGTCCGGCCGGACGCCGGTGCTGATGCCGGAACTGCTGGGCTCGCGGGGGTTCAGTCTGGGCACGCTGACCGCGATGTTCCAGTTCGGGGCGTCGCTGTCCACGGTGCTGGTGCTCGTGCTGTACCTGCAGGACGGTCTGGGCTGGTCACCGCTGGCCGCGGCGTCGACGACGGTGTTCGGGGCGGTCGGGTTCGCGGTGGCCGCCTCGCAGAGCTGGCGGCTGCTGGCCCGCTTCGGCCGGGCCGGGGTGGTCGGCGCGCTGATCGGTTCGGTGGTCTCGATCACGGCGACGATCGTGGTGGTGCACACCGTCGGAGAACCGTTGATCGGCGTCGCCCTGTCGGTCACCCAGTTCCTGTCCGGCTTCACCGGTGGCTTGATGATGTCGCCGAACCAGGCGCTCACCCTGGCCCACTCACCCGCCGGGGCGGCCGGGCTGGCCGGCGCGTTCCTGCAGGTCTCACAGCGGATCTCGGCGACCCTGGCGACGGCCGCGGTCACCGGCCTGATGGCGGCGAGCCAGCAGGTGACCGCGGCGCTGGCGATCTGCCTGGCGATGATGACGGCCTCGGCCGTCTTCGCGGCCCTCGATCTGCGCACCCCGCGCACGGCCCCACGGGTCCCCGTCCCCGCCTGACCCGACCACCGCGGTTCCGTCGGCCCGTCAGCCGCAGATCCGCCGGCCGCAGCCCGGCAACGTTTCGCGACGCGGATCACCTGTCTGGGCCACGGCTGGCGGTCAGGGGGTTCGCGCGGTGTCGAGGAGGCTGTTGACCAGGGCGGCCACGGTCTCCGGATCGCGGACGGTGGCCACGAGGTAGCGGTCGGACGACAGCTCCAGCCGGACGGCCGGGCTGCTGCCGCGCGTGATGAGCCCACGCCCGCGGCCGTCGAAGCTGAGCCGGTATCCCCAGCCACCCCACTGTGCGATCTGCACGGTGGTGGGTGCGGCGGAGACGATCTCGCGCAGCGGCACCCGGACCTTCGGCCACCCCCACGGCCCGAACCCGATCGTCACTCCCCTGCCGTCGACGCCGAACCGGGCCTGCAGCACCACCAGCACCAGCCCTGCCACGATCAGCAGCGGCACGGCGATCCAGACGTCCACGGCGACGGCGAGCACCGCGGATCAGGGTCCGGCGCATCCGCCAGGACAGGGCCGGGGCGAGGGCCGCACCGAGCGCCACGAGCACGCCCAGCGCCGCGATCACGAGCGTCGTGGTGACCATCGCGGCGATGCCGGCGGTGCGGTCGACGTGGCCGGCGATGTTCCAGTGGATCGGCAGCGGGTCGGGCAGCCGTTCGCTCCAGGCCCGCCGGGTCAGGGGCACCAGCAGGGCGGGCAGTGCTGTCAGCGCGACGGCCGGCAGCCAGCGCGCCCGGCCTCCCTTGTCGATGGTCATGCCAGCCTCCGTACTTCCTCGACTACCTCGTCGATGTCCAGTCCCAGCCGACGGCCCGCGTCGAGCAGGGTGTGCACGGCGTCGACCAGGCGGGCCCGGTCGGCGGCGTCGCCGCGGCGGATCGTGGCGCCACGCCCGCGGCGCAACTCGATCAGGCCCTCGTCGCGCAGTCGCGCGTACGCCCGCAGGATCGTGTGCATGTTGACCTCCAGCGCCTCGGCCAGCTCCCGGGCGGCGGGCAGCCGATCGCCGGGGACGAGGCGGCCGTCCGCGACCGCGCCACGCACCTGCGAGGCGATCTGATCGGCGAGCGGTATGCCGGAGGCCGGGTCGATGCGAACCAACATGTTCGCATTCTATGCAAACAATCAATACAAGCGCAACGCGTATGCCGATCGATACGATGGGTCACATGGTCTGCCCCACCTGCGGCTTGGACAACGACCCGGCCAGCACCCTGTGCGCCCGGTGCAACTCCGCGCTGACGAGGCAGGCTCCGAGCCACCCGCCGCCGATCCCACCGATCCCGCCGTCCCGGTCCCGGCGGTCCGTCCGGATCCCGCTGCTGGCCGGGACGGGTGTGCTGCTCCTGATGCTGGCGGTGGCCGCCGGCCTCTATCTGAGGGCAGGCCACGACGAGCCGGACCCGGTCGTGCAGGCCTCAACCCGGACAGTTCCGGCCACCGCCTCGGCGACGGTGCCGGCCACCGAAGCCACGACGACGCCACCGCCGGACCCGCGGGCACAGGCGCGGGCCGTCGACGCGGTGCTGTCCGACAGCGTGGCCAGCCGCCGCAAGCTCAACCAGGCGATCGAGCGGGTCGGCGACTGTGCGGGCCTGTCCGGCGCGGTGGCCGACATCAGGGCGGTCGGCGAGGAGCGTCAGTCGCAGATGGACACCGTGCGCGACGCCGACCTGAGCGCCCTGCCCGACGGCGAGACTTTGCGGGCCGCACTGATCGAGGCGCTGCGTTTCGCGTGGGAGGCCGATCAGGGCTTCCTGGCGTGGGCTCAGCCGACCCTGAGCGGTGGCTGCGACGCGGCCGACGACTCCGGGTACGCCCGCGGCCGCAGCGCCTCGAACAGTGCCGGCACGGCGAAACGCGCCTTCCTGGCACAGTGGAACCCGGTCGCCCGGGCCAACGGCCTGAGCGCCCGGTCCGCCGACGAGATCTGAATCAGAACGGCCAGCCGGCGGCCACGATGCCGGCGATCACCCCGAGTGCGGCGACCGCCTCGGCCGCCGTCTGCACGGTGCCGAGCTTGCTGCTCAGGCCGTCCAGTGCCTGCTGAACCCGGCCGCGGTTCTCCTCGGTCGGGTGGGCCAGCGCCTGCTCGATGACGACGATCTCCGGCTCGACGGCCGCCGGATCCGGGGCGGTACGCCGGATCGTGTCCAGCCCACCGGTGATCGTGTCCCGCTCGTCGCCGTAGTGATTGGTCTGGCTGACCGTGTTGTGGTCGCCGAAGACCTGCTGACCACCGTGGAAGGTGAAGTTCTCGAAGCGCTGCTCAGCCACCGGCCCCTCCTCTGGACGCTTTCGGGATGTTCGTCTGGCTGATCCGGTTGTGGCTGCCGAACACCTGCTGACCGCCGTGGAACGTCTTGGTGCTGAAGTCGAACGACACATTGGCCGCCTTGGCGCGGAACTCGGTGGTGTCGACACCGTGCTCGTCGAGGAAGTCCAGAATCGACCCGGTGACCGCCTTGTCCAACAGGGCAATGTACTTCGCGGCGTCAAGATGGTGCATGTACTTGCCGGTGGGCCAGTCCGAGCCGTGTTCCCGGACGCTGAGGTCGGCACCGTAGTCGTAGAAGCGGAACTCGTCGGCGTCTCTGGCCGACTTGGTCATCCGGCCCTGCAGCCGGATGACGTTCCAGCCGATCCGGGCCAGGTACAGCACGCCGAACAGGTTGTCGCGGAAGAAGTACCGCAGGGTCGTCTCGGCGGCGTGCACCGGCACGCGCTCCGGCTTGAGGATGTCACCGAGCTGGTAGAGCCGGCGCACCTCGGGCATCACGGTGGCGACGAACTCGGCGTAGAGCAGCCCGCCCTCGAGGGCGAGATGGACGAAGGTGGTGACCGCGACGCCGCTGTCCTGGGCAGGCAGCACGGGCCGGCCCTGCGGGGTGCGCACCTCCTTGCCGTGGGCGGGGACGACGGCCCGCAGGTAGTGGCGCATACCGCCCTGCGGGCACGCTTCGATCGCGGCGAGCGTCTCCGCCGAGGCCATCGTGTACGGCGTACGCGTGGCCGGGTCGATGAGCGGGTCGTCGGTGCGCCGCCACCCGTCGGCGGCGACATACGGCACGACGAACACGTTCGGGATCTTCTCGCCGTCGCTGAGCTGGTCCGATCGCAGGCCGAGGATCGCCGCCGACACCCGCCGGTTCAGTTCCGCGCCGTCGAGCCGGATCCGCCCCGGCTTCGCCTCTCCCTCGGGCTGTCCGGCCGGGTGGAGCGTGATGGCGAACTCCCACCCGTGCTCGAACCAGCCGGCCCCGATGAACGGGTCCTGGTCGTGCACGGCGATGTTGCCGCGCTGCATCCCGGCGACCACGGCGAGCCGGCGCTCGACCCGGGGGCTGGTGCTGCGCGGCGCGGTCGTCGGGACGCCCGGTGCGAGTTCGGTGGTGATGATGCCGAACACGTGGCGGCGGGACAGGAACAGCACCGCGAACATGGCGGAGGCCAGCAGCAGCGGGTAGAGGAAGTCGAAGACGGTCAGCCCGTAGCCGTTGTCGTCGAAGCCGGAGCCGTAGTAGTCGCTCCCGTAGTCGCCGAAGAGGAGCAGGTCCTCCAGGTCGCCCATGCTCTGCAGCACCGAGAAGGCGACCGAGCAGAACCCGACGAACACGACGGCTGCCACGATCGCCCAGCGGACCTGTGGTGCCAGCCCGCGCATCACCCGCGAGCGGACGGCCACCACGAACCCGCACAGCAGCAGCCAGAAGAACGTGGCGAGCGGGCTGAGGCAGTACCCGACGATCAGCACGAAGGTGACCAGCGCGTACCGCAGGAGCAGCAACCGCCGGGCCCGCAGGCTGTGCCGGACCACCGGATCGATGTCGAAGCCGTAGGACGGCGGCACGGCCTTGCGCTCGGACTCGACGACCTCCCTGATGACGTCGTCGGCGAACGAGACGTCCACGTAGGGAGCCGCGCAGAGATGCCGGGTGGTGGCGTTCATCGTCTCGGGCGGCCGGTAGCCGGGGGTGCTCAGCAACGGCTGGGACTGCTCTTCCGGCACGACCATCGCCACCCTCCGATGTGGAACAGGACGGCCAACCTATCGACTTTCGTCCACGGAAGGGGTCCCCCGAGCGGCTCATCGTGTCAGCCGACATGGACGTCGGGCGCCGCCACCGGCCGGACACGTCCACGACGGGCGGCCCGTCGCCGGGGATCAGTGGTCCGGCCCGTCGAAGCCCACGTACTCCCGCTCCCATTCGGGGATCTCGCCGGGCGCGCCGGTGATCCGCCACCGGTAGACGTGGTGGCCGCCGCCCGCATGGTGCCGGATGTGGCCGCGCCCGGAGAAGAAGTGGATCCGCACCCGGTCGCCGGCTCGCTGCACGACCGGGTCCGGGTAGACCTTGGAGCCGGTGAACAGCTCCCCCGCTGGCCAGCCGGCATCCGCCGCGAACGCCTTCACCACCGGCCCGCCGGGGTCGTCGCCGGAGAAGAGCTCCGCGACCACCTCGGCGTACGCGAGCGGATCCAGATCGTCGCCGAGCCGCCGGCCGAGATCGTCCATGGTGGCCCGCTCGTTGAGCAGACGCATCGCACCACCGGCCGTGAACAGCACCCCGTGAACCGGGTCGGAGTTGAGGATCGCCGTGTCCTCGCGGAGCCTGACCGCGTTCCCGATCCGCCAGGCCGCCGACCCGTCCACCATGGCCCGGCCGGCGAAGACCGTGACTGTGCCGCCGGGCCGGACGATCACCCGGTCCGCCCGGCCGCCGCCGAGCGCGTATCGCTCGATCGCCGCAACGACCTGCTTCGCAGTGACCCCCACGCCGTCATTCTCCCGCCCGGCCCCGGTCCGGTGGCATCGGCGCCGGCCCGCCAGGCCGGCCATCCGCGGTACATCACCTCGCTCCCGAGCGGAGCGCGCTGGTCCACGAGCTGAAACGGGCGCTCACCGGATACCTGAACCAGCCGGCCGGCCTCTAGGCTGTCGCGGTGTTTCAGGCCGGCGTACGACTCGGGAACCGCTACCTCCTGCAACAGCGTCTCGGCGCCGGCGGGATGGGCGAGGTGTGGCTGTCTGTCGACGAGGTGCTGCGGCGCACCGTCGCGGTCAAGGTCATGCTGCCCTCGGTGGCGGGCGACCCGGACTTCGCCAGGCGGTTCGAGGCCGAGGCCACCTCGATGGCCCGGATCAACCACCCGGCTGTCGCGTCGATCCACGACTTCGGCCGGGACCAGGGCATTCTCTACCTGGTGATGGAGTTCGTCGACGGCGAGTCGCTGGCCCAGCGACTGAGCCGGGAGGGCCGGATCGCCCCGGACGAGACGATGCGCCTCATCGAGCAGGCCGCGATCGGCCTGCAGGCCGTCCACGATCAGGGCCTGGTGCACCGCGACATCAAACCGGCGAACCTGCTGGTCCGCCGCAACGGCACGGTGGTGATCACCGACTTCGGCATCGCCCGGCACGAGGCCGCAAGCCGCCTCACGGTTTCCGGAGCCATCCTCGGTACGCCCACCTATCTCTCCCCCGAGCAGGTACGCGGTGAGCCCGCGGGCCCGCAGAGCGACGTGTACTCACTCGGCCTCGTCGCCTACGAGTGCCTGGCCGGCGACAAGCCGTTCGCCGGCGACAGCCCGTACGCGGTCGCCCTTCAGCGCCTGCAGGAGGGCCCGCGCACGATCAAGGTGACCCTGCCGGTGCCGGTCCAGGCGACCGTCGAGCGAGCCCTGGCGATCGACCCGCGGGACCGCTGGCCGTCCGCGGCCGCGTTCGCCACCGCCGCCCGCGACGTGGTGTCCGGCCCGCCGTCAGCGCCGGTTCCCGCTCCGGCCCCCACCCCGGCCGTCTCGAGGCGCATGCCGGCGCTGATCGCCGCCCTCGCCGCGCTGCTGCTCATCGGTGGTGGCGCCGCCGTCTGGGGCTTCCTCGGCGGCGACGACAAGGCCGGCGCGACCCTCCTGATGCCGGCGGAATCGGACCCGTCCCGTGGCCCGGAGCAGCAATGGGAGCCGGAGAGGTTCACCACGTGCGGCGACGCGTACTGCCCGGTCGAGCCGATGTGCTGGGGCGGGATGACCTCCACCAGTGGCGTCCCGCTGCCCCCGCGGCGGGTCGGCTGCGAGGAACCGCACTACTGGGAGACGTTCCGCGCCGTCCCGCTCCCCGCCGGCGGCGTGACGATCGACAGTGACGCCCCGCTGATCGAACGGGACGACCTCGCCGAGGCCTGCTCGGAGCTTGCGATGGCCTCCCGCAGTGTCGAGCCGGCGAAGACCCGCCGCTGGCAGCGCGACGCCTGGCCGATCCCGGTCGGCGCCGACACCACGCTGCACTGCATCGCGAGTGCACCGGGTGGCGAGTCCACCGGTGGCTACTTCCGCCGGCCCTGACACGTCCCGGCCCGGCCGCTCCTAGGCCAGCGCACTCAGAACCAGCAAGCCCATCGCGAACGTCGACAACAGCCCGACGACGACGGCGAAGACGGCCCGTCCCGTGCCGTGCGCTCCCTCGCGGCGGGCGCGGGCCAGCGCCCACACGCCCAAGCCGAGGGCCACCGGTCCGAGGATCCACACGACGATCGAGAAGAGGGCGAGATAGCCGGCGACCACCGACTGCCAGGAGCGCCCGACCGGGACCATCCAGTGCAGCACGGTGCCGGGACCGTTCTTCTCCCGCCCGCCGGCGGGAGAAGGCGGCGGGTACGCGCCATACGGAACCGCGGGCGGCGGATACGCACCGTGGGGAGCCGCGGGCGGCGGGTACGCGCCATACGGAGCCGCGAGCGGCGGATACGCACCGTGGGGAGTCGCAGGCGGCGGATACGTACCATGCGGAGCCGCAGGCGGCGGATAGACGCCGTGGGGAGCCGCGGGCGGCGGATAAACGCCATGAGCGACCGCGGGCGGATACGCGCCATGCGGTTGCGGGTAGGGAACGACGCCGGCCATCTCGTAGGTCGGGGCAGGCTGTGGGCGGCCGCCGATCAGGTTGCCGCAGCCGGTGCAGGTGGCCGCCGAGACCGGCACGGCGAAACCGCAGGTAGAGCAATGCATGGCCGCACCTATCGGCGGTTCCGGTCGTGACCTGCGGCTTGAGGCTCCGCAAGAATGCGAGGCGACTCCGGCCGGCGCTTCCGGGCGCGCCGCCGACTTGATCCATTTCGGTCAGCCAAGGGCGGTATGGTGCGATCGAGGGACCAGCGGAGACGACCGTACGGAGGCCACGATGCCCGCCACTGAGGCCGCACTTCTCGACGCCGAGCATCGCCTGCAGCAGGCGCAGCGGGACGGGGACGTGGCGGCGCTGGATCGGCTGCTCGACGACCGGCTGGTCGCGATCGGGCCGGACGGGACCCGGTTCCACAAGGGTGACGACCTGGGTGCGTACCGGTCGGGCAGCTCGAGGATCGACTCCCTGGCCGAGGAGGATCTGGAGATCCTGGCCGTGGGGACGACCGGGGCCACGTTCGCCCTGTGCGCGGTGGCCGGAACGTTCGGTGGGCAGCCGATGACGGCGCGGCTGCGGTACGCGCGCACGTGGACGTACGACGAGCAGACGGGCTGGCGGATCGTGGCCGCCCAGATCTCTCTCGCCTGAGCGCCCGGCCGCCGGGGCAGCCGGGCGGAGGCGGGCGGTCAGGACAGCAGGCGGCCGAGGTTCTCGGGAGCGAAGAACTCGGCCGGTGACGTCACCCCGGAGTTGAGACGGGTGAAGGCGTCCATCGCCTCCTGCTTGCCGGCGATGCCCATGACCAGCTGGATCATCTGCTCGTCCGGCGGCTGCAGCGACGCGATGCCGAGCGTCATCTGATAGAACGGCATGGCGCGCGCGTCCCGGCGGGCCTGGTATCCGGGCAGGTCGTCGCCGGTGATGGCGTCGGCAAGCAGTTCGGCGTCGAGGAACGCGTCGGTGATGCCCTGCGCGGTGATGTAGTCACGGTTGTAACCCGCGTCGCCGACGAGCGCCCAGCCGGGACCGTGCGGCACCCGGAAGTAGTTGTGCACGGACGCGCCGACGAACTTGCTCTCCCGCTTGGCCTCGGCGATCCGGGCGGCGAACGCGGGCGCCGACTTGAACGTCTTGAACAGGGTGCCTTCGACGTCGTTGCGGTGCTCGGCGAGTTCGGCGTACGACCAGCCGCCGATCACGAGCGTCAGGTCGTCGTTGGTCGGGCAGACCGCCCAGCCCCGGCCGGGACGGCTGTACGCCTCGAACGTGTCGGTCGGCAGGTTGCTCCAGTAGGAGTAGTAGCCGACGGTGAGCGGTGGGTGCTCCTCGTAGGCGGGCGCGTTCACGGCCTTGGCGACGACCGAGTTCCGCCCGTCCGCGCCGACCACGAGGGTGGCGTGCTCGACGGTGCCGTCCTGGCCGCGGATGCCGGTCACCCGGCCGTCGTCGAAGAGGATCTCCTCGACGGTGTACCCCTCGCGGATCTCGGCTCCGGCAGCGGCGGCCGCATCGAGGAGGATCTTGTCAAGGAGGATGCGGCGGGGCGCGTAGGCGTACGGCGAATCGGGCGTTCCGGGGGCACCGGTGATGGTGACCGGCCCGAAGTCGGTGGAGTACCGCCCGACCGGCGGCGCGCCGGTGGCCACGACCTGGTCGAGCAGTCCCCATCGCCGCAACGCCGACACGCCCGGCGGGTGCAGGACGTGGGTGGAGACCGTGTCGCTGGGGAAGGTGTCCCGGTCCACCAGCAGGGTCCGGTACCCGCGCCGGGCCAGCAGCGTCGCGAGCGGGGAGCCGGCGCAGCGCGCCCCCACCACGATTACATCGAAATTCGTCATCTTCTCCCCAAGTAGCCTTACGGAACGCGGCCGAGGCGATCTTTCGGCCATAGTGGAGGCTGGGGTGCGGCCTGTCGAGGGGCCGTCCGGACGGGTGACGGAAAGGGCGGGTATGCCGAAACGCCGATGGATCATCGCGGGACTGACCGCGGCACTGCTCGGCCTCGGTGCCGGCGCGACGGCGCTCGCCGCTCCCGCGGTCGCGGCGATCGCCTGCCCGCAATGCTACGGACTCTCCGACCTGGGCGGCGGTGTCTACGCGGAGCAGGACGACGACCGGTTCCGGGAGATCGTCGCGGCGGCGGACCGGCGGATCGGCGCCTTCTACGGCGAGCGGACCACCGACGCCCGGGTGCTGATCTGCGCCACGAAGGACTGCTACTCGAACATCGGCGGGGGCGGCGAGAAGGGGCGGGCGTTCGGCCGGTGGGCTCTGATGCTGTCCCCCGACGGGGCGAACGAGGCGATCGCCACGCACGAGCTGGCCCATCTGGAACTGCACAAGCGGCTCGGATCGGCGTACGACACGGTGCCGGACTGGTTCGACGAGGGTCTCGCGGTGCTGATCTCCGACGACGCCCGCTACCTGCGACCGGCGACCGGGGGCGACCGGTGCCGGGTGCCGTACGCGGAGGCGGCCACGATCACGACGGTCGACTGGGCGGGAGCGGCGCCACGCGGTTCGGACCGTGGATACCTGCTGGCCGGGTGCGTGGTCAGCCGATGGGTGGACGAGCACGGCGGGCCGTCCGCCGTGCTCACCCTGATCAGCGAACTGCGTGCGGGCAAGCCGTTCAGCGAGGTCGGGTGACCGCACCGGTGCGGCCCGTCCCGGCTTTGTGTGCGAGGTGTGCAGGTTCTGTGCGAAGTCTGTCGAGCGGCTCCCCGGCCCGCACCGCCGGGTGATGTGATGCGCGCGGTGACCGGAGTTCCACCGCGCAGAGGAGTCCTCGATGAGATACGTCTTCGTCATTCTGGCCGTCGTGATCGGCGCCGCCGCGTTCGTGTACGGCGGAGCGGACGACTCGCCGGGCTTGCAGCTGCTGGGTGCCCTGATCGTTCTCGGAGCGATCGCGCTCGCTGTGCGGCGGGCCCGGCGGTGCACCCGATGACGGACCGGCAGAACGGCGGCTGCCGCCGGCGGTTTCAACCACCGCGGGACGGGCATCCGTGCGACATGTGACAGGGCGTCCCGCCGCGATGATCCAGCAGCCGGGACGCCCTGTTCCCCGTCACGGTCCCCGCTCAGGCGCGGGCGTACCTCGGCACGTACTCCTGGCCGGAGATCCCGGCGATCGCTGCCATGATCGCCTCGGTGGCGGCCCGCCGTTCCCGGGCGTTCTCCGGATCCGTGGCGATCGCCGCCAGCTGCACCGGCTTCCCGAACACCACCCGCACCCGGGCCGGTCGCGGCACCACCCTGCCCGGCGGCAGCACCCGGTCGGTGCCGAACATCGCCACCGGCACCACCGGCGCTCCCGACTTCAGCGCCAGCCACGCCACCCCGGTCCGGCCCCGGTAGAGGCGGCCGTCCGGTGACCGGGTGCCCTCCGGGTAGATCCCGAAGGCGTCCCCGCGCCGCAGCACCTCCAGACAGGTGTCCAGCGACGCCACGGCGGCCCGCTTGTCGTCCCGGTCCACCGCGACCTGCCCGTCGCGGGACATGAACCAGGAGACGAACCGCCCGGACGGCCCGCGCCCGGTGAAGTACTCGGCTTTCGCCATGAACGTCACCTTCCGCGCCACCGCCATCGGCAGGAACGTCGAATCGGTGACGGAGAGGTGGTTGGAGGCGAGCAGCAGCGGCCCGCTCGAAGGCACGTGTTCGGCCCCCTCCACCCGCAGCCCGACGACCTTCTTGACCAGTTCGTACACGTGCGCCCTCTCAGTGAACCCCGGTAAGGATGAAATTTCGGTAGGCCTGCACCACCGCTACCACCTCCGGAGGCGCGGCATGCGGCGAACCGGCCGCAAAAGGTGGCCGGGGGTCGTACTCGATACCCAACTGCACGGCCTGTGCGACGGTCGCGTCCACTATGCGGGAGGTCAGTTCGAGGGCCATGTCGATTCCGGCGGACACCCCGGCCGCCGTCACATACTTCCCGTCGGTGACCACGCGCTCCTCGGCGGGGAGGGCACCGAGCGGGGCAAGCTGATCCATGGCGAGCCAGTGCGTGGTGGCCCGGCGGCCGGTGAGCAGACCGGCCGCGGCGAGGATCAGGGAACCGGTGCAGACCGACGTCGTCCAGGTGCTGGTGCGGTCGGCGGCACGGAGCCACTGCGGAATCGGGCCGCCGGTCATGTGATCGGTCTGCCCGGGACCACCGGGAACCACGATCACATCGGGATGCGGCACGTCCGCCAACGTAGCCGTGGCGGTCAAGGCGAGACTGCCCACGTCGTTGCGGACCGGCCCGGTCCGCGTCGAGGTGAACACCACCTCGGCATCCGGGATCCGGCTGAGCACCTCGTAGGGGCCGACGGCGTCCAGCGCGGTGAAACGCTCGAAGAGAACGATCGCTACCTGCATTTTCTCAAACCTCCATGGGTACGGGACACAAGCGCCGCTGATATTCCGAAGGGGTGACACCCAGCACCCGCACGAAGGCCCGGCGCATCGCCTCCGCAGTGCCGTAGCCGGCCGATCTGGCGACCTGTTCCACCCCGCCGGTGGTGTCCTCGAGCAGCCGCCGGGCGGTCTCCAGGCGGGTCGCGTCCACGTACCGCCCGGGGCTCTGCCCGACCTCGGCGGTGAACGCGCGGGCGAACTGACGTGGTGACAGGTTCGCGCGGCGGGCCAGTTCCGGCACCGACAGGTCGGCGGCCGGGTTGTCGGCGATCCACCGCTGCACCTCCCGCAGCCCCGGCCGGGACGCGACCTGGGCGGAGAGCTGGGCACTGAACTGGGTCTGGTTGCCCGGCCGGCGCAGGAACATCACCAGGTGGCGGGCGATGAGCAGCGCGGTGTCCCGGCCCCGGTCCTCCTCGACCAGTGCCAGGGCCAGGTCGATGCCGGCGGTGACCCCGGCCGAGGTGGCGATCGGCCCGTCGCGTACGAAGATCGGCTCGGGGTCGACCAGGACGTCCGGATATCGGCGGGCCAGGGTGCCGCAGACCTGCCAGTGGGTGGTGGCCCGCCGCCCGGCCAGCAGGCCCGCCTCGGCCAGCAGGAACGCGCCGGAGCAGACCGACATGACCCGCGGCACGGATGCCCCGTGGCGCCGCAGCCAGGCGACCACGTCCGGGTTCTCCACGCGGGTGCCCTCGCCACCGGGCACGATCACGGTCGCCGGCGACGGGGCCGCCGACAGATCAAGATCGGGCACGAGAGTGAGCCCGCTGGACGTGCGCACCGGTGTACCGCCGGGGCTCGCCGTGACGACCCGGTAGCCGGCGCCGGCGAAGACCTCGAGCGGCCCGGTCACGTCGAGGCTCTGCACGCCGTCGAAGAGCAGGATCAGAACGGTCACGTACCCAGCGTCGCGGCACCGGCCGATGGCGGCAACGCCGAGAATCCCACCTTTCCCGCCATGCGGCGTCCCCGGCGCCCCGCCACCGAGACCCCGCTGCGGGCCTCGGCGGTGCCGTCCCCGAATCCGGTCAGACGCCGCCGATGGCCTCGCTGATCGCCTCGATCAGGCGGGTCGCGATCACCGGACGGTCGGTGCCGACGATCAGGGTGGGGCCGATCCCGAGCGGTTGCGCCTCGGCCGCCCAGCGTGGCCAGTCCTCGGCCAGCCGCCGGCCGTCCTCGTGGACGGCATGCCGGCCCCGGTTCCGGTAGCGTTCGATCGCCAGCTCGGGAGGCACGGCGCACCAGATCTCCACCGTGCGGCGGGCGCCCGACCGGGCGATGCCCTCGATCACGTAACCGAGGTCGCGAGGGCGGAACCACCAGCTCTCCAGGATGACGACACCCGGGGTGGCGGCCGCCAGCTCCCACATCACCTGGGCCGCGACCCGGCCCAGGGCCGCCGGCGGAACTCCGGGCGCGGCGCCGGCCATCGCCTCCTTGAGGGCGTCCTTGCCGATCAGGGGTACGCGCAGCGCAGGCGCCAGTCGTCCCGCGAGGGTGCTCTTCCCCGACCCGGGAAGCCCGTTGATCAGAATCAGCCGGTGCGCCACAGGTGCATGCTGTCACCCGTACGCTCCCCGGTGCACCTATCAACCGGACAGGACCCGGTCCTCTCCAGCTTCGACGGCACGCCAGCCGTTCTGCGGGCGGGTCCGGCACTCGGCCATCACCGCCCAGCGGGCCACGACCCGGCTCAGATCGGCCACGAACTCGTCGACGACCTCGTGTCCCACGCCCGGCATGCAGATGATGTGGCAGTAGTCGCCGTCCACCGACAGCACCCAGCCGAACTCGGCGGTCAGCGACAGCGGCGGGGTCTGCAGCACCACGGTGAACGCGTCCGGGTGCCGGAAGACCGGCCAGCCGGTGGAGCCGATCCGCTCCACCGCGTAGGCGGCGACCCGCCGGGCCCGCAACGCGCGGGCCTGGTGGCCGTCACGGCCGTACATGGCGATGGCCGCCCACAGCACGGCGGCGGCCTGCCCGCACCGGGACCCGAGGACCGTGCTGTCGACCGTGGCGGTGTAGCTGATGTGCTCGCCACGCGACACCCGGACGCTGTCGCGCATCACCACGACACCACAGGGGATCGGGGTGCCCAGGAACTTGTGCCCGGAGATGGCGATGCTGTCGACCGGGCTGCCGGCGCCCAGGCCGAGCGTCCCGTCGAGGGCCAGCGGGATGCCGGACAGGGCGGCGTCGACGTGCACGTGGCGGCGCATCACCCCGTACGCGTCCAGAATGGTCTCGATCCGGTCGGTCTGGTCGACGGCCTCCCACAGGGTGGTCCCGGCGGTGGCGACCACGATCGCGGGCCGGCCCTTGTACCGCGCCACCAGCTTCTCGAAGTGGTCGTAATCCATCTCGCCGTACCAGCTGTCGCGCACCACGACGACGTCCTTGGGGTGCAGCCCGAGCAGGTTCGCGGTCTTGCGGATCGAGTAGTGGCTGGCGTGGGTCAGATACAGCACCGCGTCCGGGAAGCGGTCACGGGCCACCCTGAGTGCGGCGATGTTGCTCTCGGTGCCGCCCGAGGTCACGTACCCCCAGCGATCGTTCTGCGGCAGTCCGACGACATCGGCGAACCACCGGACGACCTCGAGCTCCAGCGAGTTCGTGTGCGCCTCGCCGGACGGCGCGGTGCCCGGGTCGCCGACGTTGTTGAACAGCCGGGTGAACACCCGCTGGGTCCGCGACCAGTCGATGTCGGTGGCCGCCGGGAAACCGATCGTCCGGCGTTGTGCCCGGGCCGCCCGGCTGACCAGCGTCGACATGACAGCGTCGACGTCGGTCAGCCCCGGCGCCCGGTCCAGCCGGATCGCCTCCGCCCAGTCCTCGGGTCTTATTCCAGAGGCGTCCACCAGATCACCAGACCTGGCCGGCGGGGTTGAGGTGATCTCTCAAAGTCTTCTCCAGTTCCAGGAAAGCCGGCCAGGCCTGCCGCAGCTGGACACCCAGCCGGTCCGGCACGTTCTGCGTGGTGGAGTAGACCTGGGTCGCGTCGAGCGGGTTGTTGCAGATCAGATCGTTGCCGCGGCCCCGGCGGTTGTCGTCGCGGACCATCCGGATCTCCGAGCCGTCGACGAGCCGCACCGCGCCCTCCCCGGGCACGTAGCTCATCGCCTGGAGGCTGCTGATGCCCGAGCTGAGCAGGACCGGGACCACGTCGTACCACTGGCGGCTGTCGGTGTTGAGGGTTTCCATGCCGATCCCCACGTAACGCGTCGGTGTCGGCGGGCGCTCGATGTCCCCGACATTGACCATCAGGTAGTCCGGGTCACGCGGGTCCCAGGCCCGGTCGACCTTCTCGTGCTGGGTGATGAAGGTCTCGGCGGTGGCGTTGAGGCCGGTCAGGAACGCGAGCAGGTTGTCGTACTCGGGACCGGCGTACCCCCAGCGGGAGGCGCTGAGGACCTGGTAGCCCAGATGCTGATTGGGTGCCTCGGTGACGAAGAACAGCGTCACCCCGTGCGGTGCCAGCGGCTGGTCCCGCGAGTGCACCCGCTCCAGGGCCCGGGTCACGTGGATGGCGTTGATCCCGCGGAGGCTGGTGCCGGCACTGTGCCGCAGGTACGCCCAGCGCCGGTCCTCCTGGCTGGGCCCGGTCTGGTTCTGGTGCCACTGGGCCGTCTGCGGCTGCTGCTGCGGCGCCGCGTGCTGGTGCCAGGCTGGTGGCTGCTGCTGGTACCCCTGAGGGTAGGGCTGCTGGTACTCCTGCGGCTGCTGGTACTCCTGCGGGTAGGGCGGCTGCGGCGGGTACTGCTGCGGGTTGACGGGCGGCCCCCAGGGCGGGGTCTGCGAACCGTCCTCCCAAGAGGGCTGAGCATGTCGGCCGGGAACGTTGTACGACACGTGGAGGTTTCCTTCGCAGGCTCAGAGGTCGATCCGGTCGGGGACCGCGTACACGCTCGGCACGCCGTGGCTGATGCCCTCGTAGATCTGTGGCCGGGACCGGCGCAGGGTGCTCGCCCGCCAGATCCCGGCGAGCGCGGCGAGGACGAGCAGAGCGGGAAGGGCGTACGGAGCGAGCGAGCCGGGCTTGGCCCCTACCAGGGCGTCGAGCTGAAGCAGCATGGTGACGAGGATGGCGAGGCCGAAGGCCAGGCCGAACAGCGGCGCGATCGTGGTGTTCCAGCCGCTCTCGCCGGAGCCGGTGGTGCGGGCGAAGTAGCGCAGCGCGGCCGCCGCGGACACGATCAGCAGAGCGAGCAGCCCCATCGCGCCGACGGTGCTGGCCCAGCCGAACAGGGTGGTCTGCGGGTCGGCGCCGGAGATGGCCCAGACCAGCACGACGACGGCGGCCAGCGCGTTCTGGGCGCGGCTCGCGCCGACCGGGGCGTCGGCCGCGGTGCCGGAGCCGGTGCGGTAGAGGTACTGGTGCAGAACCTGCTCGCGGCTCATCGCGAAGGCGTACCGGTTGATGATGTTGTGGAAGCTGATCAGCGAGGTCAGGATCGCCAGGACCAGGATGACCACGCCGAGGATGCCGAAGACCGGGTGCACCTGGTCGGACAGCAGCGTCACCGGCAGGTTCGGGTCGTCGGCAGCGGCGGCCGCGACCTTGCCGGAGCCGGTGGCGGACTGCATGGCCCACGCCGCGGCGGTGTAGATGCCGATCAGGCTCAGCGCACAGATCATCATGCCGCGGCTGATGGCCTGTCCGCGCTTGCCGGCGACGCTGTCCTCCTCCTCGATGAACGCGGCCATGCCCTCGGGACCGGTGTACGCGGCCAGGGTCAGCGCGACCGCCAGACCGAGACCGGGAACGCTCAGCCCGGCCGGGTCGAAAGCGGCGGACGGGATGCCGTCGGCCGGGTCGAGGAAGCCGACGATCACGAAGAGGCCGACGACCAGCAGGGACAGGATCAGCACGCCCATGACGATCTGGGTGGACAGCACGATGCGCCGGGTGCCGAGCACCGTGACCACGCCGATCGCGAGGGCGGCGAACAGCCACCAGGCGTCGATGCCGGTGATGCCCGACATGATCGCGCCGAACAGGCCGTAGAGGCTGATCTGCAGTGCGTTGTAGGCCAGGAGCGCGACGAAACCGGCCCCGACGCCAGCGGTCGGGCCCAGCCCGCGGGCGGTGATCGCGTAGTACGGCGCCGAGTGCGGGACCGCCCGGATCATCGCGGCGTACCCGACGAGCAGCAGCGTGACCACGCCGCCGACCAGGGCGAAGAGCAGAGGGAGCGCGGTGACTTCGGAACCGGCGTAGGTGGCGACGATACCGCCCACGAGTACGACCATCGGGGCGGACGTGGTGGCGCCCAGAGCCCAGGCAGCACCCGCTGTCACCGTTCGGCGAGCCATGGCCGCGGCTACTGTAGCCATGATTATCTATCTCCTTGAGGGGGGCAGGAGTCGGTAGGGGGTGTCCTATGTGGACGGATGCAGAAGGTTAATCGGTCCTTTCCGGGCCCCTCCCCTCAGGGGCCAGCAGATCGCTAGATCAACTCGCCGCATGCACCTTACGCGCTGAACGGCCGGTATGGCTATCAGTCACATTCAATGCGACGGGTGGGCGCGGAGACCGAAAACTCACATTCGGTGACCGTGGTCGGGACCGGTTTCGCACTCCGGCCGCGCGCGCCGCACCGGATCATCGGTACCGATGAGTATTCGGAACCCGCAATGGCTGCGCGAGCAGGAATCCGTCGTCGAGCGGCATCGGGGCGAGGGACAACGATCTCCAGCGCTGAAAGGCCCCGGTGTGCACAGACGGTGACATAACTATTCGATCGCGGCGCATAAGATTTTCCGTACCGGAACTCGGGTTCCGATGAATGACCGGAGGCGACATGCGGGTCCATCACCTCAACTGCGGGACCATGCGTCCGGCGCTGACGCCGGGCGGCCTGGTCTGTCACGTCCTGCTCGTCGAGACGCCCGACGGGCTGCTGCTTGTCGACTCCGGTTTCGGCCTGCGCGACGCCGCCGACCCGGCCCGCCGGATCGGCGGGGCACGGTTCCTGATCCGGCCGGTGCTCGACCCCGGCGAGAGCGCGGTACGGCAGGTGGAACGCCTCGGTCACGATCCCGCCGACGTCCGCGACATCGTGCTCACCCATCTCGACGCCGACCACTCCGGGGGTCTCGCCGACTTCCCGAAGGCCAGGGTGCATCTGACCGCCGCCGAATCGGACGCCGCCCGGCGGCCGCGCACCCGGACCGAGCGCTACCGGTATCCACCCGCCCAGCGGGAGCACGGCCCACGGCTGGTCGAGCACTCCCCCGCGACCGGCGACGTGTGGCGAGGTTTCGCCGCGGGCACCGAGATCCGGCCCGGAGTGGTGCTGATCGCCCTGCCCGGCCACACCCGCGGCCACGCGGCCGTCGCGGTCGACGCCGGGGAACGCTGGATCCTGCACGCCGGCGACGCTTTCTACCACCGCGGGCAGATCGACGGATCCACGCGCAGCCCGCGGATGCTCGTCCGGTCGGAGCGGATGGTCGCCCACGACCGCGCCCTGGTCGAGGCGAACCACGCCCGCCTCACCGAGCTCTGGGCGACGGCCGGCCCGGACCTGACGATAGTCAACGCGCACGATCCCGAGTTGCTGCGCCGAGCCCTGCACGGGTGAGGACCGCGTCGTCGCGCGCGAACGTCCCAGCCGGCCCGAGCCCGCCGACGCGGCAGACCCCGCGCGGCCGGACATGTCACGCCGATGCCGGCCCATCGACGCGGCAGACCCCGGCACGGCCGGCCAGGACACGCCGATGCCCGGCCCGCCGACGCGGCGGACCGGGCATCGGTCGGATGTGGAACGTCAGCAGCGGCCGTTGACGACCTTCGGCTCACCGCGGGTGGTGGCCGGGACGGTCACGCAGGCGACGCTGCTGCCCGAGGTCACCTGGGCGACGCCGGTGCGGACGACCTTGATCTCGACGCCGGAGAAGGCCATGTCCTCGGCGGCCTGCTTCAGGTACTTCGACGGCTTGCCGCCCTTGCTGAGCGCCGACACGACGGCCTGCTGGCCGACGAGCTCCGCCCAGGTCTTGGCGTCGCCACCGCCCCGGCCGCCGTCCGGGCCCGCGCCGGTGCCGGCCAGGCCCGAGCCGAGCGCCTCGAAGATCGGGGCCAGGTCGATCTTGGTGGCGTCGGCCGGGGCGACGATGTCGGCGCTGTTCGCGATGTCCACCCGCACCGACGCGCGGCCGGTGTTGCCCTCGACGAACTGCAGCAGGTTGATCTCGAAGGCTTCGAACTTGCCGTTGTCGACCCAGAGGTCCAGGACGATCGGCTTCTCGGCGGGAGCCTTGTCCATCTCGGTGCCGATGGCCTCGTCCAGGATCGAGGCCTGCTCCTTCGTGGCGATCTTCTCGAGCGCCTCGACGAAGCGCTTGGCCTCGGCGTGCGCCTTGGTCGTCGAGGTGGTCACCACGAGGTGCTTCTTGTCCTTCTCGTCGCGGACCACGTCCGCGCCGTCGAGGAGGTTCTGCGCGCTGGTCTTCAGCTCGGCGGCGATCTTGTCGCTGTCCTCCTGGCTGGCCGCGCTCGCGCTCACGCCCGCCTTCTTGGTGAACTCCTCGATCTCCGCGGAGTCGATCGAGATCCAGCCGCCGTCGATGAGCTTGTCGATGCCGGGGATCTCGGCGCCCGCCTCCTTCGCGATCTCGTCGACCTCGGAGGCCGGGGCGCCGAACTTGGCGGCCAGCTCCCGGACCGGGACCTTCACGTAGGCGATCTTGTCGATCACGCGGATCTCAGCGCCGGTGACACCGTCGATGGTGGCGTTGATGAGCGCCTTGTCGTCGGCGACACCCGCACCGCCCTTGTCCCAGGCGACCGTGAACGACGAGTTGTAGAGCTTGCGGAGGATGTCCGCGTCCTCGTCGGTGAAGCCCTCCGAGCCGGATTCCTTCTTGGCGAGCGCGATCAGGTCGTCGACGCTGCCGCCCGGCTTGATGGTGAAACCGGTGCTGCTCGCCGCGCCGAGGTTCTCCGCGGCCTTCTTCAGCTCCAGCTTGGGCTCGAGCTGCTGGAGCTGGTTCGCGCACCCGACCGTGAGGGTCAGGGCGGTGACGCCGGCCACCGCGCCGGCCACAAAGCGCTTCATGCGCAGAATTCTCCATTCCAAAGGCGGACGACACTCCCCCGTGCCGCGGATTGGCAGTGTACGAGCATCAATCAACCGCCCGCGCACCAATTACCCCGGCCCGGGTCGCCCGGTCGCACACTCCGGCCGAAAAGCCCAGCGGGCCCCGCCGGAACGCGGGACCCGCTGGGCTTGTTTGCGCACTTCAGGGCTTTCCGTAGGACATTTCGGCCGACACTCTCGCGCCGCCCGGCGTTTCCGGGCCGAGACCCATTTGTTGCGCAGCCGCGATTCGGCGAGTGCCCAATGTCACGACACGAAATGGTCTCGGCCGGCGAAACGAGAAAAGACTCAGGACCCCACGTAGCTGGCCAGGTGCTCTCCGGTGAGCGTGGACCTCGATTTCACGAGATCGGCCGGTGTGCCTTCGAAGACGATTCTCCCGCCGTCGTGGCCGGCGCCCGGCCCCAGGTCGATGATCCAGTCCGCGTGTGCCATGACGGCCTGGTGGTGCTCGATGACGATCACCGACTTGCCCGCGTCGACCAGCCGGTCCAGCAGTCCGAGCAGCTGCTCGACATCGGCCAGGTGCAGACCCGTGGTCGGCTCGTCGAGGACGTAGACGCCGCCCTTGTCGCCCATGTGGGTGGCGAGCTTGATCCGCTGCCGCTCCCCACCGGAGAGCGTGGTCAGCGGCTGGCCCAGGGTCAGGTAGCCCAGGCCCACGTCGGCGAGCCGCTTCAGGATCGCGTGCGCGGCCGGGATCCGGGCCTCCCCCTCGGCGAAGAACTTCTCCGCCTCGGTGACCGGCATGGCCAGGACCTCACTGATGTCCTTGGCGCCGAGCTTGTAGTCGAGCACCGAGGCCTCGAACCGCTTGCCCTCGCACTCCTCGCACGTGGTGGCCACCCCGGCCATCATGCCGAGGTCGGTGTAGATCACGCCGGCGCCCTTGCAGGTCGGGCAGGCGCCCTCCGAGTTGGCGCTGAACAGTGCCGGTTTCACCCCGTTGACCTTGGCGAAGGCCTTGCGGATCGGCTCCAGCAGACCGGTGTACGTGGCCGGATTGCTCCGCCGGGACCCGCGGATCGCCGTCTGGTCGATCGACACCACGCCGTCGCGCTTGGCGACCGAGCCGTGGATCAGCGAGCTCTTGCCCGAGCCGGCCACGCCGGTCACCACGACGAGGACCCCGAGCGGGATGTCGACATCGACGCCCTGGAGGTTGTGGGTGGCCGCGCCACGGATCTCCAGCGCGCCGCTCGCCGTGCGGACGGTTTCCTTGAGCGAGGCCCGGTCGTCGAGATGGCGGCCGGTGATCGTGCCGCTGGCGCGGAGGCCCTCGACCGTACCCTCGAAGCAGATGTTGCCGCCGGCCGTTCCGGCGCCCGGACCGATGTCGACCACCCGGTCCGCGATGGCGATCGCCTCGGGTTTGTGCTCCACCACGAGCACCGTGTTGCCCTTGTCGCGCAGGCGCAGCAGCAGCTCGTTCATCCGCTGGATGTCGTGCGGGTGCAGGCCGATGGTCGGCTCGTCGAAGACGTAGGTGACGTCGGTGAGCGCCGACCCGAGGTGCCGGATCATCTTGGTGCGCTGCGCCTCACCGCCGGAGAGCGTGCCGGCCGGCCGTTCCAGCGAAAGGTAGCCGAGGCCGATCTCGACGAACGAGTCGAGCGTGTGCTGCAGTTTCTCCAGCAGCGGGGCCACCGACGGTTCGTCGAGGTCACGAACCCACGCGGCCAGGTCGCTGATCTGCATGGCGCACGCGTCGGCGATGCTCACACCCTTGATCTTCGAGTTCCGGGCGTGCTCGGCCAGCCGGGTGCCGTCGCACTCCGGACACACCGTGAAGGTGATGACCCGCTCGACGAAGGCGCGGATGTGCGGCTGCATCGCGTCGACGTCCTTGGACAGGAACGACTTCTGGATGCCCGGGATCAGACCGGTGTAGGTCAGGTTGATCCCGTCGACCTTGATCTTGGTGGGCTCCTTGTGGAGCAGGTCGTGCAGCTCCCGCTTGGAGAACTTGCCGATCGGCTTGTCCACGTCGAAGAAGCCGCAGCCACGGAAGATCCGGCCGAACCAGCCGTCCATGCTGTAGCCGGGGATCGAGATCGCGCCCTCGTTGATCGACTTCGTCTCGTCGTACAGCTGGGTGAGGTCGAAGTCGTTGATGTTGCCCCGGCCCTCGCAACGCGGGCACATGCCGCCGGTGATGCTGAAACTGCGGCGCTCCTTGGTGGTGACGCCGCCCTTCTCCGTGGTCACCGCCCCCGCGCCGGAGATCGACGCGACATTGAAGGAGTACGCCTGCGGAGAGCCGATGTGCGGGTCGCCCAGCCGGCTGAACAGGATCCGCAGCATCGCGTTGGCGTCGGTGGCGGTGCCGACCGTGGAACGGGGGTCGGACCCCATCCGCTCCTGGTCGACGATGATCGCGGTGGTGAGGCCCTCCAGCACGTCCACGTCCGGGCGGGCCAGGGTCGGCATGAAACCCTGCACGAAAGCGCTGTACGTCTCGTTGATCAGGCGCTGCGACTCGGCCGCGATGGTGCCGAACACCAGCGAGCTCTTGCCCGAGCCGGACACCCCGGTGAAGACCGTGAGCTGGTGCTTCGGGATCTCGACGCTGACGTCCTTGAGATTGTTGACCCGGGCACCGTGCACGCGGATCGAGCGATGGGCGCTCAAAGTGTCTCCCCCCTGAGAAACTCGACTGTCACGGAGCGGGCCGGGCCCGTTGCCGACGGAATCGGTCCGCCGTCGGGATCGGTCACGGTCGCCACACGGCGCCGGGCCGGCCTCCGTCGCCAGCCTCGGCGACGGTCGCACCGGCCGCGGTCAGCCCGGCAAGCTTCGCATCGATGTCCCGCACGTGCCAGTACGCCACGGGACGGTCCTGATGCCTTCGGTCGTCATGTCAGCCACGCTAGGTCGTCCCCGGGCCTCAGGTGAGCTGGTTGATGCGGACCAGGTTGCCGGCCGGGTCGCGGAAGGCGCAGTCGCGCAGACCGTACGGCTGGTCGGCGGGCTCCTGGACCACGTCGGCGCCGGTGGCGGCGAGCCGGTCGAAGGTCGCCTGCAGGTCGGTGGCGGCCAGCACGATGCCGGCGTACGCACCCTTCGCCATCAGCTCGGCGATGGTCCGCCGTTCCTCGTCGGTGACGCCCGGATCGGCGGCCGGCGGCTGCAGCACGATCGATGTCTGCGGCTGGCCGGGCGGCCCGACCGTGATCCAGCGCATGTCGCCGTAGCCGACGTCGAGACGAACCTCGAAGCCGAGGCCGTCCCGGTAGAACGCGAGGGACTCGTCGGGGTTGTCGGTGGGCAGGAACGCGGAATGGATGACGATGCTCATGCCGATGATGCTAGGGACGGCTTGTCACCTGCCGCTTCTCGATTCCTGACCGGTCGTGTCACCTGTTTGGTGATGCAGCCGGGCAGTCCCTCGATCCGGTGCCCGAGCTTGCGGTACGCGCTCGGCGAGATGCCGACCAGCTCGGTGAACCGGGTGCTGAAGGTACCCAGTGACGAGCAGCCGACCGCGAAGCACACCTCGGTGACGGTCAGGTCGCCACGGCGCAGCAGGTTCATCGCCCGCTCGATCCGGCGGGTCATCAGATAGCTGTACGGCGACTCGCCGAACGCGGCCTTGAACTGCCGGCTCAGGTGCCCGGCGGACAGGTGGACGTACCGGGCCAGCGCCTCGACGTCGAGCGGCTGGGCGTAGTCGCGGTCGATCCGGTCGCGGACACGCCGCATCAGTTTCAGCTCGCGCAGCCGGGCGTCGGTCACCGGCCCAGGATAGTTCACCTGCCCTTCGCCTCTTAATGTGAATAGCCTTTTATATTTACGTCCACCAATACAAGGAGGACGTGTGCGAATCATGCGCTCAATGGCGGCCGGAGTCCTGGTCGCGACGGCTCTGGCCACCCCCGCGCAGGCGGCACCCAGCCGGGCCGAGATCGCGCTCCGCTGGGCGCCGATCCACTACCAGGACGTCGACACGACCGGCTCGCACGCGCTCGCCGGCAAGAGTGACTACATCACCCGATACGACTTCGACGGGAATCTGAACGGCAGGGACAACTGGGACAACGCCGGGACGAACACCGACGCCGCCGTCTACTACTCGGTCCTGGAGACCAGCACCCACTACTACCTCACCTACCTCTTCTTCCACCCGCGCGACTGGATCGACCACCCGTTCTTCGAGACCGAGCACGAGAACGACGGTGAGGGCGTGCTCGAGATCGTCGAGAAGGACGGATCGGAGTACGGCTCGCTGAAGGGCGCCGTCACGGTGGCGCACAGCGACTTCTTCTCCTACAAGCCGGCCGCCAGCGGATGGGCCAACGGCAGCGAGACCATCGACGGCACCCTGCAACTCCAGTCCTCACCGCACGACTCGTTCCAGCACCCGGTCACCGCCCAGGAGCGCGGCGGTCACGGGCTCAAGGCGCGGCCGCAGTACGACATCAACGGCGACGGCATCGTCTACTACCCGTCGCTGACCGTCTCCGAGTCGCCCGCCAACTCCGACGACCGGGATGTCCGCTACCGGCTCATCGACATCTTCGCCGCCGGCGGGCTGTGGGCTCAGCGCGGCAACACCCAGCTGTTCGCGTCGCTCGGCACCTTCGCCGGCGACACCAGCGGCGGCTGCGGCACCGGCACCTACTCGTGCGGCACCAACTCGGCGAACGCGCCGTGGGGCTGGGACGACGGCAACGACGCGGTGAACCGCGGTGAGATCGCCACCGACCCGGCCAAGCTCGCCGCCAGCTACTTCTCGGGGACCGGCACGCTGTCGCGCACCTACACCCACAACCCGTTCAGCGGCGCCGCGGCCGCCCTCGAGGCCGCCCGGTCGCTCCCCCCGACCGTCGACTGACCCGCCCGGCTGTGGCGTACCGCTGTCTCAGGCGGGCGGGTTCCGCGGGAAGCCACCCGCCGGGGGGGGAGTGGGAGGTGGGGGGGGGGGGCCGGGCGGGCGCCGGGGGGGGCGCGGCG
>NZ_JBFAAI010000045.1:0-52250 GCF_040639655.1 Actinoplanes sp. NPDC023801 | reverse complement strand
TGGGGGGGCGCCCGGCCCGGGGGGGGGGGGGGGCGCGCCCCGACGCGGGCGCGCCCCGGGGCGGGGCCCGGCGTCCTGCCGATGCTGCGGGCCGGTACGCGGGAAGCGGGTGCGCAACGCGTCGTGGTGCTCGACCACGGCGTCCAGGGCGGTGCGCAGGAGCGCCTCCTCGGTGTCCGGCGCCAGTTCGAGGGCGAGGCACTGGTCGAACCGGCCCGGGTCGCCGGGCCTCTTCTCGAACAGCCAGTGCTGGATCGGGGTGAGCGGTGCAGACCCGGTGACCGGCGGGCGCGCCGGGACCGGGACGGTGTCCTCGTGCAGCGTCAGGGCGGCGGACAGGGCGGCGATGCTCTGATGCTCGAACAGGTCGCGTGAGGTCAGGCGCAGACCGGCGTCGCGGGCCCGCGACACCACCTGGATGCTGAGGATGGAGTCGCCGCCGAGTTCGAAGAAGTTGTCGTCCACGCCGACCCGGGGCAGTCCGAGGACGTCGGCCCAGATCGTCGCGAGTGTCTGTTCGGCGGCGGTGCGCGGGGCCACGTAGGCGGCCGCCGCGGCGCTCAGGTCGGGCGCCGGCAGCGCCCGGCGATCCAGCTTGCCGTTCGGGTCCACCGGCAGCGCGTCCAGGAACACGAACGCCGCCGGGACCATGTGGTCGGGCAGTTCGGCGGCGAGCCGGCGGCGCAGAACCGCGGCGTCGCCGGTGTGCCCGGGCGCGGGCACCACGTACCCGACGAGGCGGCGGGTGCCGGCCGGGTCGTCATGGGCCACGACCGCGGCCCTGTCCACCTCGGACAACCGGGTCAGCACAGCGGCGATCTCGCCCGGCTCGATCCGGAAACCTCGGACCTTGACCTGCTCGTCGGCGCGGCCGAGGAACTCCAGCCGGCGCCCGTGCCAGCGGACCAGGTCGCCGGTGCGGTACATCCGGGTGCCGGGGGCACCGAACGGATCGGCGACGAAACGCTGGGCGGTCAGGCCCGGCCGGTTCAGGTAGCCACGGGCGACGCCGCTGCCGGACACGTACAGCTCCCCCGGTACGCCGTCAGGCACCGGTCGCAGGCCGGGGTCGAGCACGTACACACGCATGCCGGGGATCGGTGTGCCGATCGGTGGCATACCGCCCGGGGTGAGCGGGCCGCTCCAGGTGGAGACCACGGTGCATTCGGTGGGGCCGTACGCGTTGATCATGCGGCGGCCGGGCGCCCAGCGGTCGACGAGCTCGGCACCGCAGGCGTCGCCGCCCACGATGACGCAGCGGAAGTGCGGCAGGTCCACGCCGTCCGGCACGGTGGCCAGCGCGGCGGGCGGCACCAGCGCGTGGGTGACCCGGGCGTCGCCCAGCACCCGCGCCAGCCGGTCGCCGAGCAGGGCCCCCTCGGGTGGTACGACCAGCGCGGCGCCGGCCGGCAGCGACATGCACAGTTCCAGCACGGAGGCGTCGAAGCTGGGTGAGGCGAACTGGAGGACGCGGTCACCGGGCCGTACCTGGAAGTGGTCGATCTCGGCCGCCGAGAAGCCGGCCAGACCCCGGTGGGAGATCACGACGCCCTTGGGGGTGCCGGTCGAGCCCGAGGTGTAGATGACGTAGGCGGGGTGGTCCGGTCGCAGCGGTGCGGCCCGGTCGGTGTCGTCGAGGTCCGTGCCGGGCAGCTCGCCCAGCGCGGCGGCGGTCGCCGGGTCGTCGAGCGGCAGGACCGGCAGGCCGTCGGGAAGCCGCTCGGCGAGGCCGGTGTACGTCAGCACCAGGGCCGGGGCGGCGTCGCCCAGCATGAGGTCGATCCGGGAGCGCGGGTATGCCGGGTCCACCGGCAGGAACGCCGCGCCGGCCTGCACGACGGCCAGCTGGGCGACCACGATGTCGACCGAGCGCGGCAGCATGAGGGCGACGATCCGTTCCGGCCCGGCGCCCCGCGCGACCAGGAGCCGGGCCAGCCGGTTCACCCGGTCCCGCAGCGAGGTGTAGTCGACGGTGTCCCGGTCGCGGACGAGAGCGACGGCATCAGGGGTACGGCCCGCCTGCCGGGTGAACAGCTCGCCGAATGTGCACGGCTCGACCGGCCGGCCGGTGTCGTTGCGGGTGACCAGCAGCTCGGTGCGTTCGGCCGGGGTGAGCAGGTCGGCGGCGCCGACGGCGGCCACCGGGTCGGTGGTGACCGCGTCGAGCAGGCGCTCCAGATGATCGGCGAGGCGGCCGACCGTGCCGGCGCTGAACTGCGCGGTGTCGTACTCCAGCGCCAGCGTCATCGTGTCGCCGCGCGGCACGAACTCGAGGACCAGGTCGAAACGGGCGTGCGGGCGGGGCAGATCATGCTCGACGATCCGTAGCCCACCGGCCGGGCCGGAACCCACCAGATCGTGTTGCAACACCACGACGGCACGTACCAGCGGGGTACGGCTGTCGCGGCCGGGCAGGCTCTCCACCAGCCGGTCGAACGGCACGTCGTGGGTGAACGCGGCGAGGATCGTCTCGCGGGCGGCGGCGAGAAGGGTGTCGAAGCCGTCGCGCCGGTCCACCGTGCCGCGCAGCACGAGGGTGTCGACGAAGAAGCCGACGACCCGATCGAGGTCCGGATGGTCGCGCCCGGAGCGGACCGTGCCGAGCACGATGTCGCGCTGGCCGGTGTACCGCGACAGCAGTGCCTGCACCGCCGCGACCAGCACCATGTAGACGGTGGCGCCCTGCTGCCGGCCGAGCCTCGCCACCCGGTCCATCAGCGCGGGCGGGAGCGGGCGGCGGTGGACGGCGCCGCGGGTGTCCGGGGTGCCCGCGGCCGGCCGGTCGGTGGGCAGATGCAGCGGTTCGGCACCGGCGAGGTGGTCGCGCCAGTACGCCAGCCGCGCGTCGATCAGCCCATCGCTCAGCTGGTCGTGCTGCCAGCGGGCGAAGTCGACGTACTCAGGCGACGGTTCGGCGGGCGGCGCCGGAACCCCGCGGACCGCCGCGTCGTACAGGGCGGCGAACTCCTCGCAGAGCACCCGCACGGACCAGCCGTCGGTGATGATGTGGTGCTGCGCAAGCAGCAGCACGTGGTCCTCGTCGGCCAGTGCCACCAGCGTGGCCCGGGTCAGCGGTCCACCGGACAGGTCGAACGGCCGGTCGAGCTCGGCGCCGAGCAGCCGGTCGAGGGCGGCCGCCCGCTCGCTGTCCGCGACGTCGCGCAGGTCGGTGACGGTCAGCGGGATCTCCCCATGCTCCGCGACCACCTGCCGGCCCTCCCCGCCGACGGTGGTGAACGTGGTGCGCAGGGAACCGTGCCGGGCGGTGAGCGTGTCCAGCGCGGCGTGCACGGCGGGCCGGTCGAGAGGACCTCGCAGGCGCAGGCCCACCCCGGTGACGTATTCGTTCTTACCGCCGTTGACCTGCTCGTGCAGCCACAGCCGCCGCTGGTAGGTGGACAGCGGGAGCGGCCCGGTCAGGCCGGCCCGCGGGATCGGCCCGGCCACGGCCGGTGTGCCGGCGACGGCGGCGTCGACCTGGGCGGCCAGCGCCGCGACGGTACGGGCGTCGAAGGCCGCGCGGGCGGGGAGGCGGACACCGAACAGTGCCCGCAGGCGGGCGAGGATGCGTACGGCAAGGATCGAGTCGCCGCCGAGCGCGAAGAAGTCGTCGTCCCGGCCGGCCCGGCTGACACCGAGGACGTCGGCCCAGACGTCGGCGACGGCGTGCTCGGTGTCGGTGCGCGGCGGGGTGTACCGGTCGTCGGTGGTGTCGAAGGTCGGGGCGGGCAGCGCCCGGTGATCGAGTTTGCCGTTCGGTCCGACGGGCAGCGCGGGGACGGCGACGAACGCGGCCGGCACCATGTGCGCGGGCAGACTGGCCGCGGTGTGGGCGCGCAGCGCGGCCGGGTCGACACCGTCGGGATGGGCCGGCACGACGTACGCGACGAGCTGCCGGACGCCGGGGCGTGGCTCGCGGACGACGACTGCCGCCCGCGCCACCCGGTCGTGACCGGTCAGGACGGCGGCGACCTCGCCGGGTTCGATCCGGAAGCCGCGGATCTTCACCTGGTCGTCGGCACGGCCGAGGTATTCCAGCTGCCCGTCGGCGGCCCGCCGCACCACGTCGCCGGTGCGGTACATCCGGCTTCCGGGCGCGCCGAAGGGGTCGGCGACGAACCGCTGGGCGGTCAGTCCCGGCCGGTGCAGGTAGCCGCGGGCCAGCCCGTCACCGCCGACGTACAGTTCGCCGGGCACCTGCGCCGGGACCGGGCGCAGCCGGGCGTCCAGCACGTAGGTGGCGGTGTTAGGCAGCGGGCGCCCGATCGGTGGGGTGCCACCAGGCGCGAGTGCGCCGGTCCAGGTGGCGACCACGGTCGTCTCGGTCGGCCCGTAGGCGTTGATCATCCGCCGGCCGGTGGCCCAGCCGCGCACCAGGCCGGCGTCGCAGGCCTCGCCACCGACCAGGAGGGTGGTCAGTTCCGGGACGGCGGCCGGGTCGGGCACGGTGGCGAGCGCGGCGGGCGGGATGAGCGCATGAGTGATCCGCTGAGCGGCCAGGACGTCGGCGAGCGGCTCGCCCAGCGACGATCCCGGTGGCGGCACGACCAGGGTGGCGCCGGCCGGCAGCGCCATGCCGAGTTCCAGGATGGAGGCGTCGAAGCTCGGTGAGGAGAACTGCAGCACCCGGTGGCCGGGGCCGGCCCCGAGGTGAGCGGCCTCGGCGGCCACGAACCCGACGAGGGCGGCGTGCGGGATCACCACCCCTTTCGGTACGCCCGTCGACCCGGAGGTGAAGATGACGTAGGCCGGATGCTGCGCGCACAGCGGTGCCCGGCGGTCGGCGTCGCCCAACGGGGTGCCGGGGGTGGCCGCGAGCGTCGCGACGACGTCCGGGTCGTCCAGGACCAGGGCTCCGGGCCAGCTCAGGGCGGTGTCGGAGCGCGTCACGGTCAGCACCGGCCGGGCGTCGTCGAGCATCACGGCGATCCGCTGGGCGGGGTATCCCGGGTCGACCGGCAGGAACGCCGCACCCGCCTTGCCCACGGCGAGCTGTGCCACCACCAGGTCGACCGAGCGGGGCAGCGCCAGGGCGACCACCGTCTCGGGTGCCGCGCCGCGGTGCACCAGCAGCCGGGCGAGCCGGTTGGCTCGCTCCTCGAGCGTCCGGTAGTCGACCATGACGTTTCCGGAGACCACGGCCGGTAGTTCCGGGGTGCGGCGTGCCTGGGCCTCGACCAGCTCGGGCCAGACCGCCGCGGTGACCGGCCGTTGCGGGCCACGCGCCTCGGACAGGAGGTCGCGCCGCTCGTCGTCGGTCATGACCTCCACGTCGGCGGCCGTCCGGTGCGGGTCGGTGACCGCGACGGTGAGTGCGCGCCCGAGGTGGCCGGCGAGCCGGCCGGCGGCGTCGCCGCTGAGCCGGTCGGTCCGGTACTCCAGGACCGGCTGCCCGCCGGAGCCGTCCGCCGGTTCGTGCACGATCAGCGCCGTGTGCGGGGCCGGGACCACCCGGTCGTGGCCGGTGACCACGACACGGGCCATCTCCGGCTGCATCTCCGGGTCGCCGGCGGCGTGCCGCGCGGCCTCGGCGTGGGCGTCCCGGAACGCGTCGATCAGTTCCGCGACGGTGGTGGCGCCCGGCTCGGGACGCAGTGGCAGCAGGCCGGGGCGGTCCAGGGATGCCGTCGTCATGAAGGTGACGGGGTCGTCGCCGGCATACCGGGTGAGTACGAGGTGGACGGCGGCCGCGCAGATCGCCCGCACCCCTGCCTCGTCGCCGACGGCGAGCCGGTGCAGCGTCCCGGCCACCTCGGCGGGCAGGGCGCACCTCCGACGGGCCCACGTGCCCGGCCCGTCGGATCCGGGCACGAGACCCGGCAGCGGAGCGGGCCGGAAGTCCTCGGCCTCGGTCCGCCGGATGGCGGGGCGGGGCGGCGGGAACCGGGCCGGCTCCCGCCGCACGTGCTTCTGCTGGGGGATGGACATCGGGACCGCACGATGCTGAGTCACGTCCGCCGAGACCTTTCGTAGACGGCAACTATCAAATCCGGCGTTTGCAATCCCCGCGGCACCGGTTCACATTCTTAAAATTGTTGCTTCAGCTCAGGCAAATGCCTCGACGCAACGGCTTCCGAGGCGCCCACCGACTTGCACAGCGTTTACCGGACCCTGGCGCCGGTCTCGCACAAAGCGTCCGCCAACGGTCCATCGGCCGGATGATTCGTCGCACAGATAGAACGTGCGGTCGGCGCCGAGCAGCAGCGGCTCCGCGGGTTCGCCGTCGACGCTGAAGCACAGCCCGAACGGGCCGCCGGACGTGATCTCGTAGGTGAGATCTCCGTTGCGGTAGACGCCTACGCAGTCCGCCGCGGTGACCGGCCAGGCGTCGCCGTGCGGCAGGCCGTCGTCCAGCGGAACACCCCGATCGCGCAGTTCGGCCGACACCTCCGGCCACATCCCGGACCCGGCGCCGACGTTGGTGGTCAGCGCGACGACCCGGCCCTCGGCGGGACTGATCCGAAGGTGACAATCCGTGCCGTCCGCGTTGCCGGCATGCCCGAACCACTCGTGCGGGACCGTGCCGAAAACGGCCAGCCCCAGACCCCAGCCGTGGGCGAGCCCGAACGGCACGGCACCGGGTACCACGCGCCGCATCTGGGCCGCGTACTCCGCCGGAAGGACGGCCGGGTCACCCCCACCGATGTGCAGGAGGCCGAGTTTCACCAGGTCGACGGCGCTCAGGGCCAGTCCGCCCGCCGCCACCTCGGCGGCGGCCAGGCACTGCTCCACGGGCCGGATCCGGCCGGTCCGCGGATGGCGGGAGTGGCCGGCCGCGAAGGGCCGCCCGGAGCCGGCGAACCCGGGGACCCCGACCAGGTCGGCGGGGATGCCCAACGGCCGCAACAGCATCGTGGTGACCGCTTCGGCCCAGCTCATCCCGGTGACCGTGGTGATCACCTCACCGAGCAGGACATAACCGAGATTGGAGTACGAGAAGCCGGTGCCCGGCCTCAGTACCAGCGTCTCCGGGCGCGCGGCGTGCCGCACGTAGCGCTGCGGCGACAGGCCGGTGACCTCCTCCGAGGCCGGGCCGGCCGGCAGCCCGCCGGTGTGGCTGAGCAGATGCCGGACGGTGATGCCGGAGGTCTCCGCGGCCAGCCCCGGCACGTGGGAGGCCACCGGATCGTCCAGGCCCAGATCGCCGTCGGCGGCAAGCGCCAGCACGACCGTGGCGGTGACCGCCTTGGTGATCGACCCGACCGGGAACGCGGTGTCCGCCGTGACCGCCCGCCCGGAACCGTGCTCGGCCTCGCCGTACTCCACGGCCACGGTCCGGCCGGCCTGATGGACCGCCAGCTGGGCGCCGGGTACCCGATGCCGTCGGGCGCAGTCCTCCAGCACACCCGCCAGTGTCGCCTCGTCGAGAGCGGCGGAAACCGTCATCGTCATGCCACCCCACCGTCCTTCCCGGCCGGGCAACTGGGACAAGTACGGAAATACGTGAGGACCTTGCACGAAAGCACGCGGTGATCCTTTCCTCGGGAGCCGTATTGACACAGGGATAACATTCCTCCGCCGCCGGGGCTTCACCCTCCCCAGTGGATTAACGACCGCCGAACCTGTTTTCCGAACGACGGTCGGCAACACCTCCGAATGGAGGCCAATAAATGACAGAAGCGGATCGCACACGGTGTCCCAACAGCCGTTGTGGATCTGTTAAGGCCACCTCGTCGCTCGCACGTCACCGGCAGGAAGGCTTCCTCCACGACGACGACGGCCGGGCCGTCGACGGCGAACTCGATCGCGGCCGCTCGACCTTCCCGCGGGGTGCCGTCGGCACGAATCTCCGGCGGATCGCCACACCGTGGCATCTGATCTCCGCCTGGCCGCTCCCTGTGTCCGGCTTTGAGGATGAACAGCGTTTCGGCTGGGCTGGGCGGCGCGCGACGAACCTCCTGGGTGCCGGTAAAGGTTCGGAGCCGACACCGGGAGGATGGGCATGGCGCGTCGGTGAGCGGGCACACACAACAGTGCCCGGCTGAGACAGCGACGGTTCGTCGTCAGGTGGGCGCGTGAATCGGCCGGGCCGGGAAGGCTTCACGCCGTTCACCGGGTTCCCCTGGTGAGTGGTGAGATCCGTTCGCCGCCGGCACGAGTCGAGTGCGGTGGCTGTGGGAAGAGAGCTGATGGTGCCGACGAAGACGGTTGCCCGACTGCGGGCGTGGGAGTTGGCGACCCGCCCGGTGCACCCGCAGACCCTGGCCGCGCTGCAGGAACGCTGGTGGCAGCTGCCCGAGCAGGTGCGGACGCCGGCGCAGACCCTGGGCCGGCACGCGGTGGGCTGTGAGGGCACCCACGGGGTGTTTCCCCGCTGCGATCTGGCCTGCACGCCGTGCTATCACTCGCGGGACGCGAACCGGGTGGCGATCGACGGGGCGCACACCCGGGCACAGGTGCGTGAGCAGATGGCCCTGCTGCGCCGGGTGCGGGGGCCGCGGGCGCACGCCCAGCTGATCGGCGGTGAGGTGACGCTGCTGCCGGCCGAGGATCACGCGGCCACCCTCGCGGTGATGCGGGAGTACGGGCGCGAGCCGATGAGCATGACGCACGGCGACTTCGACTACGACTACCTCGCAGCGCTGGCGGTGGGCCCGGACGGTGCCCGGCGGTTCGGCCGGTTGTCGTTCGCGGGGCACTTCGACATGCTGATGTTCGGCCGGCGAGGGATCCAACGACCGGCCGACGAGGCGTCGCTGAACCCGTACCGCAAACGGTTCACCGGCATGTTCGCCCGGTTGCGCCGCGAGCACGGGGTCCGGCATTTCCTGGCGCACAACATGACCGTCACACCGCGTAACGTCGACCAGATCGCGCAGGTGATCCGGGACTGCCGTGATTACGGGTTCGGGATGTTCTCGTTCCAGCCCGCCGCGTTCGTGGGCGATGAACGGCGCTGGCACGACGAGTACGGCGACACCACCGGTGACCGGGTGTGGCAGGAGATCGAACGCGGCGCCGGGGCCCGGCTGCCGTTCCGGGCGGTGGCGCACGGCGACGAACGCTGCAACCGGACCGTGTACGGGTTCTTCCTCGGTGAGCGCTACGTGCCGCTGCTGGACGACGAGGTGCCGGCCGATCTACGGGTCCGGGATCGGTTCTTCCGGTACCTGGGCGGCGTGAACTTCTCGGGCACACCGGTGCCGGTCCTGGCCGTCAAGCTCGCCCGGGTCGTGGTGCGGCACCCGTCGGTCGTGGCGACCTTCGCCGGTTGGGTGGCCCGGATGGTGCGCCGGGCCGGGGTGCGTGCGCTGCTGCGCCATCGGGTACGGCCGGTGACGTTCGTGATGCACTCGTTCATGGACGCCGCCGACGTCGCCCCGGCATGGGCGGCGATGCGACGCGGCGAGACCAGCACCGAACCGCGCCTGGCGGCGACCCAGCAACGGCTGCGGGCGTGTTTCTATGCCATGGCTCATCCGGAGACCGGTGAGCTGGTCCCGGCGTGCGTGCAGCACAGCGTTCTGGACCCGGCGGAGAATGTGGCGTTGCGCAAACTGCTACCACTCACACCCGTGTCACGGGCCACCGGCGTACGGCTGGGCCCGGATGCTTGACACGGCGGCACGCCGGCTGTTCGCACCGGCACTGGAGGCGGCGGCGGCCCGGATCGCCGCCGCGGGCGTGTCACCGCTGACGGTGACCGTCGCCGGCTGGCTGGCCGGTGTGGCCGCATGCGGGGCCGCCGCGACCGGCCGATGGTGGCTCGCGCTGGTGTTGTGGCTGCTCAACCGACTGCTGGACGGGCTGGACGGACCGGTCGCCCGAGTGCGGGGTGCGACCGAACTCGGCGGGTTCCTGGACATCGTCGCGGACTTCAGCATCTACGCCGGGTTCGTGGTCGCCGTCGCGGTCGCCCGGCCGGAGGCCCGGCTCGCGTGTGTGGCGCTGCTGTGCGCCTACTACCTGTCCGGTACCGCCTTTCTCGCCCTGTCGTCCTTGCTGGAGCGTCGCGGCAGCACCATCGGCGACGCCCGGTCGCTGCGTTTCGTCGGCGGCCTCGCCGAGGGCGCCGAGACCGTGGCCGTCTACGTACTGTTCTGCGTGTTCCCACAGTGGGCGGCGCCGATCGCCTGGGTTTTCACCGCCGCGGTCGCAGTGACCGCCGTGCAACGGGTCATCCTCGGAGTGCGCGTCCTCCGCGGGCCGGCCCCGTCGCGTTCCCCTCGGTAAAGGAGTATCAGTGTCCCCGCGCCCCACCCGAACCCTCCGCCTGCTGACGGCCGCGCTGGCCCTGGCCGCGCTCACGGTCAGCGCCTGCGGAAGCTCCGCCTCCAGCCGCGACACCGGCACCGTGGACCCCGCCGACTGGAACGCTGTTCTCGCCCAGGCCAAGGGACAGACCGTGAACTGGTACATGTACGGCGGCGACGACACCCTGAACAACTTCGTCAGCGGCCACCTCGCCGACCGGCTGCGCCCGCTGGGCGTCACCGTCAACCAGGTGAAGATCACCGACACCGCCGACGCGATCAACAAGGTCCTCGGCGAGAAGCAGGCCGGCCTGACGACGGACGGCTCGGTCGACGCGATCTGGGTCAACGGCGAGAACTTCGCCACCGGCGTCCAGGCCGACCTCTGGTACTGCGGCTGGGACACCAGGATTCCGTCAGCGAAATACGTCGACTTCACCGACCCCGCCGTCGCCAACGACTTCGGTGTGCCCGTCGCCGGCTGCGAAGGGGTCTGGCAGCAAGCCAACTCGGCCCTGGTCTACGACAGCGCCGAACTCGAACCGGCGGACGTGGCCTCCGTGTCGTCGCTGATCGACTGGGCCAGACGCAACCCGGGCCGGTTCACCTACCCGGCGCCACCGGACTTCACCGGCTCCATGGCGGTACGCACCATCCTGTACGACACGATCGGCGGGCCGGCGACGCTCGCCGGCGCCTTCGACGACACCAAGTACCAGCCGGCGGCACAGAAGTTGTGGGCCCGGCTGGCCGAGCTCGAACCGTCGCTGTGGCGCGGCGGCGCCACCTATCCGCAGTCGCAGCAGGCGGTGGAGAAGTTGTACAGCGACGGCGAGATCAGCGCCTTCTTCACCTACGGGCCCGGGGCGGTCGGCGCGCAGGTGACCAAGGGTCTGTACCCGTCGTCGACCCGCCAGGCGGTGCCGTCGGCCGGCAACATCGCCAACAGCAGCTTCGTGGCGATCCCGGACAACGCGGCGCACAAGGCGGCCGCCCTCGTACTGGTCAACGTGCTGCAGGAGCCGGAGACCCAGTTGGCGCTGTACGAGGCTGCGGGTGTCTACCCCGGCATCGACCTGCGCAAGACCAGCGCCGAGATCCAGCAACGGTTCGCCGCCGTGCCGGTGCCCGCCTCGGTGCTGCCACTGACCGAGTTGACCCGTAACGTGCAGCCCGAGCTGGCGGCCGGGTACGTGAACCGGCTGGAGAAGGACTGGACGGCCACCGTCCTGCAGAAGTGAGCGGTGCGGCCCTCGGCCGCCGGCTGCCGCGGTGGGCGCGAATTCTGCTGCTGCTCGCCCCGGCGCTGACGGTGATCGGCGTGTTCTTCGTCGCCGGGATCGGGCAGGCCGTGGCGCAGAGCCTCGGTCATCAGCCGTTCCTGCCCGGCAGCCGGCTGTCGTTCGACGCCTACCGGTCTCTCGGGCAGGACCCGGCGGTCCGGGCGTCGCTGCTGCTGAGCCTGCGGGTCGCGCTGCTGTCCACCGCCGTCGCCACCGTACTCGGCGTGGCCGTCGCACTGCTGCTGCGGCGTACCGGCCGATCCCGGCGATGGCTGAGCAGCGTGCTGCAGGGCAACCTGGCTGTTCCACATGTGGTCGCGGCGCTGTGCATGCTGCTGTTGCTGGCTCAGGGCGGTCTGTTGTCGCGCGTCGGGCACGCCTTCGGCTGGACCAGCCGGCCGGCTGACTTCCCGGCGCTGACCGGGGACGGCTTCGGGTGGGGCATCATCATGGCGTACGTGTGGAAGGAGACCCCCTTCCTGGTCATGATTACCCTTGCGGCCCTCAGCGGCGGCGTCGAGCAGCTGGAGAACGCCGCCCGGACGCTCGGTGCCGGGCCGGTCCGGCGGCTGGTATCGGTCACGCTGCCGCTGATCGCGCCGCCGGTGGCCGCCGGTTCGTTGCTGGTGTTCGCGTTCGCGTTCGGCTCCTACGAGGTGCCGTACCTGCTGGGCCGGCCTTATCCGGCGACCCTGCCGGTGGTCGCCTACCAGTACTACCGCGACACCGATCTGGCCCTGCGCCCGCAGGCGATGGCCGTCGCCGTGCTCATCACCACGCTGTCGGTCCTGCTGGTCGCCGGCTACCTGGCCCTGGTGCGGCGGCTGTCGCGGAGAGCCCTGTGACCGGCCGCGGCACTGTGCGGCGCGGCGTTCTGTCGGTCGCGGCCGCGATGGCGGTGCTGCCGCTGGTGCCGCTGCTGGTGTGGTCGATCAGCGGGCAGTGGCGTTACCCCGGGCTGGTGCCGCAGCAGTGGAGCGACCGTGGCCTGCGTCTGCTGACCGATCCAGGGTCTCAGGTGGTGCAGGGCCTGACCACGTCGGCGGTGATCGCGGTGACGGTGGCGGTGCTGGCCTGCTGCATCGGGTTGCCGGCCGGCCGCGCGATCGGCGTGTACCGTTTCCGTGGCCGCACGCTGGTGCGTTTCCTGCTGCTCGCGCCGGTGATCGTGCCCGGTCTGGCGGTCACCCTGGGCATCCAGGTCTTCTTCGTGCGGTACGGGCTGTCCGACACCGTCACCGGGGTCGTCCTGGTCCACCTGCTGCCGACCGTGCCGTACGCGGCCGTGCTGCTCGGTGCCGCGTTCGCCAACCTGGACCTCGACTACGAGCGGCAGGCCCGGATGCTCGGCGCCGGCCCGATCCGTACGTTGCTGTTCGTGACCGTGCCGCTTCTGCGGTCCGCGTTGATCACCGCTGCCCTGTTTACCTTCCTGATCTCCTGGAGCGAGTACGTGCTGACCCTGCTGATCGGCGGCGGGCAGGTCCGCACGCTGCCGCTGCTGCTGTTCGCGGCGATCGGTTCGTCGGACACCACCGCCGCGGCGGCCCTGGGCCTGCTGGTCGTCGGTCTGCCGCTGCTACTGGTGGCCGTGTCCGCCCGGCTGCTGTCCACCGCCGCGCCGACCACCATCGGGCTGGGCCGGCTGTGAACGACAGCACCGGCGCCACCGTGGAGTTGCGGCGGGTCAGCCGCCGCTTCGGCGAGGTGACCGCCGTCGAGACCGTCGACCTGAGTCTGCGCCCCGGAGCGATGACGGCGTTGCTGGGCCCGTCCGGATGCGGCAAGAGCACCACCTTGGCGCTCATCGCCGGGCTGCAGGCGCCGGACAGCGGCGACGTGCACATCGACGGCGCCGCCATGACCACGGTGCCGGCCGAACGGCGTCCCGTCGCGATGGTTTTCCAGAAACCGCTGCTGTTTCCACACCTCGACGTGGCCGGCAACGTCGGGTTCGGACTGCGGATGCGTCGCCTGCCACGACGCGAGATCCGTGCCCGGGTCGACGCCGCCCTGGCGCAGATGCAGCTGTCCGGCCTGGCCCACCGCCGTGTCGGGCAGCTGTCCGGCGGGCAGGAACAGCGCGTAGCGCTGGCCCGGGCGCTGGTGCTGCAGCCCCGCGTACTACTGCTCGACGAACCGTTCTCCCAGCTGGACGCCGGTCTGCGCGCCGAGATGCGCGGTCTGGTCCGGCAGCTGCAGGCCCGCACGAGGATCACCACCCTGTTCGTCACCCACGACCAGGCCGAGGCCGTGGACGTCGCCGATGACATCGTCCTCATGCTCGACGGGCGCATCGCCGGGCACGGCCCGCCCCCGCTGTTCTACAGCAATCCGCCGTCGCTGGACGCCGCCCGGTTCTTCGGGGTCACCAACGAACTGCCCGGCCGGGTGAGCCACGGCATCTGGCGCTCACCGGACGGCGCGCTGCGGGTCCCGTGCGCGCTCCCGGACGGCCCCGCGATCTTGACCGTACGCCCGGAGGCGCTCCACCTCGCCGGGCCCGGCGACGACCCGGGCGAAGAAGACCCACCGCTGACGGTGACGGGCACCGTGGCGTCCGCCCGGTTCGCCGGCACCCATCTGGCAGTGCGGGTGCAGCTGTCCGGAGACCGGACGGTGACGGCACACACCCCCGTCGGCACACCGGTACCGGTCGGCGGGAAGGTTCGGCTGTCCATGGCACCCGATGCCTGCACGGTGTTCGCGGCGGCGCGGGCATGACCGGGCGGGCACGGTTGCTGCGGCTGACCGGCCTGCTCGCCGTGCTCGCGGTGCTGACCGCGGTCGCGGTGTACGTCGGAGTTCCCGATCTGGAGTCACTGCGGTCGCAGTCGGCCGCGCTGGGATGGTGGGCGCCGGCGGTGTTCGTTCTGCTGTATGCGGTGGTGTCGTTGCTGCCGCTGCCGAAGACGGTGTTCACCCTGGCCGGTGGAGCTCTGTTCGGTCTGCCCGCGGGCCTGTCGGTGGTGGTGATCGGGGCGATGCTCGGCGCGGTGGCGGCGTTCCTCCTCGGACGGTTCCTGGGTCACGACACGCTGCACTGGCTCACCGGCGGCCGCATCGACGCCCTGGAAGCACGGATGACCGACCACGGCGTCTGGGCGGTCGTCGTCCTCCGGCTGATTCCGGTGGTGCCGTTCACCGCGGTCAACTACCTGGCCGGCGTCACGAGGATCCGCCTCCGCGATTTCTTGGTGGGTACGCTCGTCGGGATCCTGCCGGCGACCACCGCCTCCGTCACGGTCGGCGCCTACAGCCGGCAGCCCGGCGCCTGGCCGTTGTGGGCCGCCCTCGCCACGTTGCTCGTCGTGAGCGCCGGTGGAGTGGTCGCCGGCCGGCGCCGACGGCTCACCGCGACGTCCACCGGCGGCGTAGTCCCGCCAGCGCCGCGATGACCCGTTGCGCTGCCGGTGCACGGAGCTGATGCTGAACCTGTTCGATCGCGGCCTTCCACACACCGTCGGCGTAGGTCGGGTACGCGTGGGTCGCTCCGGCGACCGCGGACGCCCGCAGCCCTTGCCGGGCGGCGAGGACCACCTCGGCGAGGGACTCACCCGCGCGGGGGCCGACGATACTCGCCCCGACCACCCGGGTCCTGCCGTCGAGTATCAGACGGGTGAATCCGGCGGTGTCACCGTCGGTGACGGCCCGGTCGACGTCGGCGTGCGGCACGGTGCGCACCGTGAGGCCGCGGCTGGGGGCCTGTGCCGCGCTGATCCCGAACGCGGCCACTTCCGGCTGCGTGTAGGTGACCCGTGGGGTGGTGGAGACGTCCGCGCGGCGGCGCAGGCCGAGGATCGCGTTGCCGGCGGCAACGCTGCCGTGCACACCGGCGGTGTGGGTGAACTGCGGATGCCCGGTGACGTCACCGGCCGCGAAGATCCGCCGGTTGCTGGTGCGCAGCAGCGCGTCGACCCGGACGTAGCCGCGCTCGTCGAGGCCGACGCCCGCCATGTCCAGGCCGAGATCAGTGGTCCGTGGCCGACGGCCGGCGGCCACCAGCACCCGGTCGAAGCCGATCTCGGTACCGTCGGCGAGTTCCGCGCCCCATCCGGCCGGCGCCGGCCGGATCCGGGTCACGGTGGTGCCGGTGTGGATCGAGACGCCGTCGGCGGCCAGGGCGTCGGTCAAGATCGTCGCCGCGTCCGGGTCCTCCCGCATGAGCAGCCGCGGATGGGATTGCACGATGCTCACCCGCGCACCGAGACGCGCGAACGCCTGCCCGAGTTCGCAGCCGATGCTGCCACCGCCGATGATCAGCAGTCGCTCCGGCAAGGCCTCCAGCGTCCAGATGGTGTCGCTGGTGAGCGGGCTGCTCTGGGCGAGTCCGTCGATCGGTGGCACGACCGGCGCGGACCCGGTGGCCAGCAGCGCCTGCCGGAAGGCGACGGTGACGCCACCGACGTCGGCCGTGGTCGCTGACAGCAGCCGCGCCGTGCCGTGCGTGACCCGCACACCGGCGTCGCGCAGGGTCGCGGGAGAGTCCACCGGTTCGATGGCGGCGATCGCGGCGCGCACGTGCGCCATCACCTGCGCGAAGTCCACCCGTACCGCGCCGGTGTGGATTCCGAAACTCGCGGCACGGCGGGCGGCGGCCGCCGTATGGGCGACGTGCAGCAGCGCCTTGCTGGGTACGCAGCCGGTCCACAGGCAGTCGCCGCCGGTGCGCTCCCGCTCGACCATCAGGACCCTGGCACCGAACCCGGCGGCGGTCTTCGCCGCGACCAGGCCTGCGGTGCCGCCCCCGATCACGAGCAGGTCCCAGCCGGCCGCATCCGGCGTGGTCAGTTCGTCGGATGCCCAGGTGCTGTGTGTGTCCAGGTCAGTCACGGCAGGTCCTCGGTGATCAGTCGGCCGGAAAACGCGGCGTAGCGGGTTCTCCACAGCCGAATAGGTGGGTGCAGCTGCGACCGGTGCGGCAGCGTGCGGCGCGGGCCGCGGTACCCGGTCGTCCATGACCGCGCCGACGACGGCGTCCTCGGTGCGCCACTCGCAACAGAACCTCGATCTGCGGCTGAACGTGGATACGGAACGCGTGACGGCCAACCGGTGATCGGGTGACTCACCGGCGCGAAGCCCCGGCAAGACCCCTGATCGACTCTCCGCACCGCTCATTGCAGGCCCGGCCGGTACGCCGTGTCGCGGCGGGTTCCGGCGACCACGTGGATGTGACCGCTGCGCAGCACCTGGTGGGACACGTCGACCATGCTGTCGTCGTCCAGGAGTGTCCACGGGTGCCGCCGCGGGTCGGACCCGCCGGTGAAACAGGCCAGCCGCGCCGCCGGCGCAAGCCACCGCCAGCGGCCCACCGGCACGGCCAGGTCGACCACGGCGACCCGCCCGCCCGGACGTAGCGCCGCCATGGCCTGCGCCCACGCCCCACGCCAGTCGCCGATGACACTCAGCGAATAGGTGAACAGCACCGCATCGACCGGGCCGGGCACGGTCAGGTGCGCGGCGTCGCCCTCGCGCACCATGACGTTCGACCAACCGGCACGGCGAATACGGACATCGGCGCGCCGCAGCATCGCCGTGCTGGCATCGAGCCCGACGACAGTCCCGCCCACGCCCACCGCCTCTCGCAAGAGGGGCAGATTGAGCCCGGTACCGCAGCCCACATCCAGAACCCGGTCACCCGGGCGCAGGCGCAGCGCGGCAATACCCGCCACCCGCCCCGGCCGGTAGACCGGCCGCTCCAGCGACAGCACGTCGTAGAACCGGGCACCGCCGCTGTAGCGGCGCGGCTGCCACCTCACCAGTCCGCCCCCACACGCTGTACCGGCACACGCATTCCCCTGCCACCATCCCTCATACCGGCCGACGGTAGCCGCACCGACGGGCCTGAACCGCGAGTCCGCCTACCTGACCGCCGGGACGTCGTCGCCCGCAAACGTGCGCCGCGCTCATCGTGGTCACCGATCGAACTCGCACTCGACTTCGTCAGCGGCCGGGTGATGTCGGCAACCGGCGGGGATCACGACAGCAATGCCCGCCGGCCGAGCAGCGGGGGTTACCGGACCGGCTGCCAGATGATGACCCGGGCTGAGTAGTCCTCGTTGTACTTTGCCGCGATGCCCACGATGACGCCGCCGTCATTGACGGCTACCGCATTGCTGCTGGTGAATCCGTCGGGCACCGGCAGGCGCACCGGCGCGCTGTCGGGGGTGAGCCAGACTGCGGGCCCGTAATCGCCGTACACGTTCGTGCAGGCGTAGCTGCCGACCAGCATGCCGTTGTTGTTGAGGTCCTCCGGCGCGGCTACGCCTGCGCCGCCGTCGATGATCTTCATGCCGGTCTCGGGGCTCCAGACGAAGCCGTCCCAGGCGATCCCGTGCGCTTCCAGCGGCGCCCGGCCCACTACCTGGCCGCGGTCATTGATCGCTCTGGCCTCGCTCCACAGTCCCTCCCGGAGGGTGCCGAGGTCGGTCACTGTGCCGTTGGCGTACACGAAGGCGTGCTCGCGCCGCTCCCGAGGGCTGGAGGAGCCCTTGCGAAGGTTCTGCGTCCCGGCGATGACGCCGTACCTGTTGACGGCGACGGCCTTGCTGTCGCCGGTGGCGGGCAGCCGGGTCAGCGTGCCGTCCTTCCAGTGGAACGCCTGGTCACGGTCGCCGGCGATGGTCCCGACCACGTGGCCGGCATCGATGGAGCGCGGAAACGCCGAGCTGCCACCCAGCGTGCCCAGATCCTGAAGGCCCGGGCCGGCCGGCCAGAGAGCCGCGTTGAAGAGCCCACCGCCCGGCGGTGCCCAGATGTCGCCGGTGACGCGGCCGTCGTCGTCGATGGCGGCTGCCTTGCCACCGTCGCCGGTCGGCGTCTCAAGGTCCGTCACCTGACCCTCGTGCCAGATGAAGGGCCGGTCCGGCCCTCCGTACAGCGTCAGGACGGTACCGGAGATCTGACCGCGGTTGTTGATGTCACTCGCCACGGCGCGTTGAATGTCCAGGACTGTGGGCCGCCACCGGTCGGTGAGCGGGAAACAGTCAGGCCCCGCCGCCGAGGCGGACGTGAGCGGGGTCAGCGACAACGGGACAGCGATGATCGACATCGTCAGGACATGGACGGCTCGACGTAAGCGCCGCATAGAGGCGACAACCCCTCACATAGCCAATGATGAATGTGATTCGGTGCCATACGACCGTACGAAAAGCTGGCGGTCGCCGCTGTTCCCGTGCGCTTACAGAATCCTTACGACCGATTCGTCGACCTTCCCGGCCGGCCAGAAAACCGGCCGTGATCGACAGATCCCCTCGAAGACTTCCGGCCGCAGACCAAAGACCAGCCCAACTACGCCTGACGATCCGGCGCCGCGTCCCGGTGCAAGTCTGCCGGCGCGGCGCGGCTTTCGGCAGCTGCCGGCGATCACCGCGGCAGCCGGCATGCACTGCTCAACCGTCGGCGCCGGCCGGCAGGCAGCACCTTCGCTCGCGCGAGCACCTCAATGGCCCTGCCGACCTGGGGCTTCGCGCCGGAGATTGTTGCTTGATGCAGGTCTGGAAGGTGCTGTCCGGCCAGGCATGCAGGTTCGGAGGCAGTCCATGATCAGCCCTGGTGCGGGCCGACATGAATCACGCCGGCGAGGACTTGGCCGCGGCAGTCCTCAGCGTGTTCCTCGCCGCGGTGCGCGGCCGTGCGGTGGGTATCGATCAGGTGCCGAACTGATCCGGTGGCGGCCGGCCGGAGCTCCGGCGTGACTTACCCGGCTGTCAGGGCGGTGTGGGCACGAAGGCGAACCCCCAGGGAGACGACGGCGACCCGTACGGTCCCGGTGGTCGCCTTCCGCGCGGCGGCGACAAGTGCCGCCAGGACGGCGGGATCGTCGGTGTCGGCGGGGACGGCGGCGGCCTGGCACAGTTGTGACCACAGCTGCGGGCCGCCGGGGCTGTGGAGGATGCAGGCCCGCAGGTCGGCCACGCGGGGACGGGCCAGCCCGTACGTGAGGTCAGTGGCAATGTCGGTAGTCATCGAGGGAGACGAGCCTTTCCGGTACACGGTCAGCGGGGCAGCGGTGGCGAGAACGGGGCTGCGGCAGGTCAGCCGTCGACGGTCTCCCGCAGCACCGCCACGGCGCGCGGCGCCAAGCTGATCAGCGTGTCCAGGGCGGCGTGCGTGAACCTGCCGGGCTCTGCGGCCAGCACGCACAACGAGCCCACGGCCTGCCCGTCCAGATGCAACGGCACCCCGGCGTAACTGCGCACCCCGGTGATCATCACCAGCGGGTTGGCGGTGTGCGCGGGATCGTCGTGGGTGTCGGTGATAAGCAACGGCATGTCATGGCGGACCACCGTCGCGCACGGCGCCCACTGCACGGGCATGCCGCCGGCCTCGGCGAGCCAGCCGCCCACTCCGTGCGTGGCAAGCAGCACTCCGACATCGCTGAGGATCAGTGACACCCCCGCGCAAGGCGCCCCCAGCAAGGCGGCGACGTCATCGATGTACCGCTGCAACCCCGGCGGGGTGCCCTCGACACCCGTCAGGAGCTGAGCGACCGCGTCCAGCCGCTGCGGACGGACGAGCGCGTCAATCGGGGGGTCGTAACAGGGGGAGTTCACCATCAGGCCTTCCACGTCGAGGATCTCCGACGCTATCCGCGCACAGCGCACCGCACCGGTGTCAGCCGGTAGCAGCACGGTTGCGCGACCCCGGGTCCTCCGCTGACCGCCGTCAGGGTCCACGCAGGCCCGCCGGGACTGTAGGAAAAAACGGCCCGGGCGCAGAAACGGTGGCCGGCGAGGTCCGCCTGCGCGAGCGGGATCTGTTGCCGGAGCACCGTTTCAGGAGCCGCACACGCCTGCGAGCGGGAACTTGCGGCGAGCGCGGCGAGCGGTCAGGCGAGGTCGCTGAACTCGTACAGCAGCGCAGCGATCTGCTGGCTGCTGTGGTGAGTTCGGGGGTGAACTGGTGGGCGGCGGTGCCGAGGATGGAGTGGACGCCGACGATCTGGCCGGCGACGGTGACAGGGACGCCGGCGTAGCTGGCGACCCCGTCGAGGGTGACCAGAGAGTTGGTGGCGTGTTCGGAGTGGTGGGCGTCGGGGATGACGCAGGGCGGTGCGGGCGGTGATGTGGTTCAGGGCGGCCCGGCGGGAGAGACGTCCAGCCGCAGCGTGGGCAGTCCTCGGTGCTGGCAGAACAGGCGAGGCCCCGCACCGGCGACGCGGTGCGGGGCCTGGGCGTTCGGAGGGTCAGATGGTGGCGGCCAGGCAGCGAACCTCGAAGGTGGGCGGGCCGGCCGGGTTCTGGATCAGCATGTTGCGGTTCACGCGGTCGGTGACGAATACCTGGGTCACCTTCCACACGCCGACCGGCGCGAAGGCCGGCACCGTGCCGGTGAACTCCCAGACACCGTCATTGGCGGTACCGGACACGAGCTTCGGTGAGCCGAGGTTCACGGTCGGGCCGCCGGCCGTGGCAACGTAGACCAAGCCGCTGTTGACTCCCGCACGATCGTCGCTCAGCCGCATCTGCAGCCGTACGGTCCGCGCCACCGCATTGTCCAGCACGGTCTCACCGACGAACCGCGCAGACCCCAGATCCGCGACCGGAGCCGCCGTGTCAGCGCGACGGTGCAGGCCTTCTCCAGGCCGGTGAGCTTGGTGGTGGGCCCGGCTGCGACAGCCGGCGCGGTGCCGGTGAGGGCGATGGCCGCAGCGACGACGGCGGGCAGGCCGAAACGGGTGGCACGTCGGTAGGCAGCGTAGGACATGTCTGGGGCACTCCCGGGTGAAGGGTGATAACGCTTAGCGATTGCAAGTGTGCGTTCGGTGACAACAAAGGGGAGTCGCCCGTTCGCTCAGCGGTCGTCGGCCACACGGCAGCACCGGCTGCCCCTTCATTTGGTCTTAAGCCTTCAAGAGCTTCATGTGACCCCCGCCGCAGCCCAACTTGTTTGAATCTGAAATAGTTGCGCAGTCAAACGCGTTGAGCGAGGCAGTACCGGGGAAGTCGGAAAGCCCCGGCCGGACAGTCCAGGAGCGGGTCATGCAGTTCGGAATCTTCAGCGTCAGCGACATCACGACGGACCCGACCACCGGCCGGACCCCGACCGAGGCGCAGCGCATCAAGGACATCGTCACCATCGCCAAGCACACCGAAGAGGTCGGCCTCGACGTCTTCGCGCTCGGCGAGCACCACAACGAGCCGTTCTTCTCCTCGTCGCCGACCACCACGCTGGCCTACATCGCCGCACAGACGTCGACGCTGCAGTTGTCCACCGCGACCACACTGATCACCACGAACGATCCGGTGAAGATCGCCGAGGACTTCGCGATGCTGCAGCACCTCACCGACGGCCGCGTCGACCTGATGCTCGGCCGCGGCAACACCGGCCCCGTCTACCCGTGGTTCGGCAAGGACATCCGCGCCGGCATCCCCCTCGCCATCGAGAACTACTCACTGCTGCACAAGCTGTGGCGTGAGCACGTCGTCGACTGGCAGGGCAAGTTCCGCACCCCGCTGCAGAGCTTCACCTCCACCCCGCGCCCGCTCGACGAGATCCCGCCGTTCGTCTGGCACGGCTCGATCCGCAGTCCCGAGATCGCCGAGCAGGCCGCCTACTACGGTGACGGCTTCTTCGCCAACCACATCTTCTGGCCGGCGTCGCACACCCAGCGGATGGTCCAGCTCTACCGGCAGCGGTTCGAGCACTACGGTCACGGCTCCGCCGACCAGGCCATCGTCGGTCTCGGCGGTCAGGTGTTCATGCGTAAGAACAGCCAGGATGCGGTGAAGGAGTTCCGCCCCTACTTCGACAACGCCCCGGTGTACGGCCACGGCCCGTCGCTGGAGGACTTCACCCGCGAGACGCCGCTGACCGTCGGCAGCCCGCAGCAGGTCATCGACAAGACCCTCGGCTTCCGTGACTACGTCGGCGACTACCAGCGCCAGCTGTTCCTGCTCGACCACGCCGGCCTGCCGACCAAGACCGTCCTCGGGCAGCTCGACCTGCTCGGCTCCGAGGTCGTGCCGGTGCTGCGCAAGGAGTTCGCCGCCCGCAAGCCGGCCCACGTGCCGGACGCGCCCACCCACGCGTCCCTGCTCGCCGCCAAGCTCGCCGAGGCCACCAAGGAAGAGATCCAGGCATGAAGCAGCGCAAACTCGTCGTCATCAGCGCGGGCCTGAGCCAGCCGTCGTCGACCCGCCTGCTCGCCGACCAGCTGTCGGCGGCGGCGGGCCGCGCCGCCGCCCAGCTCGGCGTCACCCTCGACGTCCAGTTCGTCGAGCTTCGCGACCTGGCCCACGAGATCACCGACAACATGCTGACCGGCTTCCCGCCGACGGCGTTGAAGCAGGCCCAGGAGGCGGTCACCGCCGCCGACGCGCTGATCACCGTGACCCCGGTGTTCTCCGCCAGCTACAGCGGCCTGTTCAAGTCCTTCTTCGACGTCCTCGACCGCGACGCCCTGACCGGCAAGCCGGTCCTGCTCGCCGCCACCGCCGGGACGGCCCGCCACTCGCTGGTCCTGGAACACGCCATGCGGCCGCTCTTCTCCTACCTGCGGGCGGCGATCATCCCGACGTCGGTATTCGCCGCCAGCGACGACTGGGGCGCCAACTCGGTGGAGGGCCCGCTGCGTGCCCGCATCGACCGCGCCGCCGCCGAACTGGCCCGCGAAGTCGAACGCCGCGAACCCGCGGCCGTCACCGACCCCTTCGCGCTTCCCGCCGACTTCGAGGACATGCTCAACAACCTCTGAGCCGACATATCCCCACCCTATGCAGGTCGAGCCTCAGGTCATGACTTTGGCTACGGCGGGGGTCACAGCCGCTCCACCGAGCGCCATCAGCACCACCATGCTGCCGACCTCCCGGTCACTGATCCCGAGCCAGAGCAGGAAGCTCACCGCCATAGCGGCGGCGACCAGAAGAAACGCGCCGAGCACGGAGGTCGCGCGGACCCGCGCGCCGACCATCGCGACGGCCGGGCAGATCAGCCCCGTGGCGAGCGTCACCCCGGCCGCGACCGTGGGATCCAGCAGCACCGTGAGCACGGCGGCGGCGTTCAGCGGCAGGAACAGCGCCCACCACCACACACCGGCTCCGGACTGCCACAGCCGCCACACCGGCACGGCGGTCAGCACCAGCCCTCCGATCAGGAACGCCAGCGCGAACCCGGGCGAGTCCGGCTCCTCCTCCGGCTGCGGCGTCAGCGATGCCAGGGTGGCCGGTGCCACACTCGCCGGCAGGCCGGGGAAGCCGATCCGCGTCCACACCCCGAGCCGGTCCCGGACCGCGAACCCGTCCCGGCCGTTCGCGACCACCACCACGTGACCGCCCGGCACGTCCACCACGGAGAGGGAGACCGAACTCAGGTCGCCGGTGCGATAGACCTTCTCCAGCCCACGCCGGTCCCGCTCGTCGATCCGCCAGCTGTCCGGCCACCGGGCGTCGCCCCGGTCGCTCTGCACGGCGAGTTCGCCGGACACCACCCGGTAACAGACCGACGGTCCCCGCCCGGTGCAGGGCACCGGCTCCGCATCCGACGGCTCCTCCGCCTCGACCCAGGTGCGGGCGCCGTCACGGCTCACCGACCAGTTCCGGCCGGGGCCGACGGCACCGAGGTAGAGGCCACCGTCCCCGCCCACGGTCACGACGCGCGCGGACGGACTCGACTCGCGCGGCTCGTCCGAACTCGTGGCCGCCACCCCGAACAGCGCCACCGGCAGCACCACGGCCAGGCGCAGGGCCCGTAGCCAGCGCCGGGACGCCGGCCGGTCGGCGGTCCACCGTGCCACGGCCAGGAACGGCAGGGCGAGCAGGTCTGTGGGGTCCGCACGGACCAGGGACGGCGTGAGCAGGCTCCAGGTCGCGGACGCCAGCTCCGCCCCGTACGACCAGAGCTTGACGAAGGTGAACCCGGCACCCACCGCGACGATCGCAACCACCGCGAGCCGCCGGAACGCCAATCGCGGCGCGATGAGGCCCGCCAGGGCCGCGAGCAGCGGCGGAGCGAGCACCATCCCCGCGACGTCGCTGAGCTTCCCGGTGACCCACCCCGGATACGCCGCCTTCAGCACATGATCGTTGACGATCAGCAATGCCAGCGCGACAACCGTCACCGGATGCGCGAGCCATGCGAACGCCCTCCCCCGAACAGTGTTCACAGTCGACACACTGTCAGCGGAGGATCACGCCAAGGTCCCGGTATCGAAACCTTTGGGCGTACGGCTACTTCGCGCAGAGATGCGCGCGGGCCGCCTTCACGATCGTCCTGGCGGTGGCGTTGTCCACCGAGAACCGGGCCGCCGCGTTCCGGGTGACCTGGGCGTCCGTCATGCCCTGCTCGGTGTCGAGGCAGATGCCGCGGCCGAAGTCGAGGGCGCTCTCGTTCGCACCGGCCTGCGCGTCGGCTGCCGTCACCTGCTCCAGGAACGCCTTCTGTCCGTTCGACAGCGGTGCCGCCTCCTGCCCCGGCGTGGGCGACGCGCCCGGCTGCGGCGCCACCTACTCCCCCGAGTCGTCGCTGCACCCGGCCAGCGCACCCACCAGCAGCCCGGCGACCACCAGAACACGTCCTGCCAACACGCTGCCCCCAGCTCCAGCCCGAATCCAGCACGCTACGTCCTCGGGCAATACTGGGTCGGTGGAGGGGCTGCCCGATGTGCGTTTTGCCCGGACCGTCGACGGTGTGTCGATCGGTTACCAGGTCTTCGGCCGTGGCCCGGCACTGGTCTGGATGCCGTCGCTGAGCAACATCGTGGCGCAGTGGCGCGTTCCCGCGCTGCGGGCCGCCTACCTGGGCCTGGCCCGCGAGCTGACCGTGGTGCTCTACGACGGCCGCGGCACCGGCACATCCGACCGGCGCGTCGACCTCGCCGACCTCGGGCTGGAGGCCCACCTGCGCGACCTGACCGCGGTCCTGGACGCCGCCGGGCTGCCCCGGGCCACCCTGCTCGGTTATTACCACGCGGTGCCGACAGCGATCGCTTTCGCGGCCCGGTCGCCGGGCCGGGTGGACCGGCTGGTGCTGTTCGGCGGCACCGCCCGGCTGCGTGAGGCCATGCTGCCGGCCCAGACGCAGGCTCTGCTGTCGCTGATCGACCAGGACTGGGGGCTGTTCGCCGACGCGGCCGCGACCGCCTGGCTCGGCTGGGACGAGGCGGCCTCGGGCCGGTGGACCGCCGAGGCGTTCCGGACCGCCACGACGGCACCGGTGTTCAAGGCCTGGATCGAGGCGGCCCGTGACATCGACGTCACCGCGGAACTGCCCGCCGTCCGGGCACCGGCGCTGGTCCTGCACCGGCAGGGGGAGCAGCGCATCCCGGTGGACGCGTCGCGCCGGCTGGCCGACGGACTCCCGGACGCCCGGTTCGCCGAACTGCCCGGGTCGACACCGACGCTCTTCATCGAGAACCAGGACGCCGACCTGCGACTGGTCACCGGGTTCGTGACCGGCGGGCGTGTGGAGCGCCGCAACGCCACCAGCCTCACCTCACGGGAACGGGACGTGCTGCGGCTGCTCACCACCGGGGACTCGAACACCGAGATCGCGCGGCGGCTCGGGATCGCGGTGCACACGGTGGAACGGCACCTGTCCGCGATCTACCGCAAGCTCGGCGCCCGCGGCCGCAGTGACGCCGTCCGGCTGGCACTGTCCATGACGGAAAACCGCCACGACCTCTGACGGATCACCGCGACGCGATCCGGCCGGTGGCCGGCGGAGGATCGGGACATGACCTCCACCGCTCCCGCCAACACCTCGTGGCGGCTGGCCCGCGCCACCGCGCCCGCGACTGCCCTGCTCGCCGGCCGCCGATGGTTCCCGCCGTGGGCGATCGTCCGGCACCGCGGCCGCAGATCCGGCCGTCAGCTCACCGTGCCGGTCGCGATCGTCACCACCCAGGACGGCTTCATCATCAACCTGCCGTGGGGCGCCGGCACCAACTGGGTCCGCAACGTGCTCGCCGCCGACGGCTGCACGCTGCGCTGGAAGGGCACCGACCACCGGGCCGGCCGGCCACGCATCGTCGACGCCACCGAGGCCCGTCCTTACTACTCGCGGCTCACCTGGGCGATCGCGCAGCGCTTCTTCCCGGCCGACTCCTGGCTGCTGCTGGACCGGGTCACGCCGGGCGGATGAAAGCGTTCACCGGGGAGGCGCTTGCGGGCAGGATGTCAGGCATGTGCACCCAACCGCACGTCACGCGCCGTGCCGCCCTCATCGGAGGCGCCGCTCTCGCCGCGACCGCACTGGCCGCCGAACCCGCCGCCGCCGGCCGCGGTCGCGGGATCCACGACCTCACCTACCCGCTGACCACCCGCTTCCCGGCGTTCAGCCCGGGTGAGGAGGCGGTCCGCCGCACCCTCACCACGGTCGAGGACGACGGCTACTACATGCAGGAATGGCGGATCGTCGAACACATCGGCACACATGTCGACGCGCCCGGCCACTTCACCGCCGGCGGACGGCTGGCAACCGAACTGCGACCCGCCGAGCTGCTGCTGCCGGCCGTGGTCGTCGACATCGCGCAACGCGCCGCCCGGGATCCGGACACCGTCGTCACCGTCGACGACCTGCGCGCCTTCGAACGACGGCACGGTCGCATCCCGGACGGCGCGGCGGTCCTCATGTACTCGGGGTGGGGCGCCAAGGTCGGTGACGCCGACGCCTATCGGGGCACCGACGCGGCCGGGACGCTGCACTTCCCCGGATTCGGCACGGACGCGTGCGAGTGGCTGCTGCGCCACCGGCGGATCCGCAGCCTCGGTGTGGACACGCTCAGCCTCGACCCGGGCGACTCGGCGACGTTCGACACCCACCTGGCGCTGACCGGCGCCGACCGGTACGGGCTGGAGAACCTGGCCGGCCTCGACCGGTTGCCCCGCACCGGGACCACGATCTTCGTGGGTCTGATCCCGTACGAGGGCGGCTCCGGCGGCCAGGCCCGGGTGCTCGCCATCTGGTGACTACAGGCCCGTCCCGATCGTGGTGAAGAACCACAGCGCCGAGGTCAGCCACAGGCCGGCGACCGCCGTCAGCACCAGGCCCCCGGCCACCGGCAGACCCCAGCCCCGGCTTTCCCCCGGCCGGCTGAGCAGCAGCATCTTGGTGACGAACGCGCCGTACAGCAGGCAGCCGAACAGCGAGTGGGCCAGAACCCGCGGAGTGTCGGAACGCAGACCGAACGTGTAGAGGCAGTGCACCGCCACCGGCATCGAGGTGAGCACCGCGAGCCGGCCGCCCCAGCGGTGCACCGCCGCGATCCATGACGGCCCCGGCAGCACGCCGTAGATGACCAGCGCCGAGACTGCCTGCACGCCCAGGAACGCCGCGACCACCGTGGCCAGCCACACCTTCAGGTTCTGCAGGCGCAGGAAGGTCTCCACGTCGGAGACGCCGGCCGGGTCGTGCAGACGCCCGTAGACGCCGAGCCCGACCGCGACACCCACGCCGGCGACCACGGGCAGCCAGGCGCGGGGCCTCAGAATCCCTCCCCGGTGTCCACGTCGATGGTGGTCGCGCCGGTCACCGTCTCCCCGTCGACCGTGGTGGTACGCCCGGTGACGTCCAGAACCGGCGCCGGGCCGGGCTGCTCGCCGCGCAGCAGCACGCCGACCTGCCGGCCGTCGGGCAGCACGATCCACGAACCGTTGACCCGGGCCCCGCGCACCTGACTGCTCAGCCGGTACAGGCCGGACGGCTTGCGGACCACGCCGATCTCGAAGCGGTGCGGTTTGCCCTCCACGGTGATCTCACCGGCCGCGCGGCGGGCGTCGAACAGTCCGGTGATCTTGCTGTTGTTCTTGCCGGACAGGTTGAGCAGACCGTTCTTCGCCGTGCCCTTGAGCCAGGCCTCGAGGCGGTCACCGTCGCAGACGTACGCGATCGCCTGACCGTCCCGGATGGAGATCGCCAGCGTGCCGGCACCGTCGTCGACCTTGCCCGCCATCGTGACCCGCAGCCGCTCGGCCGCCGGCGTGTTCAGCGGCGGCAGGGCCACGCCGCTGGTGGGCGGCAGCGTCTGGATCAGGCCGCCCTCCTCCACCGGCGACACCCGCGGCGGAACGCTGACCTGGGTGGCCAGCTGCCTGGTGCGGTCGTCGGCCCGCGCCGTCACGTTGAGCCCGACGGCCACCGCGGCGACCAGGGCGGCCGCACCGAGCGTGACCAGCGGAGCCCGGCGCCAGCGCCGGCGGGGCGGCTCCGGCTCGTGGTGCCCGGTGGTGGCCGGCATCTGCCCGGCCCAGCTGCCGATGGTGTCCCGCGGTCCGATGAACGCGGCCCGCGGCGGCTGCGGCGGGGCCGGCAGGGGGAACGTCGGCTGCGGCAGTTGCGGCGGCGGGAAGCCCAGCGCCAGCGTCGCCGGTTCCACGTCGGCCGGCTGGCCCGAGATCGGCGGCAGCACGGTCGGCGTGACGCCCCGGGCCGCCCCGGCGAACTGCTGCAGGTAGGCGGCGACCCGGCGGGCCGGCGGCCGGCGCCGCGGATCGGCGGCCAGGCAGTCGCGGGCGACCGGGCCGAGCGGACCGGGCAGCGCCGACGGGTCGCCGGTGGCCCGGCCGGTGGTCAGTTCCAGCAGCAGCACACCGAGCGACCAGACGTCGGCAGCCGGGGTCGGTGGGCCACCTTGGAAGATCTCCGGTGCCGTGTAGCCGGGCGTGCCACCGGCCACCGACTGGTGCGCGTCGTTCAGCAGCACCGCCACGCCGAAGTCGGTGATCCGGATGTCCGGCGGCACCGAACCGCGCCGGACCAGCAGGTTCTCCGGTTTCAGGTCGAGGTGGACGACACCGCGATCATGGGCGACGGCCAGCGCGGTGGCGGTCTGCGCGGCGATGGCCACGACCTCCTGCGGGGTGAGCCGGCCGCCGCGCATGGACAGGTACCGGCGCAGGTTCGGACCGTCCACGAACTCCATCACCAGGGCCAGGGTGCCGCCCTCGACGATCAGGTCCCGTAGTCCGACGATGGCCGGATGACTCAGGGCACGCAGCGCCGCCTCCTCGCGGAGGAACAGTTCCCGGACCCGGCGGTCGCCGGCCAGTTCCGGGCGCAGCAGTTTGGCGGCCAGTTGCGGGCCGCCGTGCCGGCTCGTCGCGCGCCGCACGACCGCCATCGCACCGCGGCCGATCTCCTCGTGCAGCAGGTACTCCCTGCCGAGCGGTTCGTGAGCGGCCATCCCCGTACCCCTTGCCCATAGATCAGCTACGTGCCACCGACTGTCATAACCATGTCGATCTTTCTTCGGTTCACTGTTCCGCTCGCGAATTGCATTGTTCTCGGACGCTCCCTCCGTCGCAATCTTTCTCTATGACGCGAGTCAATGGCGATCACCCATTAGCCTGGATCCGTGCTGCTCACGTACCCGCAGGTCGGCGCGACCCGCGATGCCCGGATGCCGGACGGTTACCGGCACGTGCTGCGCGACGTGGAGATCGGCGCCGGGCGGGACACTTTCGAACGGGCCGCCGCCGCGCTGCTGGACTGGCGGATGCATCGCGGGGCCGGTCTCGCCGTCGACGCGCAGGGGCCGGCCGCACCCGGTGTACGGGTGCGGCTCCGGATCGGGGCGGGACCGTTCCGGATCACGGCGCCGTGCCGGGTCGTCTACCGGATCGACCAGCCCGACCGGCAGGGCTTCGCCTACGGCACGCTGGCGGGGCACCCCGAGTCCGGGGAGGAGGCGTTCGTCGTGCATCTCACCGGCGGCGGGCGGGTCCGGTTCCGGATCGCGGCGTTCTCCCGCCCGGCCAGCGGACTCGCCCGGCTCGGCGGGCCGCTGACCGTACTGGCCCAGGAAATCGCGACGAACCGTTACGTCCGGTCGATGCGGCGCCTGTCAGGCCCGTGACTGCAGACCCTTCAGCAGATCCACGCCCACCTCGTCACCGGCCCGGGCGGTGTCGGTGAGCATCACCACACCCACCCGCTTCTCCGGGTCGAACGCCGCGAACGAGTAGTAGCCGCCGGTCTGCCCGTTGTGCAGGATCTGCAGGTGGCCGCCCTGGCTGGGATGCAGCCGCTGGGCCATCCAGCCGAGCCGGACGGTCTGGAACGGGTTCCGGCGGAACTCGACGGACAGTTCCAGTTCGACCGCCGGGGTGATCACCGACTCCTCGTAGTGGGCGCGGACGAACCGCACCAGATCCGTCGCCGTGGACCGCAGACCACCGGCACCGGCCAGATCGGCGAGGTCCCACGGCCCGGCCGGGCGGCCGTCGGCGCGGTGCCCCTGCACGACGGGGCCACCGATCCCGGTGCTGGTCAGGCCGAGCGGCGTGGTGACCTCCCGGGCCACCAGGCCGGCGTAGTCGAGACCGGCGTGCCGGGACAGCGCCAGCCCCAGCAGGCCCGCACCCAGATTCGAGTAGCGGAACCGCTTCCCCGGCGTGGCCGGCCGGATCCGGGCCAGGTTCGCGATCAGGAAATCGGCGGTGCAGTCCACGTAGGGGTCACTGACGTCCCGCCGCAGCAGTGCTCGCAGCAGCATGCCCTTCGGCAGTCGCGGCAGGCCCGACGTGTGCGTGGCCAGGTGCCGCAACGTGATCCCGGCCGGCGCCGGCAGGAAGTCGTTCAGCGGCTGGTCGAGCCGCACCTCACCACGTCCGGCCAGCCGGGCCAGCACCAGCGAGGTGAACACCTTGGTCACCGAGCCGATCTCCAGCCGGGAGCCGTCGGTCAGCCCGCCCGACGACTGGATCTCGGTCGCGTCCCCGGCCAGCGCGGCGACCACCACCCCTCGCCGGCGCTGTTCCAGTTTCTGGACGGCCTGGCGGGTCAGCTCGTCAAGGTCACTCATGACGTCCATTCTGGGAAGCGGGAACAACAACAGGCTCGCGGAACCCTGAACGGTAGGGTGCTGAACGGAACCGGGGCCCGCCCGGGTCGGCACGACGGGGAGCAACATGGACGACCATCGGTGGATGCGCCGCGCGATCGAGCTGGCGACCCGATGCCCGGCGTCCACCTCCGCCTTCTCGGTCGGCGCGGTCATCGTCGACGGCGACGGCACCGAGCTCGCCAGCGGCTGGTCCCGCGACTCCGACCCGCAGGTGCACGCCGAGGAGTCGGCCCTGACCCGCGTCGGCGACCGCTCCCGGCTGCGCACCGCCACCATGTACAGCACGCTCGAACCCTGCACCAAACGCGCCAGCCGCCCGCACGCCACCTGCGCCGGGCTGATCATCGCCGCCGGCATCCCGCGGGTCGTCATCGCCTGGCGCGAACCCGATCTATTCGTCACCTGCGAGGGCGTGGCACTGCTGATCGCGGCGGGCATCGAGGTGGTCGAGCTGCCCGAGTTCGCCGCGGCGGCACGGGCCGCCAACTCACACCTGGAATTCTAGATTTCGTACGGGCTCCGCCGCCGGCCAACCGCATTGCCGGGATGTCCCGTGGCTCTCGCGGCGACCGGTGCGAACCCTCACCGGCCCCAGGGCCACTTTCGGGCTGAGGCGGCACGTCACCCCCAGGCGTTGAACGTCACACCGCCCGGAAGCGTACTCAGTGTCACTGGGATCACGTTCCGGGAACTCTGAGGAGGAGATCATGACGGTCCAGGAGCTGCAGCCCCGGGAGGCGCGGCACCACACCGGTGCGATCCTGCGCAGCCGGCGTTTCGCGACGCAGTTCGAGGTGGACGGGCATGTGCTGACCCTCGGCGTCGAGCCGGGGGTACGGGGCGGCCTCTACTACCTGCCGTCCACGCCCACCTGGGACGACGGCACCCCGGTCCCGCCGTCGATCGCCGCGGGGATGCAGACGGTGATCGAGGAGGTCGAGCGGTTCTGGGGACACTGGCCGGAGTTCCGCGCGATCCTCTGACCCGAGCCGGTCAACGCGGCAGCGGGCCGCCGTTCCTCTTGCGGGCCTGTCGTGCCCTCAACCAGATCCGCTCGAAATCGTGCGCGGCGATCGGACCGAAGCGGTACTCGACGGCGTCGTCCGGGGTGAAGTCGTCGAATGGCCGTTCCGGGCTCACTCCGTAGGCGCGCTCATACGCGGCGACCGCATCGACGCCGCCGGTGTCACGGGCGTGCATCGCTTCGGCGAGTGATGCGGCCGCGAAGAACATGCCGTCGTGTTCGCGCTGCTCAACATGGCGAACCGACCAGCGTTGCTCGTCCAGTTCGTCGTAGCACCACACGTCTTCTTCGGCGTAGTACCACCGGATGTAGGAAGCCACCCCGGCAATATAGGGCCGGCACGGGCGGATGGAAGCGGACTCCGACCGGCAGGTGACCGAACGCCGGCGAGCCGGCAGGATCCGGGTCCGAGGCTCACGGCCGAAAGACGACAGGCCGATCAACCCGCCGCCGGGCGGGGCGGGTTTCCGCGGTCGCGGCCGGCGGCGGGTCAGAGCTGGGCTCGGAGCTGGTTCACCACCGCCGTCGCGGTGCCGGCCGGGATGGCGAAGCCGAGGCCGACGCTGCCGCCGCCGTCGCCGGTCGTGGCGATCGCGACATTGATGCCCACGACCCGCCCCGCGGTGTCGACAAGCGCACCGCCGGAGTTGCCCTGGTTGATGGCGGCGTCGGTCTGCAGCAGACCGGTCAGCTTCCCGCCGCCGGTGTCGACACTGCGATCGAGTGCGGAGACGATGCCGGACGTCACGGTGCCCTCCAGGCCCAGCGGGGCGCCGAATGCCAGGACCGTGTCACCGACCGCGATGCTGTCGCCGGTGGCGAACGTGACGGGCGTGAGACCGGACACCCCGGTGGCCCGCACCAGTGCCAGGTCGTGGCGGGCGTCGGTGGCGGTGACCCGGGCCGGTACGGTCCGGCCGTCGGACAGGCGCACGCTGACGGTGCCGTCCGCCTCGACGACATGGTTGTTGGTGAGGATCAGGCCGTCGGCGGTGAGGACCACGCCGGAGCCCAGCGACGAGGAGCGGGCACCGTCGACGAGCACGGTGACGATGCCGGTCCGCACCTTCGCCACGATCGGCGCGAGGTTCGCATCCTCGGTGATCGTCGTGGCGGCGGCCGGCGCGGGTTCGCCGGTCAGGTGGTTCCCGGCGAGCAACGCGCCGGTGGTGCTGCCGGCGGTGACGAGCACCAGGACGGCGGCGCCGCCGGCGATCCGCCGCTTCCACCGCGGGTCGCGTGGCTTCGGCATCGCCGGCGGCAGGCTGTGGGCGGCCTCGTCCCGGCCGGACGGGTCCTGAGGCTCGTGGTTGCGGTCGTTGCGCGGAGGGCGCGTCGTCAGGTCCGTCATGCCATCGAGGTTGCGCCCCGAGGTTGTTCCGCAGCGGTGAGCCGTCTGTGACTTCGCTGTGCCCGGCGGTAGCCCGTCCGGGTGGTTCCGGCGCGGCAACCCTCGCCGCCGGTACCGGCGTCTAGGGTCGGCCGGGTGTTTCTCCCCCAGCCGTTCCCGCAGGATCTCGCGTCGGCCCCGCAGCCCGATTTGTTGCCGTCCCGGCCGTCCCGTGCACGCCGGTTGATCACCGCTGGTGCATGGCACGCACCGGACGTCGCCGAGACCGTCCGGGCCGGTGAGATCCCGCCCGGGTCCGAGCTGACCAGCGAATCGATAGCGGACGACGCGGCCATGGCACCGGGCGCGGCCGGGTCCGGGCCGGGCGCAGCCGGGGCGGCCGTGGGGCCGGGCGCAGCTATGTCCGGGCCCGGCGCAACCCAGGCGGCCGTGGGCCCGGGCGCAGCTATGCCCGGGCCCGGCGCAACCCACGCGGCCGTGGGCCCGGGTGCGCGGATCGGCAGGCTGCGACCGGCCGTGGAGCGGCGCCCGTTCGGGCCGACGATCAGCGAACCGGCGGTGGCTCTGCGGGCCGGGCGTCCCGCGGCGTTGCGGGGCGACCGTTGAGGCGCCGGCTGACACTGCTGACGACGGGGGCGGCCGTCGCGGTGACGGCTGGATGCGCGACCGCTCCGCCCGTACCGCAATGGGTGGCGCCCGCCTCGCCCGCGGTGACCCGGGCGGTGGCCGTTCCGGCACATGGCCCGGAACCGGCGGCGGCCGATGAACCGGCGATCGCGTCTCCGGATCCGGGGACATCACCCGTGAGGCATGCGGGCCCGGGCGTCCCGCCGTCGGACGAGCGGTTCCTCGCGGCGGTGCGGGGCGCGTTGCCGGAGGTGGCGTTGGACCGGCGCAACGAGGAGATCACCGAGATGGGCGGGGAGGCCTGTGATTCGCTTGCCGCCGGGAGGGCACGGCGCTCGGTGGTCGCTGAGCTTGCCGAGTACGGGCTGCCGGACTCCGACGCGCGGAAACTGATCGCCCTGGCTCGTTCGGCCCTCTGCCGCACCTGAATAAGTCCGATTTGTCATGATATGACTCCATCGGATGAGCGGCTTGGCGCTCACCCCAGCGCCCTGACGACCCGGCCAGCGTTATCAGCGTGACGACGCTGACCGGATCGGCCGAAAGTCGCAGTCGCGCACAGGGTCGCCAGACGGTGGGCAGATGTACGTTACGGCTCCTGCCGAGATGCTTGGTTCACCCATGACAAATCGGGAGGTCACGATGTCCGCACGTGGAATGCTCAGCCTGGTCGGCAACGCCGTCGGCGGGATGATCGGCTGGTCGGATCCGGTTCCGCCGGCCGACCCGGAGGAACTGCGGGCACTGTTCGCCGAACTCGGTGTCCGGGTCGGCGCCGACGACGCGGAACTGGCCGAAGCGGTCCGCTACTTCCAGGACCGCACCGGCCTGCCCGCCGACGGTGAGGCCGGCCCGCGGACCGTTCATCTGCTGGCGCGGTACGCCACCGAGGCACGCGAGCTCCACCGCTTCCGGGCGGCCTGACCGCGATGGGGCCAACATGACAATGCGGCCGGCCCCGCTAGGGTAGGTTGCGATGAGCGATCAATTGATCACTTTCCATGACGACGCCACCGGGGAACGGACCGGCCTGACCGCCGCCGAGCTCGGTGACTGGGTGGCCGCGACGGCGCAGCTGCTGACCCTGGAGTGCGGTCTGCGGCGCGGGAGCCGGGCCGGTGTACTGCTGCCACCGCACTGGCAGACGGCGGTGGTGCTGCTCGGGTCGTGGGCGGCCGGGATCGAGGTGTCGTTCCGGGGCTGGGGTGCGGCCGGGTTGTCGCCGGACACCGGCCCGGCGCTGGACGTGACGTTCGTGGAACGGCGGCGAGTCGGCAGCTGGCTGGAGGACGTACCGACGGCCCCGCACCAGTTCGTCCTCGACCTGACCACGGGCGGGGCCACTTCGGACGTACCGCCGGGTTATCGGGATTTCGGGTCTTCGGCGCGCGCCCATCTGGGCGCTCCGCCGCCACCGGACGGGGTCGAGGTCGGTGCGGCGGCGACGGTCGACGGCACGACTTTCGGCGAGTACGGCGCAGCGGCGGCCGAGGTGGCGACGGTCCGTGGGCTCGAACCCGGCGATCGGCTCCTGGTCGACACCGCGGCCTGCGAGGAGCCGCTGATCTGGCTGATGGCGCCGCTGACCGCCGGGGCGTCGATCGTGCTCTGCGCCAATCTGGACCGGTCCCGTCTCGATGAGCGGATGGCCGCCGAGGGGATCACCCGGTTGCTGTGACCCTGCCCCTCCTCCGGCAAGCGGGACGGCGCCGGTTCACTCCGCCGAGCCGAGTGCCCGCCGCATACACACCCGCGGCCAGCGGTCCAGGCCGATGGCCGCCTCATGGTCGCGGATCGCCCGGAGTCCCGGAGTGATCACGTCGTCGCCGAGCACGACGAAGCCGCAGCGCCGGTAGTACGGCGCGTTCCACGGCACCTCGGCGAACGTGGTGAGGGTCAGCGCCGCCGCCCCGGCCTTGCGCGCATGGGCGCCCGCGTACTCGATCAGCTCTCGCCCGATCCCCCGGTGCGCGAACTGCGGATTCACTGAGACCTGCTCGATGTGGACGTCGCCGTCCACGAGCCCGGCAAGGAGATAGGCGACCGGCGGGTCATCGGGAGCGGCCACCGCAACCCAGGCCCGGCCGGCGCGGACGTAGCCGGTCAGGGCCTCGATCGAGGGTGGCTCGTCGTCCGCGATCTCCGGCATGCCGATCTCCCGGAACGGCTCCCCGGCGGCCCGCTCGATCTCCCGCAACCGTGGCAGCTCGCCGAGCCGCGCGTCCCTGATCCACACCCCGACGATTCTGCACCGCCGGTTGGCGCCATTTGCCAACACCAGCGCCGCCATCTGTCACCAACCTGGCTTCGCTGTGGACGCCCACTGCCTAGGTTGACGCTGAGAGACACCGACCGATGCAACTCAGACAGCCGGTCGGTTCCGCGCGTCCATCGATCGGAAATGCGCGAGAAAAGTGCCGCAGAAAAGCGAAGGGAATTCACCATGCCTCGTCTCGGACACGGCCGCCCGATCACCGACGAAGACATCGACCGGGCGAAACGGGAACTCGCCGAGTTCGCCGCCCGGTCACCGTTGGCGTTCGCCCTGGCCCCGCCCGTTGCCACCCACCCCTTCGACCTGCTCTTCCCCACCCTGCAGGACGATGAGGCGAATCTGCTCCCACGGTTACCGGACACCCCGGCGAAATTGAAACGGCTCGGCGCCATGACCGACGACGAGAACCGCGACGACAACAGCCCGATCCCGGCCGCCTACACCTATCTCGGCCAGTTCATCGATCACGACATCACGCTCGAGATCGACAACGAGAAGCAGGATCTCGGCTCCGGCACCATGAAGGTCCTGCTCGACCCGGCCATGGCACCGCTACCGCTGGACCAGATCCGTAAGGTACTGCGCAATCAGCGTTCGGCCACTCTGGACCTGGACAGCGTGTACGGGGCACCGGCGCCGCGCGATCCGGCCGACGAGGACCGGATGAGGCTCGGCCGGGTCCACGACATCACGCTGACGAACCCGCCGAACCCGAACCCGCCGCCGCTGGCCCGCCCGAAGGGCAAGAGCGACGACAACGACCTGCCCCGCGAACCGCGGAGCACGGACATCAGACATGACCGGGCGGCGCTGATCGGCGACCCCCGCAACGACGAGAACACCATCATCTCGCAGCTGCATGTGGCGTTTTTGAAGGCACACAACGCGCTGATCGACCAGGGTCTGCCGTTCCGCGAGGCGCGGCGCACCCTGCGCCAGCACTACCAGCACATCGTGGTGCACGACTTCCTGAAGCGGATCGCCGAGCCGGAGATCGTCGACGACGTGGTGGTCAACGGGAACAGGTGGTTCAACCCGTACGCCGAACCGTTCTTCATGCCGATCGAGTTCGCGGTGGCCGCCTACCGGTTCGGGCATTCGATGGTGCGCAGCCTCTACAACTTCAACTCGAACTTCCGGGTGAACACCCGGCCGCCGGGCAGCCTGGATCTGCTGTTCGTGTTCACCGCGCTGAGCGGCCAGCTCGGCGAGGACCTGGGACTGGAGCCGGCCGACGGCCTGCCGGAGAACTGGATCATCGAGTGCGAGAACATCGTCGGCCCGGGCGACGCCGTGATGAAGACCCGCAAGATCGACACGAATCTCGCGTCGCTGAACGGCGGGGCACTGTTCCGCCTCCGGGACGAGACGGGCACGCCGCTGCCCGACGACGCCGGCCGGCTGGCGGTGCGCAACCTGCTCCGCGGTTACCGCCTGCGGCTGCCCACCGGCCAGGCGGTGGCCGACCTGCTGGGGGTACGGGTGCTCAGCAAGGACCAGATCCGGCAGGCCGCCGGGTCGGACGCCCAGCGCGCCGCACTCGACGAGAGCGAGTTCCTGACCCGTACCCCGCTCTGGTACTACGTCCTGGCCGAGGCGAAGGCGCTGCACGACGGCGCGCACCTGGGGCCGGTCGGCAGCACGATCGTCGCCGAGGTGCTGGTCGGGCTGGTCCGCCGCAGCGAGGACTCGATCCTCAAGCAGCCGGGCTGGAAGCCGACCCTGCCGGCGGCGAAGCCGGGCACGTACGAGCTGGCCGACCTGCTGCGCCTGGCCGAGGTCCTGCCGGGCGGCGAGCGGCCGCGCACGTACACGGTGCAGCGCGGCGACACCCTGTCCAGGATCGCCCGGGAGAGACTCGGTGACGAGGCCCGCTGGCCGGAGATCTTCGTGCTGAACCGGGCCACTGTCCCGAACCCGAGCCGGATCTTCCCCGGTCAGGTGTTGTTCCTGCCGCCGGCCACGCCGGCCGGGCCGATCCCGCGGCTCTACACGGTCCGGCCGGGCGACTCGCTGTCGAAGATCGCCCGCGAGCAGCTCGGCGACAAGAACCGGTGGCGGGAGATCTTCACACTGAACCGGGACGTCATCTCCGACCCGGACCGCGTCTTCCCGAGCCAGGTCCTGGTCCTGCCTCTCCGCTAGAGCACCGGCAGCAGATGTTCCCGGATCAGCCCGAGGGCGGGCATCCAGTCCGCCGGCAGTTCGTCGCCCGCCGGCGGGCCGAGCGAGAACCGGGGATCGCCGGTGGTGACGACGACGGCCCCGGGCAGCACGAGCACGTGCTGCCCGGCCCAGCCGCCGGCCATCACGTACCCGTCGGCCACCCAGATCCCGTAGCCGTAGCCGAGGCCCTCCGGCGGCCCGCCCGGCGTGTGTGCGCGCATCATCTCCGCCCGGAACGCCGGGTCCATCAGGGTGCCGGTACGCCACTGCTCCCCGAGCCGCCCGAGCGAATCGGCGGACAGGAACAGATGCGCGAACCCGTAGGTGAGTCCGTCGTGATCGTGCCACCAGACCGCGTCCTCGATCCCGAGCGGCGCGAACAGGTGCTCGGCGGCGTAACGGGCGACCGGCATGCCGAGTACCCCGGTGAGCGCGGCGGAGAGCAGCTGGTACGCCCCGTCGTCGTACCGGAAGGTGGTGCCCGGCTCCTGCACACGCGGGGCCCGGGCGAACGTCGCGGCGCTGCCGTCCGGCCCGGCAACGACCGTGTCGGTGTCCCATGGGGACTCGGTCACCGCACCGCGCGTCATGGTCAGCAGATGCCGCCACGTCTGCCCGGGCAGCACCGGCGTGTCCAGATCGGGCAGCAGTCCCTGCCGGGCAGCGATGCCGGCGACGGTGGCGAGCACCGTCTTGGACACCGAGAACACGTTGGCCGTCGCCGGTCCGCGGTAGTGCTCGTCGAACACCACGGAACCCTCGGCCTGCACCCGTAGGTGGCTGGTGTGCGCATAGCGGGGGTCACGCGCGATCTCCGCGCTGATCCGGCGGCATGCGGCGGTCACTGACATCCGTCGATCATGCCACCGCCTTCGTCTCACACCCCGCCCGGTCGCAGGTGGTGGCGCTGGTCGCGTTTGCCGGCGAGGTGTTCGGCGCGGGCGCTGCGGGTGCTGTGCAGGGTGGCGACCTCGGCGACCGGCACTTCCCACCAGGACTCCGGCGCGGGTGCCGACGGCTCCGGGTCGGTTTCGATGTGCAGCACGGTGAGCCGGTCGGACTCGCGCGCTTGTTTCAGTCCTTCGACCAGGTCGGCGATGCCGCGGCAGCGGACCACCGCGGCGCCCAGGCTCTCGGCGTTGGCGGCCAGGTCGACCGTCAGACGCGCACCGTCGTAGTCGCCGCTGCGCTGGTTGCGGTACCGGTGGCCGGCGCCGAACCGCTGCGAACCCACCTGTTCGGACAGCGCGCTGATCGACGCCGGCCCGTGGTTCTGCAGCAGGACGACGATCAGCTTCAGATCCTCCGCGATCGCGGTAACGATCTCCTGCGCCATGGTCAGGTACGAGCCGTCGCCGATCAGCGCGAACACCTCCCGGCCGGGTTCGGCCAGTTTGATACCGAGAGCGCCGGCGATCTCGAAACCGGGGCACGAGTAGCCGTGCTCCACGTGGTACTGCTTCGGGTCGCGGGCCCGCCACAGCCGCTGCAGGTCGCCGGGCAGGCTGCCGGCCGATTGCACCACCACGTCACGGGCCCCGCAGGCCTCGTTCACCACCCCGATCACCTCGGCCTGGGTGGGGAGTTCGCCGGGCGTGCCCCGGCCACCATACGCGTGTTCGACCGCCACCCTCCACGCCGCCACGTCGTCCGAGAAGTCGGTGGCGAAACGGCGCCCGTGCAGGGCCGGGAGCAGCGCGTTCAAGCCCGCGCGGGCGTCACCGACCAGCGGCGACGCGGACAGCTTCCCGGCATCGAACCCGGTCACGTTGAGGTTCACGAATCGGACGTCCGGCCGTTGGAAGGCGGTGTGCGACGCGGTCGTGAAGTCGGTGTAGCGGGTGCCGACACCGATCACCACGTCGGCGTTGCGGGCCAGCCGGTTCGCCACCGGGTTGCCGGTCGCGCCCACCCCGCCGACGGAGTTCGGATGATCCCAGTCGAGCGCGCCCTTGCCGGCCTGGGTGTCGGCGACCGGGATGCCGGTCTCGCGGGCGAACCGGTCCAGGGCGGCCGACGCCTCCGAGTAGATCACTCCCCCACCGGCGATGATCAGCGGCCGGTGCGCACCGCGGATCACCGCGGCCGCCCGTTCCACCGCGAGCGGGTCTGGCACCTGCCGGGGCACGTGCCAGACCCGCTTCGCGAACAGCTCGTCCGGGTAGTCGTACGCCTCGGCCTGCAGATCCTGGGGTAAGCAGAGCGTGACCGCACCCGTCTCCGCCGGATCCGTCAGCACCCGCATCGCCCCGAGCAGTGCGGACGGCAACTGCTCGGCCCGCTGGATGCGGTCGAAGAACCGGGAGAGCGGCCGGAACGCGTCGTTGACCGAGACGTCGCCGGCTCGCGGATCCTCGAGTTCCTGCAGGGCCGGGCTGCTGAGCCGGGACGCGAAGCCGTCCGACGGCAGCAGCAGGACCGGGAGCCGGCTGACCGTGGCCAGGGCCGCCCCGGTGAGCATGTTCGTCGATCCGGGACCGATGGAGGCGGTGCAGGCCATCGCCGACAGGCGGTTGCGCATCCGGGCGTACCCGACGGCCGTGTGCACCATTCCCTGCTCGTTGCGGGCCACCCGGAACGGCATGTCGGGCGATCCGGTGCGCTGAGCCTGCAGCAGCGCCTGACCGATTCCGGCCACATTGCCGTGCCCCATGACCCCTAGGAACCCGGCGACCGCCCGCTGCTCGACACCGTCGCGTTCGGTCCACTGGCAGGCCAGGAAACGCACTACGGCCTGACCGACGGTGAGACGCTGCTTCACCCTTGCCACCTCCCGCGCACTACCGCCTCTTTTCGCGCACTGAGGTAAGGGGCAGCCGGGAGTCGACCCGTTCGGCGGCCCAGCGTCCCCGCACCCAGCCGTGCGCCGGGTCGTCGCGGACCAGCCAGCGCCGTTCCCCGGGGCCGGCCATCACGGTCAGGTGGTACAGGTCGTAGCCGGGAGCGGCCATCGCGGGGCCGTGCCAGCCGTACGGGACGAGCACGACGTCACCGCTGCGCACCTCGGCGCAGACGTCGATGGGGCGGTCCGGGTGCCCGTAGACGCGCTGGTAGCCGCAGCCGTGCCCACCGGCCGGGGACGCCGCCACCTCGAAGTAGCAGATCTCCTCGAGGCTGCATTCGCCGTCGGCCTGCTCGTCGTGCTTGTGCGGCGGGTACGACGACCAGTTGCCGCCCGGGGTGAGCACCTCACAGGCGATCAGCCGGTCGGTCTCGAACGAGTCGGGGGTGCACAGGTTGTTGACCTGGCGGCTGGCCTGGCCGGCACCGCACAGCTCGACCGGGACGTCCTCGGCGGCGCCGTAACGGAACGGCAGGGTCCGGGCGGCACGGGCGGTGGGCAGCGCGAACCGTCCCCCGTTCGGGGCCCGCAGGGTCACCTGGGTTCCGCGTGGCAGGTACGCGAAGTCGGTGACCCGGGAGAAGACCGAGCGACGGCCGGTCAGGGTGAGCCGCTCGTCGTCGCAGGCCACGTCGCAGCCGCCGACCAGCGGCACGACCAGCATCTCGTCACACCCGGTGGGGAACCGGACCCGTCCGCCGACGGGCAGATGAACGACCCGCAGGCCGCTGTAGTCCCAGCCGGCGTTCTCCGGGGTGACCACGACGTCGAAGGGCCGTTCGGCCGAACTGCCCCGGGGAACCAGAGGGTTTACCCGGGCGTTCGCCATCAGGGCTCCAGCCCTGCCGCGAGGCGGCGATCGCTCCGGCAACGCTGACGGAGCGCATCGCCGCCTCGAGGGGTCATGCGCGGTCCCTTCACCTTGGTCACCCAGCGGTAATGGACCGGCGACGCTGGGTCCGGGCCTGGTTCCGATGTAATTACGCGGCCACGTCCGCGTCAATACCGGGTTTAGTTGCGGCTACAACTAAATCGGCGTACGCTCGAGGCAGAAATACTTGAAGCTTCAACGGAGGCAGCCATGTCGATGCCCGCCCTCTTCCTCAGCCACGGAGCACCTCCCCTGGTCGACGACCCCACCTGGGTGGCGCAACTGCAGGAGCTTGCCGCCGCCCTGCCGCGACCGAAAGCGATCCTTGTCGCGTCGGCCCACTGGGAATCCGCGCCGCTGATGCTCGGCGCCACCTCGCCGGTGCCGCTGGTCTACGACTTCGGCGGGTTCGCCCAGCGGTACTACGAGGTCCGATACACCGCGCCCGGCGCTCCCGGCCTGGCCGACCGGGTCGCCGCCCTGATGCCGGACCACCAGACCGTGGCCCGCACCACGCGAGGCCTTGATCACGGGGCGTATGTGCCGCTCACCGTCATGTACCCGGACGCCGACATCCCCGTCCTGCAGATGTCACTTCCCACCCTCGAGCCCGACGCACTGCTCGACCTGGGCCGCCGGCTGGCCCCGCTGCGTGAGGAGGACGTGCTCATCATCGGCTCCGGGTTCACCACCCACGGCCTGCCGTTCCTGCGCGACTGGCGCCCCGAGGCGAGCGCTCCCGGCTGGTCGCGCGAGTTCGACGCCTGGACCGCCGAGACACTGGCCCGCGGTGCCGTCGACGAACTCGCCGACTTCCGTGGGCGCGCTCCCGGCATGCCGTACGCGCATCCGACCATCGAGCACTTCGCCCCGATGTTCCTCACTCTCGGTGCATCACAGGACCCGAGTCAGGCGCCCGCACAGCCGATCGACGGCTTCTGGATGGGCCTCGCCAAGCGCTCTTTCCAGGTTGTATAAGGCCACTTCTCAGGATGTTTGCAGATTTCTTGGAGATCCTGTGAGGCATGCTTGAGGTCTCCGCGCTCGGGTGGATCGTCACCGTCGGTGTCATCGTCGCCCTGCTCGCCCTCGATTTGACTCTCGGGGTGCTCCGTCCACACGTAGTCGGCTTCCGCGAAGCCGCCGGTTGGTCGATCTTCTACATCGCCGTCGCGATCGCGTTCGGCGTCGTCTTCGGGAGTGTGTACGGCTGGGGCTTCGGAACCGAGTACTTCGCCGGGTACATCGTCGAGAAGAGCCTGTCCGTCGACAACCTGTTCGTCTTCGTCATCATCATGACCACGTTCGCGGTGCCCGAGCGATATCAGCAGGAGGTCCTCACCTTCGGCATCATCATCGCGCTGATCCTCCGGGTGATCTTCATCGTGCTCGGCGCCGCCCTGCTCAGCGCCTTCTCCTTCATGTTCCTCGTCTTCGGCCTGATCCTGCTCTACACCGCGGTGCAGCTCTTCCGGCATCGCGACGAGGATCCCGACGTCGGCGAGAACGCGCTCGTCAAGGCCGGCCGCCGGTTCCTGCCCGTGACCGAGGACTATGTCGAGGGCAAGATGATCACGCGAATCGACGGCAAACGCATGGTCACCCCACTGTTCCTGGTGCTGCTCGCCATCGGCGGCACCGACCTGCTGTTCGCCCTCGATTCCATCCCCGCGGTCTTCGGCGTGACCGAGTCGGCGTACATCGTGTTCGTCGCCAACGCCTTCGCCCTGCTCGGCCTGCGCGCCCTGTTCTTCCTGGTCAAGGGACTGCTCGACCGCCTCGTCTACCTCTCCACGGGTCTGTCGCTGATCCTCGCGTTCATCGGCGTCAAACTGGTGCTGCACTGGGCCCACAAGGACATCAGCGAGTCGGTCCCCGAGGTCGCCACGCCGGTCTCCCTCGCGGTGATCATCGGCATCCTGATCATCACCACGGTCGCCAGCCTGATCAAGTCGTCGCGCGACCCGTCGCTGAAGGCACACGCGGGCAGCCTCCGGGCCTCCTCCGCTTCCTCCAACGATCAGCAGCGCACCGGGAACTGACCACCACGCGGGGGTCGCCGCAGGCGGCCCCCGCCCTGCTCAACCCTGCCGCGCGGGTACGCCGCCCGCCGCGCAACCAGGCCCATCAGCGCCGTCGTGCAAGCAGGCCGATCATCGCCGCCGCGCAAGCAGGCCCGGACGCCCAGCCGGAGTCGCCCCGTGCCGACGACGGCGCATCGGCAGCGGCTCCCGGCAACGGGTCGCCCCCTGGCCTTGGTCGGCAACGCGGATGACGGCTCCCGGCGAGGGCAGATCCGCGGCCGAGCACCCCGCTTCAGCGCAGACTCCCGGCGCGGCGATGACTTCAGCCGTCGGACGTTTCCGGGTCGACGCCCTTCCCAACCTCAGACGATTCCGGCGCGACAGGCCTCTTCAACCCCGGACAATCCCAGCGCGGCAGGGCCCCTCCACCTCCCACACAATCCCTGCACGGCGCAGCCAATCCACGCCGACGATCCCGACGCGGCAACCCGTTCAACCGTCAGACGTCCACTCGACGCACCCCTCAGCCACCGGATGTCCGCGGCCGAGCGCCCCCTCAGCCCTCTGACTTCTCAGGGTCGGCGGTGGCGCTGGTATCCGTCGGTTGCGGGCTGCGTGGGCGCGGCGCCGGGCGACGGCTGGTCCGTGCGCGCGCTGCCGGGGTGCTTTCCGCAGTCGGGTCGGTCGCCGCCGGTTCCGCCGTGGGCGGCCTCTCCCCCGCCGGACCACCCGCGGGTGCTCCCGGCCTGAGTGTGGTCTCGGCGGCGCCATTGGCCGACTGGTTTCCCATGGGTCCCTGAGCCGATGGACCAGCGGCCTGGTCTCCGGTGGCTCCCGGAACTGGTGGATCAGCGGCCGGGCGGCCGGTGCCCCGCCTGGTGGGGGTGCGTTGCCTGGGTGCCGGAGCAGCGTTGGGCGCCGCTTCAGACGTACCCGCGTCGCCGGTTGTGCCGGAAGCAACATCCGACGCCTCGCCGGCGCCGGTGGCCGCGGTGGCCGCGTCGTTCCCGGCTGCCGCCGTGGCCGCGTCGTTCCCGGCTGCCGCTGCGGCCGCTTGGTTCCCGGCTGCCCCTATGGCCGCGTCGTTCCCGGCCGCCGCCGCGGTGGAGCCGTCGGCGGCAATGCCTGTGGTCGTGCCGATGCCGGTGGTCGGTCCGACACCGCCGGCCGGTGCGACACCACCTTTTGATGCGACACCACTCGTCGGTGCGACATCGCCGGTCGGTGCGACCGGCGTGGACCCGGTATCGCTCTCCCCGCCCGGTTCCGACGGGGTCCCGGGCCGGTCCGGATGAGACCGGGTCCCGGATCGGTCCGGCTCCGAGAGACCGTCGTCATCCCCGACCGGCTTCGACGGGATGCTCGATGCGGGCGGGGCACTGTCTGTCTCGATCGGGGCGGACGGGCTTCCGGGTACTTTCAGGCTCGGCGGGCCGGGGACTGCCGCGCCGTCGGTGACCACCGGCGGGGGCGCCTCGCCGGGAGCCAGCGGCGGACGGCCGGTGCCGATGACGGCGAAGACGTCGGGGCGTTCGCGGCGCAGTTTGCGACCCCAGACGATGCCGGCCACCAGAGCCAGCAGGAAAGCCAGGATCGGCGACCAGATCTTCGCGGGGTTGTCGGTGTCGAGGAGCTCGCCGAAGAAGGCGATCGTGACCAGCAGCACCAGCGAGAGGAAGACGGCCGAGATCCAGGGTGCGATCGCACGCCGCCATCGGGTCTCGCCGAGCGGGCCGCGGCGGAAGAACCGGATCACCGCGACGGCCGCGATGGTCATCAGGACCAGCACGCCCAGGCCGCCCGAGACGGTGCCGAAGAAGAAGAGGTCGGTCGTCGGGTTCCACACCCCGATCGCGAAGATCACCAGCACGACCGCGGCCAGCGCGGACTGGGCGACGGATGCCGCAACCGGGACGCCGCCGCGGGTCCGGGCCAGCCCGGCGGGGAGTACGCCTTCGCGGGCCACGGTCAGCGCGTAGCGGGCGACGGTGTGGTGGAAGGCGAGCATCGCGGCGAACAGGCTGGTGGCGAAGAAGATCTGACCGATGTCGAGGACGACCTTCGGCAGATAGGGCTCGGGCAGGAAGAAGAACAGGTCGGAGAGGTGCTCCCCGGCGACCGCGACGATGTTGTCGGGCCCGGCGACGACCGACATGGCCCACGCCGTACCGCCGTAGAGCACCGCCGCGACCAGCAGTGTGTAACCGATGGCGCGGGCGATCGTCCGGCGCGGGTCGCGGGCCTCGGCAGCGTAGACGAGCGGCGCCTCGAAACCGACCATGCCGGCGATCGCGGCGACCAGCAACGACACACCACCGGCGGTGGCGATCAGCGCGGGATTGAGGGTGGCGAAGGTGACAGTTCCGCCGGCCGGATTACCGATCATGACGGCGTCGAAGATCAGGACGATGAGCAACTCGGCGCAGACCAGGACGGTCAGAATACGCGCGTTGAGATCAATGTCGAGGCGGCCGAGAATCGCGATCACGGCCCATCCGATCAACGCGCAGATGATCCACGAGATCTCGACACCGAAGATCGCCAAAGCGTTGTGCGTGGCCACCCCGAATGCGCCGTAGAGACCGATCTGCATCGCGTTGTAGGCCAGCAGTGCCACGAAGGCGGTGCCCACACCGACGGGACGAGAGATACCGATCGATGCGTACGCGTAGAAGGCGCCGCTGTTCGGGACGTGCCTGGCCATCGCGGCCAGCCCGACCGCGAAGATCCCGAGAACGGCGGCGACCAGCATGTACGCCACCGGAATGCCCTTTTCTTCCACCTGGCCGTAGCCGAGCGGCAGGGCTCCGGCGACTACGGTGAGCGGGGTCATCGCGGAGACCGCGATGATGAAGATCGGCCACGTGCCGAGCTTCCTTTCCGGTTGGGACATGGCGCCTCCCGTGTCGAATCGACGATGAATCGATGACCGGCCTCCATCATGGCCCTCACAGCGCGTTGACGATATAGGAAAATGTCGATCATGAATGGAGATCGAGCCGGAGCCAGCAATTGATCTAGCGATTACGACGCCCGCCGTTTCGCCGCCGGAGGGCCGGGTAGATTGCCGGGATGCCACTCGCACCGCAACCCCGCGGCCGTCGCGGCACCGTCGAGGAGCCCTACAGCCCGCTGAACCTGCGCCTCGTCCTCGCGCTGTTCGGCCTGGTGGTGTGCACGATCCTGTCCGTGCTGCTGTTCCGGTCGGGCTGGACCGTACCCGGCTGGCTGCTCGCGGCGTGGGCCGTCGCCGCGGCCGTCGACGCTGTGGTGATCCAGCTGCGTCGCCGGGCTCGCGCCCGGGCCGAGGGCGGCCGCGACCACTCCCTGTTCGAATAGCGCAGCCTGGTCGACAGCACAGCCCTGGCCGAGCGGCGGTGCCGGTTCGGTCCACGGCGGCCCCGGTCCGGATCGCGGCGAAGCGGCCGTGCCAGGATCCCGGTATGACCATCAGGTATCCGGCCCCGCTGCGCCCCGGTGACCGCGTCGGCGTCACCTCACCGTCGAGCGGGGTCGACGGCAGCATGCAGGAACGGCTGAAGGTCGCGATCGATGTCGTACGCGAACGCGGTTACGAGGTTGTCGTCGGCGACTGCATGGACGGCACCCGGCATGTGAGCGCGCCCGCCGCCGAACGTGCGGCCGAGCTGTCCTCGATGCTGGCCGATCCGGCGATCAAGGCGGTCGTGCCGCCGTGGGGCGGCGAGACGGCGATCGACCTGCTGCCGCTGCTCGACTGGGACGCCCTGGGCGCGGCCGAGCCGACCTGGCTCGTCGGCTACTCCGACATGTCGACGGTCATTACACCGTTCTCGCTGCTCACCGGGGTGGCGACGGTGCATGGCAACAACCTGATGGACACCCCGTACCGGCCGCCGGCGGGTCTTCTTTCCTGGCTCGACATGGTCGCCCTGCCGCCGGGTGAGACCTTCACCCAGGTGTCCCCGGGCCGTTACCGGGACAAGGGCTGGGCCGACTACCGGACGAACCCCGGGGTCGACGAGTTCGTCCTGGACGCCGAGGGCCGCTGGAGCAGGCTGGACGGTCCCGGCGACGTCGAGGTCGAGGGCCGGCTGATCGGCGGCTGCATCGAGACCCTGTGCAACCTGGCCGGGACCCGGTACGCCGACGTGTCGGACTTCGCCCGCCGGCACGCCCCGGACGGGCTGCTGGTCTACGTCGAGGCGGCCGGCGACGACGCGGCGACGATCTGCCGCAATCTGCACGGCATGCGGCTCAACGGCTTCTTCGACCACGCCAACGCGGTGCTGGTGGGCCGCACCGCCGCACCCGCGACGGGCGACTTCAGCCAGCGGGACGCGGTGCTGGACGCGCTCGGTGGTCTGGGTGTGCCGATCATTGCCGACGTCGAGTGCGGGCACGTGGCGCCGTACCTGCCCATCGTCAACGGCGCCCACGGCCGGGTCGTCGTCACCGGGGACCGCAACGAGCTCACCCAGACCCTGAGCTGACCGTCCCCTCCCCTCGTCCGCCGGCGCGCACCCGGGCCCGCCCTGCGTCACCGCACACGACGGCGGGCCCGGCCGTCGCCGCGCGACCTGGCCCCGGCCGGCACCGGCACCGGCCCGCAGCTGGACACCACCGCTGCCGTCCCCGGCACCAACCCGTAGCTGCACACCACCGCTGCCATCGCCGGCACCGGCCCGCGGCTGTGCGACAGCCGGCTCAGGCCAGTCCGGCGTCGTGGACGAGCAGCGCCACCTGCACCCGGTTGTTGAGGTCGAGCTTGGTTAGCACCCGGGAGACGTGGGCTTTCACCGTCGCGACCGACATGTGCAACTGACCGGAGATCTCCGCGTTGGAGCGGCCCTGCGCAATGGCGAGTGCCACCTCCCGCTCGCGGACGCTCAACCTGTCGAGCAGCTGCCCGGCATGGCCCCGCTCGGGCGGGGCACCCGCCGCGACGTGGGCGATCAACTGGCGGGTGATGCTGGGCGACAGGGTCGCCTCACCATGGGCGACGCGCAGCACGGCGTCCCGGATCTGACCGGGCGGCGTGTCCTTGAGCAGGAAACCGCTGGCTCCGGCCCGTAACGCACGCAGCACGAACTCGTCGGCGTCGAAGGTGGTGAGTACCAGCACCTCGGGCGCACCGGGCCGGCGTCGCAGCGCCTCGGTGGCGGCGAGGCCGTCGACGCCGGGCATCCGGATGTCCATGAGCACGACGTCGGGCTGGAGCCTCGAGACCGCCTCCGGCACCTCTGATCCGTCCGTTGCCTGGCCGACGACGCTCACCTCGTCGTCCCCGGAGAGGATCATGGAAAGTCCGGCTCGGACCAGTGCGTCGTCATCGACGATGAGCACCCGTACCGGGCTCATGCCGGCCATGGCAGCCACGCGCTGACGACGAACTCGTCACCGGTCCGGCCGTGCTCGAGGTGTCCTCCGGCCAGCAGGGCGCGCTCCGCGAGGCCGATCAGCCCCATGCCGGTGCCGGGGATCGGCCTGGCCGGCATGGAGACCGGCATCGGGTTACGGACCTCGATGGTCAAGCCGTCACCGGCCGCTCCGCCGACCGCGACCCGCACGGCGGCTCCGGGCGCATGCTTGCGCGCATTCGTCAGACCTTCCTGGATGATCCGGTACGCCGCACGCCCGGTGGTGGCCGGTACCGTCTCGGGTTCCGGGCTGATCTCCAGCCGGACCTTGATGCCGGCCGAGCGGGACTCGTCGGCCAGCGCGGGCAGCGCACTCAGCGTCGGCTGTGGTCGCTCCGGTGTCTGCTCGTCCTCCGGTTGCCCGGTGCGCAGCACTCCGATCACCGCCCGCAGGTCCTGCAGCGCCTGGTGCGCACTGGATCGCACGACCGCCGCGGCCCCGGCGATCTCCTCCGGTGGCGCCCCTGGCCGGAACTCGAGCGCGCCGGCGTGCAGGCTGAGCAGCGAGATGCGGTGGGCGAGGACGTCGTGCATCTCCCGGGCGATCCGGGTCCGTTCCAGGACGCGGGCCTGGGCGATGCGCAGCCGCTGCTCGGACTCGGCCCGTTCGGCCCGGTCACGCCAGGTGACGATCAGCTGGCGGCGACCGCGCACGAGCATCCCCCACAGGGCCGCGATCACCGTCACCGCCGAACCCCAGCCGAACGCCTCCCAATAGGTCATGCCGGACTCCGGGCGCGCGGCAGGGAAGACGGCATTGGCGGCGATGACGACGATCACATAGCCCGCCAGCACGGTGAATCTCCGGTGCACAGCGACGGTGAACACGACGATCAGCAGGGTCACACCGCTGGCCATGGAGAACGTCGCCAGCAGCAACAGATAGAGCGCGAGCACCGCCAGGAAGCGGCGCCGCCACCAGAGCGCGACGGCCGCGACCGCGCTGGCCACCGCGTCGAGGATGATCAACCAGTGCGGGGCCTGGCCCCAGGCCTCAGTCGTCGGCGAGGCCGCGTCGAGCGACTCCGCGGTGACCAGGACGACGCAGCCCATGCCGAGCAGGAAGCAGATCGCGTCGACCACCCAGTCGCGCGTCGAGCGGCGCGCGGTCAGCGGCCCGGCCGGGTCCGCGGCCAGCGCGGACGGCCACAACCAGCGGTACTCCGGCAACGACGCTTCCACGGGATCGACTTTACGGGCGGGCGGCCACCGCCCGATACCGACCAAAGTCGCTACTCCGGCATAGACCAAGGTTTGCCGGCATCGACTCCCGGCCGACGCGGCGGCCATCACTTCTCACTCACGCTGAGTGCATGATTACGGTCGAGAACCTCACCAAGGCGTACGGAGCCCAGCGCGCCGTCGATGGCGTGTCGTTCACCTGTGAGCCGGGTACGGTGACCGGCTTCCTCGGGCCCAACGGCGCCGGTAAGTCCACCACGTTGCGGATGATCTGCGGTCTCACCCCGCCGACCTCCGGCCGCGCCACCGTGAGCGGCGTGCCGTACCGGCGGCTCGGCAATCCGGGGCGGCACGTGGGAGTGCTGCTCGACGCGTCGGCACAGCATGCCGGGCGGACCGGGCGGGAGGTACTGGCCCTCGCCGCGATCACCATGGGGCTGGACACCGGCCGGGTGCCCGACCGGCTGGCCCGGGTGGGGCTGGACAGCACGGCGGCGAAACGGCGGGTGCGGGCGTACTCGCTCGGCATGCGGCAGCGGCTGGGCCTGGCGTACGCGATGATCGGTGACCCCGCGGTGCTGATCCTCGACGAGCCGGCCAACGGGCTGGACCCGGAGGGCATCCACTGGATGCGCGGCCTGCTGCGGGGGTTCGCCGACCGCGGCGGCACGGTCCTGCTCTCCTCGCACCTGCTCCGGGAGGTCGAGGTCGTCGCCGACCGGCTCGTGGTGATCGGCAACGGGCGGATTCTGACGCAGGGCGACAAGGAGGCACTGCTCGGCGCCGCCGGCACGATGGTGCGGACCACCGACCCCGCGGCGCTCGACGCCCTCCTGCAGCGGATGGGCCTGACCGGCACGCGGTCGGCCGACGGGAGCGTCCTGGTGCCGTCGGATCCGGAGACGGTCGGGCAGGCGGCCGCGGCGGCCGGCGTCGTGCTCCTGGAGTTGCGGCCGGCGGGTGCCGGCGGCCTCGAGGAGATGTTCCTGCGCCTGACCGCGAGTGCCGCACCGGAAGCCGCGGCCCGATGAGCGCGATCCCCGGTCCGGCCGCTGAGGCTGCGGTGCGGACCGCCATGACCAGGGCGCTTGTGCCCGCCGGGGGCCCGGGGGGTGCCCTGCCGCCGAACGACTCCGAGGGGGGATACCGCTGAACGCCCCCCGCGCGACCCCACCCACGGCCCAGCCCGGGACCGCGGCCCCCCCCCGGCCGCAGACCCGACAGAACCAG